>CAYHOW010000001.1:0-36100 GCA_964358335.1 Candidatus Woesearchaeota archaeon
GCTTAGTTCTTGAAAAAGATACCATTATTGCAAATAATGGCAAGACTGGTCAGCAGATTTGTAAACAAGCTTCTAAAAATTGTATGTTAGTGTTTAAGACTGCCCAAATGAGCCTTCTTGATAGCAAGGATAAGACCTGCAGCGGCAAAGTGCAAATGATATCCACTGACCATTTGTTCATCTGGCCATGCAATAAGCCAATATTCCAAGAGGAAAAATATTGCGTGTCTAATACAATCAGGAATCTTGTAGAGCCAGAGTATGGAGATAGATCAACAGTCTCAACTCCGGACAGCATACTCTGCTGCTAACCGCTTTTTCTTTTTTTTCTTTTTCTAAAATTATCTTCTTCAAAGTTTGCCTCACTCATCCATCCAGAATCCCCAAAACCAAACACAATATTTATATACTAAATTGCTCTTATGTTTGATTGAACATGACAGCATTAGGCTCGGCAATAGACTTTTTAAAGGACTTCGGGTTCTTCGATGTAATCCTGCCTTTCCTTCTGGTGTTCTCAATACTGTTCGGGATACTCGAGAAGACGAAAGTCTTCGGCGTCGAGGAGATTGACGGGAAGAAGTACCCGAGGAAGAACATCAACTCGATGGTCGCTTTCGTAATCGCGTTCTTCGTCATCGCAACCAAAGAGATAGTCACAGCATTGCAAGTTTCGTTGCCTAAGGTCGCCATGGTGCTTACAATCGTAGTATGCTTCATGCTTTTGGCAGGCTCGTTCATGGCGGAAGGAGAGTTCAGCTTCGCAGACAACAAGGTATGGAAAGTTTTCCTTACATTAGTGATGTTCATCGCAATATTGTTGATATTCCTTGACGCATTCAACTGGCTTGACCCCATTATCGCATACATACTGTCAGAGAAAAGCACGGTAGTAGTCCCCTTGATAATATTCGCCGGCATGATAGGCACTGTGTTTTACATCATAGGCGGAAGCCCAAAGCCAGGCAAGAAAGAGGAGAAGGAAGGTAAATAATGGTATTCGAGCAAGTGAATTTCAGGGACATGCTGCGGACGATGGAATCTATTGGGTTCTATGACGTGGTGTTCCCTTTCCTTATCGTGTTCACGATATTCTACGGCATACTGCAGAAAGTAAGGCTGTTCGGCTCTTCAGATTCGACAAAGAACATCAATGTGGTAGTCGCTTTCGTTACTGCGTTCTTCGTGCTGAGGGTGCCTTGGATAATAGAGACCATAAAGCAGTTCCTGCCGAGAGTCTCGCTGTTGGTCATTGTGCTTCTTATGGTCCTATTGATACTCGGGATATTCGGCACTTCGGCTGAAGGGTGGACTGGCCTGCCGTTCTTCTTGGCCGTCATACTCTCTGTAGGAGGAATTATCTGGGCTGTCTACGGCTCAATACCCGGCACGACAACGTTCCTGCCGCCTTGGCTGCAATTGACGCCGAGCGACAAGGGGATACTTATGGCCATTGGCATATTCGTGCTGATACTTTATATGTTCAAGGAAAAGAAGCCCGAAGATAAAGGCATGGCCACAAAGTTCGTTGAGGCTCTCTCTGACCCAAGGAACTTCGGGAGGAAATAAGTAAATGGCATCGTTCCTGGACATCGGAATCCTGAACTACTTCGTTCCCGCTTTCGTTTTCCTGCTAGTCTACGGGCTTATTCTTGCCATACTCGAGAAGACAAAAGTCTTCGGCGACACGAAGGCCGCAAACCAGGTGGTCGCGCTGTCCGTGGCCGTGCTGTTTGTCCTTACCCCCGACCTTGTGGGGATAGTCAAGATAATCACTCCGTGGTTCACTGTGATGCTGGTCTTCTTGCTGATGATAATGATGCTGTTCCTTTTCGCCGGAGTCAAGGAATCCGATATAACCAAGCAGTTCAGCGACAGGGGCACAGTGTGGATAATCATCGTAATAATCATTACAATTTTCATCTATGCCTTGACGCAGGTCTACGGCGCACAGATACAGACTATCTATGGCGGGCAAAATGCCACCGAGCAGGGCGGCCTAAATCAGGTCATAGGCCAGATAATATTCCATCCCAGGATATTGGGCATGCTGTTCCTTTTGGTAGTCGCAGCCCAGGCTGTCAGGATGATTAGCGGCGGCGACAAGAAATAAAACAGAAATAATTATTTTTTCTTTGGGCTTGACCCTCTCAATTCCTCGGTTATCCTTGCAAGCTCCTTGATGTTAGACGAAAGGGGCTCGAGTATCTTCTCGAAAACTTTCTCCAGCGCCTTCATCTCGCTGCCTATGTCGGTTATTCCCCTGCTGTACTCGTCTACCTTGCCAAGGATGGCTGCCTGCAGGTTGTCGAACCTGCCCTGGATCCTTAGTATCTCTTGCTTGATGGCCTCATTCTCGTCTGCCATCTGGACCTTCCATGTCGCGATATCGCCGACCGAGCTCATGAGCTCGCGCCATTTCTCGTCAATGATCTCCTCGACCAATGACTGGACGTCGTCCTGGCTAAGGCCGTAGCCTTGCGGCATCGCCTGCTGCGCGGCCGCATCCGCCATATCCTGCGGCGAAGGCATCGAGCCGTAATCCTGCGCTGGCTCTGCCGGGTAAGCTGAACTCTGTTCAGGTGCTGGAACGGGAATATCTGCCTCTTTCTCCAATTCTGATATCCTCATCTCTTCCGACGGTTGGTACTCTTCATTAGCCATGTTTCCTCCTGGCGGCGCAAGGTCGCCCTCGACGCCACTCTTTATGCTTGCCTGGTTGAAGGCCTCATTTATCTGCTGAAGCCCGTAGCCCTGGCTGCGCAAATCCTGCATTATCTGCTGCTTGGTCCTGCCTTCCTTCATGAGGCCAAGGACCGTGTCAGTCGGTGTTCCCTTTGGCATTTTGTAATGTTTTCCTTACTTCCTCTTCAACCAGCTTCCTAACTTCTGAAGTTGTCACGAATGTCAAGGGGTTCCATAAGTTAATATATTTTTCTAGTATCTTCAGGCTGTCCTTCCTTGCGAAATTGTTGGCCTCTTCAGTCAAATGCTTCATTATGTTCTTGATGTTGTTCAGGTCGCTCTTCAGGTCGCTTATCTCGCCTTCCAATGACTTGACTTCCCTGATTATCTTCTTGTACTCCTCTATCATGTTCTGGTTCATCACCAGCATGCGCTCGCCCAGCAGCGAGTTCTTGCTCTCTATGACCCTTATCCTGTTAGTCAACTCTATAAGAACCTGATCCTGGGCGCCATACTGCTCTCCGCCGTAGGCCTGCTGTTGTTCTGGGTTGCCTTGCATTTTGACCAAAAAGTATTGTGAAGCCTTCCAATTGGAGCAACGCCCCTGCATTCGTTAGCTTGAATGCAATGGAAGTTCTTGGCTCATCGATGAGAATGCGCTCTCATCTTCCCAAGCGTTACTTCCCGCACTTCCTGCGGTAGTATGTATTAAGGCAAACTGCTTAATAAGCATTGCGGACATTATATCACGGTCCATTTCTATTCCACATTTATTGCACTTATGGACTCTTATAGCCAATGATTTCTCTACCCTGTTTCCACATATGCAATATTGCGATGTCCCATTTGGATCAACTCTTACTAGTTTGCCACCAGTTTCTTCCACTTTGTAGGCAAGCAGTTGCAGGAATTTGCCCCAACCGGCATCGCTTATGGACTTTGATAAGTATCTATGATGCAGCATATTATTGATCGATAGCTTTTCTATGGCAATGATTGAATATGAATCTGCCAATTTCCGTGATTCCTTGTGTATGAAATCTTTTCTTCGGTTTAATATTTTTTCATGGAGTCTAGCGATTTTAATCCTTGATTTCTGCCTATTTCTCCCCCCTTTCTTCTTTTTTGAATGGCTCCTCTGCAAATGAGCTAAATTCTTCTCTGATTTCCTTAGCCATCGAGGGTTGTCAACGAAATGGCCTTCGCTGTCCGCATAGAAATGAAGCAAGCCTAAGTCAAGGCCGATAATCTTGTCTTTTTTCTCTAATTTTTTTTGTATTTCTTGTTCAACAGAAAAATAAGCATACCATTTATCGGTGCTCATCTTCTTCAAAGTCATTGTTTTGATTCTGCCTTTAATATTCCTATGCTTTACTATTTCAATATGGCCTATTTTTGAGATATGCAACTTATCGTCCACCAAAAAACCTTTTTGTGGAAAAGTTATTGAATGATAATGGTTTTTGCCTTTGAACCTTGGATATCCCGGGTTTTCTTTTCTTTTGACCCTACGAAAAAAATGTTCAAATGCAATACTCACTCTTTTGCCTGCATTCTGAAGCACTTGAGAATGAATATTTTTGAGCTCGGGATATTCCTCTTTCAAAACTAAAAGATGTTTATTTAGGCCAAAATAATTAACATTGACGCAGTTTTGTTCATATGATTTAATCTTAAACGATAATTGCTCATTATAAACGAAGCGTACGAGTTCTAACTGGTTTAACAAATTTGCCTTCTGTTCTTTTGTAGGGTATAAGCGAAATTGGTAGGTTTTTAACATGCAATATAATCGGTAAATCGTGTTTATAAGGGTTGCGCGCACACTTGTCGGGTGTCGAGTGGTCTTAAGAATATACTTATTTTATAGAAATCACAGAAGATTTATGACATAATCGGAAACAATAATTGAAAACAGCAAAATACAATCTATTTTTTCGAAAAGAAAGTCCTAATTTCTGAAAGCAACAAATTAACCACGCGACAATAAGGATGTCCATTACCACATGGTTTAATCTTGGATGTTGTTAGGATATAGGTCAATTGGCATAAAATATATAAATCGATGGAGAAATAGATAATATATACAAAAGTGGTAACATGGCTGATAAAAAGACGGTGACGCCTCAAGGCTACGAGATAGTCAGGGAAGGCGCTGAAGAGGTCATACGCTTGAACTATGAGAGCGTCCCGTATTCTCCTACGATTGAAGACAACCCCTATGTCATGATGGACGTCATCGACAAGCTTGTCGAGAACCCCTCAATCGGCCGGATAACCTTCATGCAGCGCAGGCATTACAATTACGAGTTCGAGCAGACCCAGATGCTCATGCAGGTAGCCAACCTCTACAGCTACATGGTGAAGAGGAAGAAGGCGCTCAGCCCTGCCGCCATGGGCACGACGTTCGAGAATCCCGGAATCGTTGCCGAAAGGCACAGCACCGTGAGGTACATCGTGTTCGAGCTCCTTAGGTCTGACCCGCTGGGCGCCTATGTCGAGCTCAAGCGCCTCATCCGGCTTGAGACAATCAAGCAGAGGAAGACCGAGGACTTGAGGATGAAGGAGTCCAGGCAGGTCTTCATGGACCTTCTGCAGGACATATTCCAGCAGCTTGAAAAGACAAAGCTTGTGCAGATGGCGATGCCCTACCTTGCCGGCTACACCTTGGGAGACAGGACAGTCTACAAGCTCTTCTTCAGGCCCACCATCACTCCGGATTTCCTCTTCACGAAGCTCATGGCCCGGCTGCCCTTGGACGGAGAAGAGATGGAGATATATTCCCTTGACAAGAACACCGACGTGACAATATTCAGCACCACGGACGACATCAAGTACCTGTACCATCTCAACCCGCCGGAGTTCAAGCTCTCGGAAGACAAGTACGCTTTGGTTGACCTTGCCAAGTCTGTCCTTGCAGAGCACCAGCCAAAGGAAGAGGCTTTCCTTGACCCTGCAAAGATGCGCACCACGTTCTTCAACATCGGCTCTGACCTCCTGAGAGAACTTGCCGAGCACCAAAACCTTGACCTTACGCCTAAAGAAGTAGTCGAGCTGACCGAGATACTAATCAGGCACACAATAGGGTTCGGATTCATAGAGCTTTTGCTTAAGGATGAGAGGATACAGGACGTATCAATAAATGCGCCGAACGGCGACGTCCCAATATTCGTATTGCACGGCACCTATGATAACTGCGTAACCAACATAATACCTTCGCGAAGCGACGCAGAAAGCTGGGCAACCAAGTTCAGGCTGCTGTCAGGAAGGCCCTTGGATGAAGCTAATCCCATCCTGGACACCGAGCTCCAATTGCCGCAGGCCAGGGCAAGGGTATCTATGATTACAAAGCCGTTGAACCCGTACGGCCTCGCATACTCGTTCAGGAGGCACAGGGACAAGCCTTGGACCTTGGCCCTGTTCGCCAAGCAGAAGATGATAAATACCACGGCCGCCGGCCTTTTGAGCTTCCTTATCGACGGCTCGAGAACGATGCTTGTCGCAGGAACAAGGTCGAGCGGAAAAACATCCTTGTTGGGGGCCTGCCTTGTCGAGATAATGAGGAAGTACCGCATTCTTACTATAGAGGACAGCGTCACAGGCGATGCCGAGCTGATTATTAAAGATAAGTCTGGCTTCAGTAGGCTTGATTTTGATGGTCTCTTTGAGAAAAATAAGGCCAAATCAAAAAAGTCAGGCAGCAGAGATGTCATCTTCAATCCTGATTTTAATGTGTTCTGCATAGATAAAAAAGGCAAAATAAATTTAAAGCCTGCAACCAGGATAATAAGGCATTTTGTCGATAAGCCTATCTATGAAGTGACGACTGCGACAGGGAGGGTAATCAAGGCAACTTCTGACCATTCTTTATTTAAGCTTGGCGAAGATAAGATGCTCGAAGAAGTCAAAACATCCGAGCTGAAAGAAAACGATTTCTTGGCGGTGCCCAGATGCATGACCCTGAATAATAAGGAAAGAAAACATTTTGAAATTAATTTTAATGATATAGGAAGCAATATTTTTGTCAAAGGAAAAAATTTTAATAAAATCCTTAATGATAAGAAGATATTATTTATGAAGGCAGGAAGATTCTTAGGCTATGCCAAAGTCACTCTTCTCTCTATGATTAGACATGGCAGGCTGCCTCTTGCCATCGCAAAAAAGATGGGCTTAGTGAAGCATACCGATATGTTTAAATCCGGGCATAATTCGTTATTCATCCCTTCAGAAGTCATATTGGATAATGTCTTCCTTGAGTTCTTGGGCTTGTGGCTGGCCGACGGCTGCTATGATAAGAACAGCATAATTGTCTCTGTAAGCTCTGAAGAAGAAAGGGATGTTGTCAGAAAAGTCGCTGAAAGATTTAACCTGAAGACTGCTATGCACAGCGATAAGTTCTCCTTGATGATACATTCCAAATCTTTTAAGTTCCTATTAAAAGATGTCATGGGCCTCAAGGGCAATGCCTATACCAAAAGAATCCCTGAATGGATATTCAATCTTTCAAATAAGCAGATATCATCATTCTTAAGAGGGCTGTTTAGCGGAGACGGGTGCGCTTCTGACAGGGAAATTGCGATATCTTTAGCTTCCCCCAAGCTCCTATCCGACATACAATCTATTTTATTGAATTTCGGGATTATCTTCAGGATAAACTTGCTAAGGGAACATAAATTCTTGCCTAATGACAGAACCAAAGACGGGAGGATTAGCTCATTGAAATCCTTAAGATTATTTAAGCAGATAGGATTCCTGCAGCAAAAAAAGAACAATAATTTGGCTAAGCTGCTGAATAAGGTTTCAGTCAAAGACACTACTGATGTTGTCCCATTGCCATTTACGACAAGGACAAAAATAGCTGGAGCCTTGAGCAATCTAGAATTCAACAAAAATGATTATCTCAATAGGGGCAACAATGTTGGCAGGGAAAAACTAAAGAGAATTGCGTCGCTCTTAAAGGTTAAATCATCTGATAAGAAATTAGTTTCTTACATCGCCCAATTGTCTGAATCAGACATATTCTGGGATAGGATAGTCAAGGTAAGGAGGGCGGACAAACCGCAATATGTCTATGATATCTCTGTGCCTGAAGATGAGAATTTCATTGCAAATAATATCATGGCTCATAACACTATAGAGCTCCCATCCGAAGCGCTGAGAGAGCTAGGATATGACATCCAGCCTCTAAAAGTACGCTCGGCATTGGTCGAGTCGGGAACAGAGCTTTCAGCTGCCGAAGGCATAAGGACATCCTTAAGGCTTGGAGATTCCGCATTGATAGTCGGAGAAGTCAGGAGCAAGGAAGCCATCGCGCTGTATGAGGCAATGAGGATTGGCGCGCTGGCAAACGTCGTCGCGGGAACCATCCACGGAGATTCGCCTTACGGCGTCTTCGATAGGGTTGTAAATGATCTTGGCGTGCCGAGGACTTCGTTCAAGGCAACTGACCTGATAATCGTGGCAAACCCCCTCAAGAGCCCGGACGGCCTGCACAAGTGGAGAAGGGTCACGCAGATAACTGAAGTGAGAAAGGAATGGGAAGATGACCCTCTTACTGAAGGAGGTTTCATCGACCTGATGAAGTACAATGCCCACACTGACCAGCTCGAGCTTTCGCCAGAACTCGTCAATGGCGACTCCGAAGTAATCAAGTCTATCGGCTCCAACGTGAAGGAGTGGGCAGGAAACTGGGACGCGATATGGGACAACATCAACCTGAGGGCGGAAATAAAGAAAAAGACAATCGAGTATTCCGACAGGACGAAGAACGACAAGATGCTTGAGGCCCCTTTCGTGATAAGGTCCAACGACCAGTTCCATAGGATTTCTAATTCTGTCAGGGAAGATATAGGCGCACTGGACTCCAAGCGCATACTATTTGAGTGGGAAGAGTGGTTGAAAAGAGTTATAAGGAAAGGAGAGCTACCTAAATAGTGAAAAAAGGGGTAATCCATGCGTCCTATAGACACCAGCACTAAAAAAATCTTAGAGAAGTACGGTGCGAAGATAGACTCGAAGTCGGGCACCAACATAATGGACATGCCTGCCGAGAAAGATGTGTTCTCCAAGGACTATTCGGTTTTCAGGGAAGAGGCGCTGAGACTGAGCAACACGTTCTATGAGCGGGCATGCAACTATGCCGAGAACTTAGTCAAGGTAGAGCCAAAGCCTGAAGATGCGGCAAAGCTAATGGAGGCCATCGACAGGACGCACCTCAACATAACGCCAACAGGCGCGTTCAGCCTTGCCACCTTGACGATGGCGGTATCGGTGCTGTTCGGCTTTGCAATAGGATTCGTATCGTACCTGCTTCTGGACAAGGCGCAGATATTCCTTGCATCGTTCTTTATCCTCGGCGGAATATTCTCATTGAAGCCGCTGAGCAAGTACCCAATATACCTGGCCGCGAAATGGAGGCTCCAGGCCTCGAACCAGATGGTGATGTGCATCCTCTACATAGTCATGTACATGAGGCATACGTCCAACCTTGAGCACGCGCTGATGTTCGCAGGGGAGCACGTGGGCAATCCGCTTGCCTTGGACCTCAGAAAAATCATGTGGGACGTCGAGACGAGGCGGTTCTCTACAGTGAAGGAGGCGCTTGACAACTATCTTGACAGCTGGAAAGATTATAATCTGCCTTTCGTTGAATCGTTCCATCTCATTGAAGGTTCCGTCGTCGAAGGCGATGCTAAAAGAAGGTTAGAGATGCTTGAGAAAGCTTTAGAGGTTATGCTTGAGGGCACGTACGAGAGCATGCTCCACTATGCGCAGAACATCAAGAACCCAATCACCACGCTGCACATGCTTGGCGTGATACTGCCAATCCTTGGCCTGATTGTCCTGCCTCTGCTGGGGAGCTTCCTTGGCGTCAAGTGGTACCAGCTCGGGCTGATTTACAATTTCATACTGCCTCTTGTCGTCTACTTCATAGGGTACAGCATAATGTCCAAGCGCCCCGTCGGATACGGCCAGAGCGGGATGTTCGAGGACAGCCCAAGGTTCGCCAACCTAAGGATGCTGCAGATAGGAGAGGGGGAGAATGTGTCCTACATCGAGCCGAAAAGCGTTGCTACTGCCATAATTTTCGTGTTCATGGTCATAGGGATGCTGCCCCTGATAATCCATCTCGTTGACCCCGCGTTCGATATCACATTCCCAGATCCCATAGGCGGAAAGCTTATAGATTACAGGACTGTCGAGACACAGGAAGGCGAGACGGTCACCATAGGGCCGTTCGGCTTGGGCGCCTCCTTGCTCAGCCTGCTGATACCGTTCGGGATAGCGTTCGGCCTGAGCACATACTACAATATAAGGAGCAAGAAGCTCATCGACATAAGGAACGAGACAGTCAGGCTGGAGAAGGAATTCCAGGGCGCATTGTTCCAGGTCGGCAACAGGCTCAGCGGAGGATTCCCCACAGAGATGATATTCGGCGATGTCGCACAGAACCTCAGAGGCACGCCTACAGGAGATTTCTTCAAGGTTGTAGACAGGAACATAAGAAGCCTTGGAATGAGCATCGAGCAGGCAGTATTCGACGAGAAGGTCGGAGCCATAAACTATTATCCTAGCTCCCTGATTGAAAGCTCGATGAAAGTCCTAATCGAGACGTCTAAGAAGGGGCCGCAGGTCGCGTCAAAAGCACTGATGAGCATCTCAATCTACCTTGACAGGATAAACAAGGTCAACGAGAGGCTGAAAGACCTGCTCTCGGAAATCATAGGGTCTATGCGTGCGCAGATATCTTTCCTTTCCCCCATAATCTCGGGAATTGTCGTAGGCATAGGCAGCATGATAACGTCCATCATAGGAGGCCTGGGCTCAGCACTGGAGACGACCGCGGCCCCTGAAGAGGACGACGCTGCAGCCGCAGGGCTCGGCGCAGGCGGCCTGACCGACATATTCGACCCGTCGACACTGATGCCCCCTTTCTTCTTCCAGATTGTCGTCGCAGTCTACCTAATCCAAATCGTCTACATACTCTCAGTGATGGCAAACGGAATCGAGTCGGGAGTGGACAAGCTCAACGAGGAATACACGCTCGGCAAGAACCTCTACAAGAGCTTCATGTTCTATCTCATAGTCACGGCTGTTACAATAATCGGGTTCAGCCTATTGGCCAAGATGATATCCGGCGCGGCGGTGGCACAATGATTTCGATGAGGTCCATAGTGCTGCTGCTGCTTGCGATAACCTTAGGATTGATATTGATAGGAGCAATAATCAAGTTCAAAAATGCGACGCTTGGATAAAAAAGGTGCGGGGCTGGAGATGGAATCTCTCGTTAAGATAATCCTGCTAGTCGTGTTCCTGGTGATAGCTGCCATATTGATAGTGTCGTTCTTCACTGCGGCATCCACGAGCAAGACCAAAGTCTACGGGTGCTGGATAAGCAACGGCATAATGGCAAGCAACGCCATAACGAGGGGCGCGATGAGCGTGCCGTGCAAGCAGGAAATCATAGAGAACCCACTCTCTAAAGACGAGCTCGCCGTATATCTGAAGGACGTGTGGTTCATGTTCGGAAAAGGCAAGTGGGATTTCCATATAACCAGCGACGATTGGATAATTGTCACGGCATTCAAGATGAAAGAGGATGTCACGCTGAAAGACCTGTACCTGCACCTCATGACGCACAAGGGAGCACGCAGCCTGGTGGAGGGCGGAACTCTCGACCTGAAGGACTTGGCGTCTTCCGATTACAATTACCTGCAGTCAGGCTCGCCAGGGCAGACCGTATGCTTCCATGAGGACCTCAAGCCCAAGGACGGCATTGCCGGACTGGCCAAGGGCAAGGTGTACTACATCCTGTTCTGGGACGACACGGCGAGAGGGAGCTCTACCGGAGACAAGATAATCATAACAACCAAGCCGGAGGTTGTGGTGAATGCCATAGGCTGCTGCACGTTGCAGACTGGCCAGTGCGTCACGCTCAATGGCGACAAGTGGTACGATTACACTAACGCCATAGGCAACCTGGTCGTGGGCTATGGATGGGCCAAGCCGGGAGCGCCTACAATAACCCCTGGCAAGATGTTTTGAAGTGAGAACATGAAACACAAACAAGGAAAGCTCGAGGTCGAGTACATCGCCATCATAGTCTTGGCGCTGATGGTGCTCGTGATATTAGTCATATTCTCAGACACTATACGCCAAAAGATTGTCGAAGGCGTCACGACATTCTTCGACGAGATAGTGAGAGGCAGATGAAATGGAAAGGGAATACGTGGTCAGCTTCATGCCGATAATCTCCGTCATATTAATAATCGGGGCCATAGCCTACATGTATTATCCTAAAGTGTTCGACGATGTCTCAAACATAGCGAAAGACGTCTTCAAGTTCGGGCAGAAAGAGAAGAACATCAAAAGCACGCAGTACGTCGCTGAATCCATACTCTCATCGCTTGAGTTCTGCCAAGGCCAGGAGCCAGTAGGGTGCTCGTGCGAGATCAAGAACAAGAAGCCGATACCTAAAGATTACAAGATATTCTTCAAGCTAGTCCAAGGATCTTCCGGGAAGACGGACATGCTGATATACGCTTTCTCCGACCAGGACGAGATAATACCAATCAAGCTTGACGCAAAGGGGCTCAAGCTGGACAACATGAAGCTTGGAGTCGCATACTGGGCAAACTGCCCGGAGTGCGGGGACGACAAGGCCTACGGAGACATATATTGCGTATTCAACTCCGAGCTCGCGGGCAAGGATTCCCCGATGATACTCAAGGGCGACGCGCAGCAGGACTGGGCCTTGGCATATTATAATTCGCAGGGCGTCCCGTTCGACCAGCTGTCTGCAGGCTCCGAGTACAGCCAGATGAGCCGCATAGGCAACATAATCAAGTTCGACGACAACAGGTACTGCTTTGTAACCACAAACCTCTTAAGGCCTGGCGACGACAGCAAGTTCAGGCCGATAACCCTGAAGAAGACCGATGATTTCGTAAAGATAATGGATGTGGCAAAGAGCGATCAGACTATTCTTACTTCCAGGGGCGCAGTCTCAACAAATTTCAAGATAGGACTGCAATGGCCGCCTGTATGGACAGAGAAGGAGGGGAGGGCGCTGCCTGACATGAACAAAATAGAGGCTATGAGCAAGATGAAGTTCGCCTTCGGCAGCTGCGAGCTACTTAAGAAAAGCGCCACTGCATGGAGGTCGAGCGTCAGGGACGATGACATGCTCGATGCTGAAACCAAAGAGCTCTTAAGGCCTTTCGCATGGCCCATCGCCCCGTCAGGCGAAATGAAAGTGGTCTGCGATTCCAAGAACGTCGACGGCAAGCCCGTATTCTGGATAGACAGGATTAAGGCTCCGGCCAACACTCCCGTACTGGCTTCGACTGATGCGGAAGTCATGGAGGTGTGCGACGAGAAATGCCTGCCCGGAAAGAAATATGTCATACTGAAGGACAAGGTCGAGGCCGCCTCAAGGACTATACAGAGCTCAGACTACTCAGTCAGCGACCAAGGCGTTATAGCCAATCAGCCAGGCGAGCTTAACATCCTGAACAACATATCCGTCCTGATTTATTTCGGCAACCTAAATACAGTCAATAAGCAGAAAGTTGCATTGGGCTCCAAAGTCCTTATGGGTGACATCATCGGGGCATTGGGGGACCCGCTCGACAGGAAAGGGCCGTGGCTTGACTACAGGGCTGCTTACGCTGATGCAGGAAGCCCTGCCACGGGGCAGTTCTTCAGCTATCTAATCAGCGCTGTGAGGCAGCAAGGCTATAACATCGCCGTCTATCCCGACTTCGTCAAGGACAGGAACGTGATATTCGCCAGGGAGTTCAGCCCGTATGCTTCACTTCACGCCGGCGGAATAAAGCTGGCCAAGACATTCTATGAGGGCTGCGACAACCCGTCAACGCCAAACAGCGAGCTTGACGATGCAATAAGATTGGAAGCTAGTTTCGGGCAGTCCTACAGGCGCTCCGATTTCGCCTACGAGGACCCTAGCTGGAAAGACAGCATCAAGGCCGAGCAGGCCAGCAACCCTAGAAGCTATAGAAACATTTAAATATTCATTTTCGTTTAGTTATCCTAGAAATCAAAGGGGTGCAGAAAAGTGGAATCTAACAAGAAAGGCATGGAGATATCCTTGAATTTTGTCATTATCGCAGTATTGGCATTGGTTGCACTGATTGTCATCGCATTGTTCTTTACAGGAGGCATGTCCAGGATAATCGGCAAGGAGAAGACCGTCGTTGAGCTCACCGAGCAGGACATAGCCCTGGCTGAGAGCGCATGCAAGCTGTCCTGCACATTGTGCCAGAAGGGGCAGTTCGATAATCCTGCCGTATCACAGGCAATGAAGGATAGGTTCGCAATTACCTCTACAGGGGACGGAGCCCTGAACTGCGAAAAGATGCCAAACGTCGGCGCAGGATATTGGGACAAGAACTGCAGGGCCAAGTGCGAAGCAAAATAAAAACTTTTATTAATCTTCTTCTTTTCTTACTTATATCATGAAAACAAACAAAAAAGGGGTAGAGCTCACGCTGAACACCGTCATACTTGCCATTCTGGCAGTCATGGTGCTCGTTGTCGTCACAATCATATTCATCAAGGGCTCCGGCTATTTTGTCGACAAGCTGAAAACCATCTGGGACCAGATTGCCGGACTTAAGCCTAACCTGTCAGGCGCTATACCAAAATGACCCTGAAAAAAAGAGGTTCGGAAGAGTCGTTCAGCTTTCTCATAGGCATACTGCTGATGATACTTATACTCACGCCGATAATAATCATCGCATACAGGGCTTTCGCCGAGAAGCAGGGCGTCGAGAAGTGCTTCACCGAGATTGTCGATATATCTGCCAAACTGAAGGACGGGCAGGAGCAGGAAATACTGTGCAGGTTCCAGAAGGATTACGTGCTCATGGGCTTTGACGCCAAGCAGCCTGCGATAGTGACCCCGTTCACAGACGCATCAAGCATAATCAGCTCTCCAAAGCAGCTGACTTACGCCAAGCCTGAAGTCTGCAGCTCGGGCTCAACCGACGAAGGCATAATAAAAGACGAACTGGGGTGCCTATGCTTCTGCTCAGACCCTGGACAGCCTATAGCATACAATAGGAAATGCTCCGGCAAGACCAGCTGCGCCCAGTTCAAGGACGTAAGGACAATAAGCGGGTTCCAACTGTGGAACAAGGACGGGTACAGGGAGACTTCCGGAAAGTACTGGAGCTTTGTCAAAACCCCATATAAGCTCATCAAGGGAGTAGGCGAGGAGGAAGTGAGGGCAAGGGTAACTTCAGGCAAACTGGCTGCGTCGGCCAACCTGATTGTCTTCGGCCAGGACCAAGTGCTTGGCGTCCTCATAAGGAAGTCCGGAGATGAGCTTAAGATATGCGTCCCTGGATACGACTGCGACTACACCAAGAAATATCCATGGCACCAGTTCGCATTGGACATAGAGTCGTGCAGGACTGAGGCCAACGACAACTGCCTCTGCAAGGAAATAGAGTATGAGATACTTCCAAACTCCGACTTTGTCATCGCAGCCGACAAGCAGAACAATGTTAACAGGATAGGCAATTATTATCCTAGCAAGCCGGAAGACAAGCAGTACGAATGGATAACCGATTATTCAGGCAGGCTTTGCACTTACGACGGCAGGTCGTCCGAAAAGAAAAAGTACGTAGAAAGGTTTTCCCTTCTGGAGCTCTATCCGGAAAGCCAGGGATATACGATGAGCAAGAGAAAGGTACAGCCTATAAAGGTAGGAACCGACGTCTGTTTCCTCACCTATGCTGACGTTGAATCGTTAAAACTGCCTTCATGCTACGTTAAGCCCGCAGCATCTACTGCTCAGCCACAGCCGCCTGCCGCTGTCACGCAACCCCCCACGCCGGGCACTGTCAGCCTGAGGTAATGTTTAAATATCCGTTTCCCGTCTTAATTTGCATGGATAAAAGGGGCCAGGCAGAAGTTTCTGAGATGACTGTAATATTCGAGATACTTATAGCTGTCGTTGTCGGCACTTTCTTTGTCTTGGCCGCATTGACTTTCAACCAGCACACAAAGTTCAATAAAATATACCTCGAAGAGGATTCCAAGCTGATGTACAATGCCCTGGCTTCCTCGCCCAGCCACATAAGGTACAATTACACGCATGCGAAGATGTACCGGATAAACGTCAGGGATGATTCCGTTGAAGTGACCAAGGACATGAAGGTGTCCGAGCTGGGAATGCGGAGCACGCTGATTTATGAAAAGTTAGGCCCGTTAAGCCAACTCACTGCGCAGGTGAAAAATGTTTAAGAACGCGCAGTACGACCTCAGCAGGAAAGCGCTGTATTTCATCATAGTGATATTTTTCCTTGCTGTCATGTTCATAATACTTAACTCGGCGTTCAGGACGCTTGACGTCAGGATACTGACAACCAGCCAGAGCATGGCTCAGAAGGTCCTGATGAACGAAGCGCTATATTCGCCTCTCTGTTTCGCCTATGTAGACAAGGATACAGGCAGGGCGCATCCGGGCATAATAGACGCATCAAAGTTCAATAGCGCAAACCTCTACACTTCGTGCGGCAGGTATTTCAAGGACAGGTTCGTCGTCTACCTTGCCAGAGGGGAACAAAAGAACAATATCAAATACCTCACTTACCCGGCTTACGTCAAGAAAGCATCGCTGCCTAAAGTGGGGAAGGAAGACGCCGCATATAATAATTATATGGCCAGGCCAGTGATAATCTATGATAACGGAAAATTCGAAAGAGGTGCCTTAGTTGTCGCATATGCGCAATAAAAGGGGACAGGCTGAAGACATATTCTCTGACCTGATACCCGCAATCATAATACTTGTAATCGGCATAATAGTCATAGCGAAGGTGGATTCGACCAATAAGCTCGAGACAAGCAAGCTTCTGTCCAATAACCTCCTGGCCGACAGGATGACCGGGCTGGCCCTGCTGAAGTCGCCATTCGACGTCAAGCAGGCCAACGATATAGGGTATTCTGGCTCTTTCGTTGATTTCATTAATCAGCTCAGGCTGATTCGGCCTTCTGACACCGACCTGATAAACAAGTTGTCTGAAGCCAAGCTAGGAAAGTTCTTCTCATATTCAACATCCACAGGCGAGGTGCAGCACGGGTCGAGCGCCGCGTTCCAGTGCAAGGAAAACCTTTACTGGCATATTAATGAAGGATTCTTGGGCAACTATTTGACTTGGGTAGTCAGGGTATATGAGGAGGATGCCAATGGAGGCAATAACCGCCTCTTGTTCATCTGCACAAGCGACATCTATGCCTATAATGACTACAATAACAAGCAGGAGAGCCTCGTTGAAAAAAATAACGGGTGCTTTTCCGAGAACAGCGCCAGGTACGATAGGGCGCTGCTTTACGGCCAGCTTGGCGGCAAGGGCAATTCTGTTGACAGGGGAGACATGTTCAGCGCCATGATAACCCAGCCTACGCCTGACAAGTCCAAGATAATTTCGATGTTCATAGATTATTCGGATTCGACATGCCCGCTCAATCCTGAGCGCGAGACAGTTTATGAAATAAAGGCTGAGACAAAATGACAATAAAACCAAGGCTCAGGAAGAAGGCGGCAGCCATACTGTTGCTGTCATCCATAGCTTTCCTAGCGTCCATATTCATATTCAATATCGTAAACCAGAAAGCCAAGGCCGGGCCGCAGGTAGAGTACCTCGGAGAAGCCCAGCTTGAACTGTTCGACTATTACGCTTACGGCGACGAGATGCTGTTCTATCTTGACAATGCCGCAAGATACTCGGCTGAGCCTATTGCTTTGAAAGATGGGATGACTGACACCGAGTACATCGCGCTGTTCAAGCAGAATTTCGCGGCTTACCTCGCTAATTTCAACAAGCTATACTACACGAGGCCTTACCTATTCAATGACAACTATTCGTTCTCCGTGAGCGATGGCAGGCTTATGCTCTCCACTCTTTTTGAAATCCCTGTATTCGGGGATACTGTGCCGCGCAACATCCAGACCCAAGTGGACTACAGAATCAATCCATCTTTGGTGTACAGGAACGACAGCCTGAAGAAGCTAAAGCTAGGCGCGAAGCCTCTTATCACTGCTCCGGTTGCGCCTGCAGAAGTCACGGCCAAAGTGGAAACCCCCTCTACAGTATCTCTGAGGCCCGCAAGCGAATATTTCCCATTCATAGTCATATCCGACCTCCAGATAGGCGACCAGAACAAGGAATGGTTTAAGTCCGGAGTCAGCCAGATAATCAGCCTCAACCCCGAGCTCGTGATAATCAACGGCGACATGATTGATGCCAACCCTTCAGACGCCGAAAGCAAGCTTGACAGGATGTGGTCATATTTCGATTCGAATGTTAAGAAAAAGCTCGGCTCTGCTAACTTGGCAATGATACCTTCGGCGGGAAACCATGACGCTTTCGGAGGCAAGTACGAAAAGTTCTGGAACTCGTACAAGCCCGGCGTAGAGAACCTTAAGGGGAGCTATCCCAAATACTATTCGTTCGATTACAAGAAGAACCATTTCGTTGTGCTTTATACAGTGACTTACAATATTGATGCGGAACAGCTCGCATGGCTCATCGAGGACTTGACTTCAGCCAAAGGGAAATACAACAACATCTTCGTGTTCGGCCATATCCCCCTGCAGCAGATATGCTTCCAGCTAAGCCATTGCTCGACGACATTGAAGCCGAAAGGCCAGCTGCTTAACCTTCTCAGGGAAACCGGCGTGAAATTCTATTCAAGCGGCCACCACCACGCCTACAACAAGGGCAGCCTGAACGGCGTCGACATGATATCCAGCGGCTCGATGTACGTGTCTTATCTGGAGTTAGGCCAGACGAGCTCAGGAAGCACATACAGGCAGCAGCCCTCGTTCCTTTTCATTGACGTCAACGGCAACAAGGTCTCTGCCAAGTCTTATACCGGGACGGGCTTCAGCTCGGTGTTCGACGAGAGCAATCTCCATCAGGTTCCGGGATACGATGCCCTTGTATCCGTATCTTAGCCAAGTATCTCTCTTTCCTCACCTTCTTGAACCAGCTCCTGTACTTCAGCTCCGATAGCTTCAACCTTAATTCCGAGTAAATACTGCTGTGCTTCCTGATAAGGTAGCTGTTGCCCTCTATCATAGTTTCAATCTCGGGTATGCGGCTGTGTATGTTCTCTGCGTTCCTCAGCTTCAGGTATTCCGCATCGAACTCTCTCATCCTGTCTTCCCATCTCCATGAAGCCCTGCCAGACAATATGCCTGATATTTTTCCGATGTTCGGAGTGCCTATGGCCTTCCTTATCCTGCTCGAGTTAAGCTCCTTCCTCAGCCTGCCTTCATGCCTTCTCAAGACCGCATCATAGTTAGGATACTGGCTTAATCTTTTTCCCCTGTACCTGACATTCTCGCCTATGCTCCTTACAACTTGCCATTCGTCTATCCTCTCAGAATCTTCCTCTACGCTAAGCCTCACTTCCCGACTATATTTTCCGCAGAACTCCTCGGCGTAATATTCGTCGCCCCTTGAATTGACGACTATGCTGACCAGGATGCCTTCCAGCGTGCCCTTCGATGGGTAGTGGGCTTTTTTAGCTAGCAGGCTGTTATATTTCTCTGCCAATGGCATGATTGTCGATGCGACATGGCTGTCATCCATCCCTGAATGGAACACATCGAAGCTGCCATGGCTGTGCCATATGCCGAGAACCCTCTGGTTCATCCTATAGCATCTATTGAAAACGCTTTCCAATCCGTAACTTGTGCACGACGCATAATCTGCGTCTTGCTCAGGAATATAGCTGTGCCTTGCGTAATCGTTCCCGTAATCGCTGAGGATGAGGCCTTCGCATTCTATATCTGCGCCCACTATCTCCGACACCAAATCTGCAGTCATCTTTATCTCCTTGACGAGCCTTTTGCTGATCACCTCTCTTGACATCTGCATCTTGTTTCCCCCCTAGACTTGTTTTCGAGAATGTTGAACTTCCTTTTGTTCCCGCTCTTCGAGCTGTATTCGAACCTCTTTTCCAAGAATGTAGACCTTGACACTATCTCCCCTGCGACCAGCGCGCCTATGAAGGCGTTGGTCATCACGACGTTCGATTCACTTACTTCTGCGCAGCCCTGCGGCCTTAACCCGGCCAGCCTATCGAAATCGTACCTGCATCCCATGCATGAATTCGTTAGCGGGATATACGCCTCGGCTATCGCGTTGAAAGGCGTCACTGCAGCATTGATCATCATCGTGGAAGTCTCCATTGCGTGCCTGTTCAGCAGCCTTCTTGCTTCCCAGTTGTCTGCGCAGCAGACTATCGCGTCGTATTCTGGCAGGCCCCGCAATGTCCTTTCCGTGATATGGCTGCCTCTCGCTGTTATTTTAGCTTCCGGAACTATATGCTTCAGCCTCGACTCCAGCACGTCGGCCTTCTTCTCGCCGATGCTTCCGTAATAGAGAAGCTGCCTTGCAACGTTATGGCCCTCAATTATGTCGCCGTCATAGACGTCTATTTCTACGCCTTCAAGCGCAAGATTCAAGGCCACATAAGTCCCTATGCCGCCTGCGCCGCAAATCAAAACCTTCTTCCTATTGTCGACCATAGAGTATAACGGGATTTCCTTTGCGCTGAACCTGCGCTCCAGAGACGCCCCGTAATTTATCCTTCCGGCATAATTGCTGTCACCTTCCAGAGGAGAAACAACCTTTCTTATCTCGTCCAAAATCACGGCGGACATCAGGCCGCTGGGATAGCCCCCCTGCCTCAGGCTGGCGAACTCCTCAAGGCACTGGCGGGGCATCGCTCTTGCAGCCTTCGTCTTGTCCCTCTTGAATATCGCGCTAGACGACGTCCCTGAAGACGATGCGCTGACGAACAACCTGATATTTTCAGCCGCATAGAAATGGTCCAAGCAAATATCTTTTGTCCTAGGGCTGTTGCTCAGGTCCAGAAGCACGTCGGGGCAGCCCATGAGATAGCCGTCAGCCTGCAATGGCACCGCCTCTATTCTCATACCGTCATTTATGGCCATGATTTTATCTTCCATGCCTAAGACCTTGAATTTGCCTTTTTCTCTCAAGAGAAACTCTTCCCTCTCATACCCTATAGAATCGTCTATAACCCTTATGTTCCTTAAGCCAAGCCCTGCCATGTAGAAGCAGATGTAGTTGGCCAATGCGCCGCACCCAACGATGGTGGCGCTGCCTTTGCCAATCATCTCTTGGTTCAATGCCCAGTTCCTTGAATAGTCTATCATTCTTTCAGTAGTTCAATGCCACGACATTATTAGATCCGCAACTTAGCTTTTTTGCCGCAAAAGTACTTTCTGTGAGCTTGTGCCATGACCTTTCGTGGCTTGTGTATTCCGTAGTCAGCACCTTCCTTCCCTTGCGCATAAGCTCCATGATCTGCATCCTCGCATCCCCTGGATATTTCTGGATAATGGATTCATAACTGAAACCGCCCACACATACCTGCTGGTACGCCTTGTCATTTTCTGGCAATGAGGGATGGCTGTAGCTGTCCATCACCTGCAGGCAGCCCCATTCTATATAGCCATCACTGATGCTGAGCCTGCTGCCCACCCTTGCCTTGCCGAACTGGTAGTATGCTCCGTTGCTGCGCTCGTAAAGTGCGTAAGGCCTGACCTCCGTAAACACGTAGAAGTCACCGTCCTCTATCAAGAAGCCAATCTCTTTCTCCTTGTCATAATAGTGCGCCTTTCCAGCTATCCCCTCGAGATTGCCATCTTCAGGAAACAACGCGTCGTCTAGCATTGCCTGATACTTCCTTTCCAGATGCTCAATCGCGCACGGATTTTTCTGCGCGCTATAGCGTCTGCCGTTGACCCTCACTGTCCCGCCCATGTCCTCATAGATGGCGTACCACGAGCCGCATCTTACCAGTATGCCATCCTTCGGTATCACCTTGCTGATTATCGAAGCGCCTTCGTGCGGCATATACCCCCTGTATATATTGCCCAAGACATCCTCGACAATGAACCTCACCAGCTTCATGTTTCTGCTTTCATCCATCCATGGACGCACATCCTCCCTCAAGTATCCTCTGCGTCTCAGGTCTGAGAAATAGATCTTCTCCAGGACGTCTAGCCTTACCGGCATGCTAGTGATGTCCACGATGCCGTTGCCGCCCTTCACATTGCTCTTACTTATCTGATAGACGCTATCTTCTATAACGAAGAACGCGCTGTTCATTGCGTGCGTGCA
Organism: Candidatus Woesearchaeota archaeon; assembly: GCA_964358335.1. Lineage (GTDB taxonomy): Archaea > Nanobdellota > Nanobdellia > SCGC-AAA011-G17 > GW2011-AR17 > CAYHOW01. The sequence continues at coordinate 21,876 of CAYHOW010000001.1, forward strand.
GAACGTGCTCTTTGGCCTGTTCATTGTCTGGCGCCCACCGAAGTTATCTGGCCCACAACCATCTCGATGCAGTCGAAATCCTCGTCGTCAATGCTCCTCCTCTTTATGTAAGGCGCGACGCCCTCGTCCAGCGCCCTTATCGTCGAGCTGTTGCTATTGATGTAGCTGCCTTCATTGTCGCATGCCCTTATCTCGCAGATGGTCGAGCTGCCGTTGTGCTGCTGCACATAGCCCGTGACTTCGTCAGCCAATTGCTTGTCCTCGCTCTGGACACCGTCAACCATATACCCTATGAGGTCCCTGAAAGTGCCAGTCCTCAGCTTGCCGTCCAGCGGCCTGATGACCGCCTTGTCCCTGCTTATGTCGCCGTCAAGCTCCACCATGTGCCTGTTGGTCTCCGTGTCCAATATCCCAATCAAGTTAACCATTTTATCTCTTACCTCCGTTATTTCTATCTGCAGAACACGTTCTCAAAACAGTTTAATAACTTAACGAAAAAAAAGTGCCCTTTTTTCTTTAGGTTCCGCAATGCTTGCGGACAGCACCGGAAATGGTTAATTTTTTAAGCTCTAAGATATTCGTTATAGGCATGAGAAAAATAATTTTAATACTTGCTGTGGCTTTGATGCTGCTAACTGTCGGCTGCAAGCCTAAAGTCGAAACAGGCAATGGACTTATCAACCTGCCTGACGTGTCAAAAGAGGATGTAGAGAAAATACTTGAAGAGAAGACTCAGCAGGCTGAAGACCTGCAGGCCAAGCTCGGCTCCATCGAGGCTGCTACCAATGAGCCTGTGTTGCCTTTAGGCCAGTTCAAGCTCGCTGACAAGCAGTCGATGGCGTATGGTGAAAACAAGGTCACCGTCAAGACTATTGCCACTGGCCCGCTGGTCGACGTGGATGTGGACGGGACGACAGGAAGGCTTGTTGAGACTAAGTCTGAAGAGGTAATAAACGGCCTAGTCATATCCATTGCCGAGTTCAAGTTCAAGCTGAAAGACAGTCCCGAGAACTATGTTGTCCTGAACATCAAGCCATTGGATCTTGGAGAGGATGAGTATCTGCTGTCCAAGGATGAGACTGTCTCCGTCGGTGCCAAGATTGTCAAGATGATAGAGCCAAGGGCTGACGGCTCGGTCATTGTCGAAGTGCTGCCCAGCTATTCGGGGAACGAGAGGATTGTTGCAGGAAGCTCAATAATCATAGATAACCTGGAGATTTCGCCTGTCCAGTCATTCACCAAGGACAAGACTAGGAAAGCCTATGCGATAATCAAGGTTGTCGAGCAGTAATCATTACTTTTTCTTTTTTTTCATCCCTCCACTCTAAAATAATCCTCTCTATTTCGATTCTATCTCGCCGCTTATGACAATTTCATCTTCCGTTTTATGTATCTTTGAAATAATCTGAAGAGTTATCTCATCAACAATATCTTCAAGTATCTTTGAATATTTCAAATATTCTTGCCATAAGACTTCATCCATAAATGGTTTGCTGGCATTAACCATAACTGTACTATATTTCTGCCGATAGTATCTATATGGTTTTAGGCCGTGCTTGTGGCATATTGCAGCAAACAATTGCTTGTGCCACATATCCTGCGTGGTGATGGTATATTCTATTATAGATGTTTCAATACTTTGTTTCTGTAACCTTTCCTTTGCTAAGATAGCGGATTGCCTTTCGCCTTCTGTCCCTGCGCGTTCAATCAGCGCTTCAATTTTTCTTATTTTTTCTAGTATGTCCATTTTCATAATACTTCCTGTTCGTTTTTGATTCTTGCTTCTCTAAGAATCTGCAGATATTTATTAAAATTGTGGTATTCTTGGCTTCGATTACACCTTCACACTTCCCTCGTAGTTTTGGCATTTTTTCCATCAGAATTTTCAAATGGATATATTTTTAAACTTGAAAGCACCTTCTAATCATATCAAATTTCCCTACAAAAGGAGGTAGATGATTTGGTCAACTTCAAAGAACTAGAAAAGATAGAGGACAGTTTTGTCAAGGAAAAGAACGTCTTCCTTGAGAAAGTCAAGGCGATAAAGGACGACAAGGTCAAGCACCTTAGCGAGGCAAAGGCCGAGCTTGCCAAGCTCAAGTCGAAACTCGCATTGTCCGAGAAAGAGCTTGAGACAATATTCAAGGCGCTTTCGGCATTCAACATGCAGCTTGAAAAGCTTTTCAAGCAGAACTATGAGCACAAGAAGCAGATTGTTGATCTGAAGAGACTGCGCGCAAGGATACCTGACCAGATAGACAGCCTCAAGAAGTCCATTAATTCTAACCTGAGGATAATCAAGGCAATCAAGAATGATGCGAAGAAGATATCTATGAGAAAGACAAAGTACACATACATCGTCGAAGAGCTGGGCAAGGTAGTGGGAAGGTACGAGGGTCTTGTGAAGAATATGGCTTCCGACGTAAAGGAGCTAGCTGAAAAGGAAAAAAACCTTGTCGAGGGAAAGGTCATCTGGGCAGAGAAGTCCGCACTCGAAGACCTTGGCAAGTTCCTAAAGAAGTTCATCATGCCTGCGCCTGAGAGAAAGAAGCACAAGGCCGCACCTAAAAAGAAAAGGTAGGATTCTTCTATTTTATTTTTTTACCTTTTTCTAGTGATATTTCTTGTGCTTGATTGCCAACTTGGGCTTATTCTGCCCTAAATAAGCTCACTTCCGTAACTTTTAAGTGGTCATATAAATATGTCATTTGGCTTATTTTTTGGTCGAAAAGTTTAATAACATCTTTTGTTTTTCATAGTAAAATACTTTTTGAGTTGGGATGACAAATCTCATCGGCGAAAAGTGTACCGTAAAAAAAAAGGTGAACTAAAGTGAAAAAATTAATTTTGGGGGTAAGTGGAGCCTTATTGTTTTTTTCTTTGTTAGTCTTGGCTGCCACCACAACAATAAGACCGGACGCAAATGGAATCTACACGCAGTGGACTCCTGTTGGCTGTGGAACTAATTACCAGTGTGTTGATGAATCTGTTCCAAGCACTAATGATTCTGTCGAAACATACTTGGCTAACAAGTCAGATGTTTATGGTTTGCAGTATATACATAGTCTGAACATAACATCCCTGGTATTAAGCTATTATGCACGTGAATACAATACCACTGCAAGGTATATAGTGCCTTTGATGGTTATAAATAACACGGACTATTATGGCAGCCTTATAAACTTAACTAAGCCATATGTTCTGTACAACCAAACGTTTTTTGTCAATCCTGCGACGGGCTTAAATTGGACTACGTCTGATATAAATAATCTGCAGGCTGGCATGAAAACATACGGCTCTAGGCCTGGTGGAAGGGTTGCACAGTTTTATGCTCTAGTTAATTATATCTAGAACAAATTTTTTCTTTTTTTACATTTCCTCCTTCAGCGTGCACGTCGATATCATCGACAATGTCTTCGTCACGGGATTGTCGTCCCTGAACTTTATCAGGAATTCGTTGAACTCCACTATGTCCCTGAACTTGCATTTAAGCAACAAGTCGTAATCGCCTGTGACGCCGAAGGCTTCCTTGATTCTCGAGTCCTTGAACTTAGTCCCGTCTATGTTGCTTGAGGTCAGCACGAAAAGGAAAACTATGAAGTTCTCGTTCGCCTTTCCGTTGTCGAGCTTCACCGTGAACTTGTCTATTATCCCATTCCCCTTCAGCTTCTGGATGCGGTTGTGGACTGTGCTCGGCCTAAGCTTCGTCTTCTTCGCTATCTCCCTTATCGGCATCCTCGAGTCCGACTTCAATACCTCAATTATCTTCCAGTCCTGGTCTGTTACGGCCATCATTGTGCAATTTTATCCTTATTTTAATGCTATATGTCCAAGTTATGCTGAATAATTTATATAAATTTTGCTGATTTCAACTACATATGGTGATATAATGCAATCGGGAAATGATTATGAAGTGAAGGACCTATCCCTTGCCGCGCAAGGCAGGAACAACATCGAGTGGGCTTCCATGCACATGGGCGCCCTGATGAGCATAATGGAATCGTTCGGGCAACAGAAGCCTCTGCGAGGGGCAAGGGTCGGCATAGCGCTGCACGTGACTAAAGAGGCCGCCAACCTGGTCAGGACGCTGCAGGCAGGCGGAGCTGAGGTTGCAATAACAGGCTGCAACCCTCTCTCAACGCAGGACGATGTCGCTGCCGCTCTCGCTTCTGAAGGCGTGAAAGTGTGGGCATATAAGGGCGAGACGACTGAAGACTATTACAGGTACCTGGAGAACATAATAAAATTTAAGCCTAACATAACCATGGACGACGGATGCGACCTGGTGAGCCTGATACATCTGAAGCATCCCGGGCTTATACCTTCGATAATCGGAGGGTGCGAAGAGACAACCACCGGCGTGATAAGGCTGAAGGCGATGATGAAGGATTGCTCGCTGAAGTATCCTATGATAGCCGTCAACGATAACAAGACGAAGCATCTACTGGATAACTATTACGGCACCGGGCAGTCGACGCTTGACGGGATACTGAGGGCAACGAACATCTTATTGGCCGGCAAGACTGTCGTCGTGGCAGGCTACGGAGACTGCGGGAAAGGCTTCGCGCTGAGGTCTAGGGCAATGGGCGCCAACGTCATCGTCACTGAGATTGATTCTTTCGCCGCCATTAAGGCAGTATACGATGGGTTCAGGGTCATGAGGATGGACGCCGCATTGAAGGAAGGCGACATCTATTGCACACTTACCGGAAACAAGCACGTCATCACAACGGCGCATATGCAGAAGATGAAGGACGGTGCGATTTTAGCCAACTCCGGGCATTTCGACATCGAGATAGACGTGAAAGGATTGGAGGCCATAGCTAAATCAAAGCGCAGCATACGGCCTTCCCTAGATGAGTATACTTTGGATAATGGGAAGAGGATATATCTCTGCGCCGAGGGAAGATTGGTGAACTTGGCAGCTGCCGAAGGCCATCCTTCCGAAGTCATGTCGACAAGCTTCTGCGGACAGGCTCTCGCTTGCGAGTATCTGGTTAAGAACAGGGGCAAGCTTCCTGTGGATGTCATAACATTGCCAGAATCCATTGACAACAAGATAGCAGCGATACAGCTCAGCGCTATGGGCGTCAAGGTGGATAAGCTGACAACAGATCAGAAGGAATATCTCTCTAGCTGGAGAGAGGGGACATAAAATTATTTTACCGAAAACTATTTATATAAGTCTATATAGATATATGTATATAAATATATAAATAATTAACAAAAGACGTGATTATAAGGTGACGCCAGCAGAGGCCTTTTAGCCTATGACATCTTGTGAAGAAAGTAATCAAACATGAAGGAACAAATAAGGAGAGAAAGGGAAGTATTAGAAGTAATTCATTATCCCAGTTTGAAAACTGTGTTAATGGTTGAGGAAACATTAAAAAATGCTAACAAATTATTGACACGCGAACAATTAAAAAAGAAATTGCCAAAACAAGTAATGCACCAGACATTAAACATAATTTTGGAATATTTGGAGAAGAGCGGGAAGATTATTGACGGAAGGAAAGGTATTTTATGGATATACAATCCGAGCCTTAAGATGGACAAAGCAATCAAAGAGGGAATTGAAGTATGACATTCAAGGGAAAGCCTGTAAAAGTCAACCTTACAGGAAATGCGAAGGAAGAGTTTGAAAGGCTAAATCATCTGGTTGGAGAGGAGCTTGCTAGGAACATCTCTAACTCTGATAATCAAATCCTCTTTAGGTCTATACAGCAAAAGATAGATTTCCTGAAGGACAATCCTTAATATGGGACGCATATACCTAAAAATCGTATACCTAAAGAATATATCTTGAATTATGAAGTAAATAACCTCTGGAAGGCTGACCTTTCCGGAGCATGGAGAATGATTTATACCTTGAGGGGCAGCGAGGTTGATATCATTTCCTTGGTTTTGGACATTTTTGGCCATATGGACTATGAGAAAAAGTTCAATTACAGAAAATCTTAATCATAAACTATAAAAACTCTCGATTTTTCCTCTATCTCTTATGAGAATACTAGCTTTCACTGACCTGCATGCAAGAAAGGGCGCCATAGATGACGTGATGAAGAAAGTCAAGGATGCTGACATAATAGTCGGCGGCGGAGACTTCTCTGACTGGGGCAAGGATACTGAGAAGATATTAGAGAGGTTCAAGGATTGCGGGAAGCCCGTCATTGTAGTCCACGGCAATCACGAGAGCGAAGCCCTCATGCACGATATCGAGAAAAAGCACAAGCATGTATTATTTCTGCACAAGAGGAGCTACCAAATTGACAAGTACGTTTTCTTCGGCTACGGCGGAGGCGGGTTCTCCAAAGAGGACGGAGGGTTCGACAAGGTCGTCGACAAGTTCGCGAGGACCATCCAGAAGGAAGACATCGTTATAATAGTCACACATGGGCCGCCTTACGGGACCAAGCTAGACAAGCTAAGCAACGTGGGATATGCCGGCTCGAAGTCCTACAGGAAATTCCTTGACTTGAAAAAGCCGGTGCTCTGGATATGCGGGCATATACACGAGAATTTCGGCAACATGGACGTCATCGACAACACTGTCGTGGTCAACCCCGGGCCTGACGGAAGAATCATTGAAATCTAGGAATCCTGTCTTCTATTAATTAGGGTTAGTTGACAATAATAGTACCGTATCCCATTCTCATCCCACATGCAAATTCAAATGCCCCCCTTTGATTTGGAGTAAATTTTATACTATCTGAAGGATTTTTAGAATAAACACTTACTCCTAATTCCCGAATATTAAATGAACGGAAGCATCCTCGGACACTGCTATCCAAAGTGATTTCTACAGGCCTGCCTGCTTCTACAGTTATAGTATTTGGGTAATAATTATTTTTAAAACTTAGAGTGATCTTTTGAACGCTATCTTCAGTCAAACCTCTTTCAGAGATTGCATTTCCAGTTAGACCTCTTCCCGAGACTAAAAAATAAACTACGATTATTGCCAATATGCCTATAACCCAAAATATTTTTTTTCTGGATTTTTCTTCTTTTGCATTATTTAATGGAAGATTATGTTTAGCTGAATTATGCATTGCCAAGGCTTCCTGACTTTGAAATTCCCTATTGCACTCTTCGCATCTCATTGTTTCCATATTTTTTACCTGTACACCCACTAATTTCAGCAAATATACATTTGTTTTTCAGGCAGCTATATTTTATTTAACAGTCAATTTGCCTTTCATTTGCATATGCCCAGTCCCGCACATGTTTGCGCAATACCAAATGAATTCTCCAGCTTTATCTGCAGTAAACTCTAAACTTTCATCTTCTCTTAAATTCAATTCTGGAATCCTGATCCCGTGAAGAACATCAGTATTCTCAATATTTATCCTTACCTTGTCCCCTTTATTCACAGTTATCTCGTCTGGAGTATAACCGAACCTAAATGCCTTAACGTTAAACTCCTTAACATCACCTGTTTGGGCCACTGTATTCTGTACAACATTTCCTGTTGGCGAGAAAGAGCCAAATATCTTTATTCCAGCAAAAGCAACCACTACGATGGCTACCATAACTAAACTCCATTTAATCGTTTTTCCTTTTTCCATGCTTAATGCACCTCCGACTAATTACTACTAATCACATATTTATAAATGTTACTATAATGTAACCTTAATATAAATGAGAAAAATATATAAAGCAACTATAATCATATTTATTCAGGAGGAGCTAAAATGGACATAGGCTTATTTTTCCAGGGCTTGATTCTTTTAGGATCGTTAGGATTTCTTGTTGCTGTATATTATGCATTCAGATTATCAAAAGAAACAAAGAATGAGAAGCATTGGCTGGTCTTGGCCTTATCTGCATTGTTCTTAACAATAAACCAATGGACAATGATACCTTGGGAGTTTCATATTATCACAAATGATGTTAGGCTGGCTGTGCAGCAGATTACCATGATTATCGGCTCCATACTATTCGCTTATTCGATATATGGGTTATTTGCCTCTATGAAGAAGATAAGAGAAAAGATGAGGTAATTATGCTTTCAAAATCAATACTCTTTTACTGGAGCAAGGGCTCTGATACCAGGAGAAAAATTATAAGATTAATGTATGAAAGCGAAAAAGAAAACAAGCCTTGCTTTTTGAATATTATCGCTAACAAACTTAATTTAACCCATGTTGCTGTAAGAAAACATCTTGACCTATTAATCGAAGAGAAGTATATTAAGCCAATTAATCCTTCTGGAAAACCAATATACCTTAAATTAGCTGATTCTGGCAAGGCAATGGTAAAAGAGTTAGGCTTTACTAAAATCTGAGCATCCTGTCTTCTGAATCTTCTTTCATCAATAACGTCACCCTTGAGTTCGGCTTCTCCGCAATTATCTTCAGCCCTGTGAGCTCGCATATCTTCTTAGAGAACTCTACTATCTCGTGATGCCTCGGCATCTTCTCGTACTCTATCCTGTACCTTGAATACCCTACTGCCATTGCAGCCTTAATCTCTACAAATTTAACCGGGTTGTCGTTTATTATCTTCGCGTAGCCTTCGGGATTGTTCATGTTCAGGTCCTTCGACAATGTCAATCTAATAGTGCTCCTCCCGAACTTCTGCAATATTCTCAAAGATTCCATCAGCCTCTCCCATTGATCTGGTATGAGTGGCCTGCATGTTTTCAGGTATGTTTCTTTATCCGGAGCCGCCAATGTGACGTAAATCTGCGTCGGCTGGCGCCTCAATAATTTCCTCATCATCTCGGGCGAGCATCCGTTGGTGACCACGAAAGATGTCATGCCCCTCGACTTTATCTCGTCTATAAGTTCAGGCAGCTTTGGGTACAGGACGCTTTCTCCCGACAAGCTCAACGCGAAATGCAGCGGCTCCATGGACTCCTTCAATCTCTTCGGGTCAGAACTGCCGCAGCCTTTCATGCCCTGCAGATATTTCAGATGCTCTTTGATCAGCCCGTCGACTATCTCCTTCGGCTCATTGGCTTCGCCTTCCCACCGCTCCTTGGTATGTGCAATGTCCCTCCAGCAGAACTGGCACCTGTTCGTGCAGACGTCCATCGACACCGAAGACTGGACGCAGCGCCACGACTGGATGCCATAGAACGTGTTCTTGTAGCAGACATCCTCGCCCTTTATCGCCTTCTTGCACCACGTGCACAATTTTATGGCGCTGTGGCTGCCCACGAACCTGTAGCCCTGCTTCTCCAAATTCCTCCTTACTGCCGATTCCATAACGGCTGAAAATGTACGTAATCTGTATTTAACACTTTCGGATTTCATTTTTACTATAACTCTTTTTAAGTAACTTTAAGTAACTTTAAGTAATATTAAAGTAAGTTGTATTGAGTGACTGTAATAGTTATTCAAGCAAAATCTGCTTAATTATTTTAATCATTTCCTTTATAGAAATCCGACCCTTTTTAGCGTTTTGTAATCCAATAACAACTATATGCGAGGTCTGTAATTTGATAGCCTCCTGAAGAAATGCTTAAATATCAATTACCAGCTAACTATTATGGTGAACAACAGAATCATTTTCCTTGCATTGGCATTAGCGCTTCTTTCCGCAGGATGCTCAAATCAATCCCCGGACGCAGTACAGGCGTTCTCCATGGAGGTTTTGGCTGAAGGCCTTGACACCCCTTGGGCGATTGACTTCCTTCCTGACGGCAGGATGATATTCACAGAACGGCCAGGCAGGCTAAACATCCTAGAAGGTAAGGCAGTGACCAAAATAGCCGACATAAACATAACCGAGATTGCGGAGTCCGGGCTTTTGGGCCTCGCCGTCGACCCCGAATTCGCCGATAATCATCTTATCTATCTATACTACACCTATGAAGACGGCGGCAAGCCGTATAACCGAGTATCTTCGTTCGAGCTTGACAATGATAAAATATCTAACGAGAACGTCCTGCTTGACAACATCCCTGCCGCAATTTTCCATGATGGCGGAAGAATAAGATTCGGTCCCGACGGAAAGCTCTACATAACAGTCGGCGACGCGACAGAGCCCAGCTCTGCACAGGATATCGATTCTGTCTCCGGAAAGATACTCAGGATGAACAAGGACGGGACAATCCCCGAAGACAACCCGTTCGGGAACTACGTATACAGCTACGGGCACAGGAATCCCGAAGGCATGACGTGGGGAAACGGAATGATGTACTCTTCCGAGCACGGCCCGTCAAGCGATGACGAGGTAAATATCATAGAGCCCGGCAAGAATTATGGCTGGCCCAGCCCATGCTCCGAACCTGCCGCCAACACAGAGATGCCAATCAGCTGCTACAGCGAATTCACATTGGCGCCAGGAAGCATAGCCTACCATGAAGGAAACCTTTACGTCAGCGGGCTCAGGGGCGCGCAGCTCAGGAAAATAACCTTGGGCGATGACGGCAGGGCCATCCTGAAAGAGGAAGAGGCAATCACAGGCCTGGGCAGGGTAAGGGAAGTAGTAAGCCACGATGGCTTCGTCTATATCTCCACAAGCAACTGGGACGGGCGCGGAATACCCAGGATAGGCGACGACAAGATACTGAGAATCAAGTGGAATTAGCATCCTCAAAAAAGCAAAAGGTTAATAAATTTTGAGAATAAATGTTACGTATCAAAATCAAAGAGGTGCGACCAATGAAAGGATTCTTATGCAAGGTATGCGGGCACATAGAGCTCGATTCCATACCAGATAAATGCCCTGTCTGCTTCTCGCCAAGCACGGCGTTCAGCGAGCAGGACGTCGTCAAGACCATAAAGGACGAGGGCCCGAAAGAGAAGCACGTCCCAGTGATAGCAGTAAACAAGAAGTGCAAGCTGATCCCGGCTGGATGCACAGAGGCACAAGCCAAGATAGGGGAGGCTATACATCCTATGGAGCCTGCGCATTTCATACAATGGGCAGACTTCTACGTGGACAGGAAATGGGTGGCGAGGGCGCATCTAACCCCTGAATGCAACCCTGCGGCATCTGCGTTCCTTAAGGCCGCTTCCGGCACACTGACCGTAATAGAGAAGTGCAACATCCACGGGCACTGGATTGGCGAGATGAAACTTTAATATGGCAAAGTACAGGATTGAGTTCGAACGCGAAAAGTGCATAGGCGCGACGTCGTGCAATGACAAGTGCCCAGGCAACTGGGATCTTAAAGAGGACGGCAAGTCCGACTGCAGGACAAAGGACCTGGACGATGCGCAGCTTGAATGCAACCTTGATGCGGCGAAAGCATGCCCTGTCAATGCAATACATATCGTCAATGCTAAAACCAAGGAGAAGCTAATATAGGCGCACACCTTGGCAAACAGCAAGCTGAACTGGAAGATTGGAGGCAAGGCCGGATACGGCATAATGGTTACAGGCCTGATATTCTCAAAAGTGTTCTCCAGGTCGGGCTACCACGTGTTCGATACTGTTGAATACCCCTCATTGATTAGGGGCGGCCATAATTTCTATGACGTCAGGGTGGAGGATGAGGAGGTCCATTCGCATACCGGGACTGCAGACATCCTTGTCGCGCTCAACAAGGAGACTGCCGACCTGCACAAGAATAATGTCTCTGAGAGCGGCGCAATAATATTCGACAGCATTGACACAAAAATAAGCAGTGGTGAGATTCGGAAAGGCATAATGCTCTACGATGTTCCCCTATTGGAGATATCCAAGAAGATTTGCGGAAAGGACATGATGAGGAACACCGTCTCGCTCGGAGCTTCGCTTGCCATAATTGACTACGATTTCGATGTGCTTGCCGGCGTCCTGGCAGATATCTTCGGCGATAAGGGAAAAGAAATCGTTGAGCAGAACATCTCGTCAGCAAAAGCAGGATATGATTACGTCAAGGAAAAATACAAGGCGCCTTTCAAGATAAGGATGAAGAAGATGAGCAATGAGAGAAAGATGCTTGTCACAGGCAACGAGGCTATCTCGATTGCCGCCATAACAGCCGGGTGCAAGTTCTATTCAGCCTACCCAATGACTCCTGCTTCTTCCATACTGCATTACATGGCTGCGCATGACAGGAAAATCGTAGTCAAGCAGACCGAGGACGAGATTGCCGCAATACATGCTGCCATAGGAGCGTCTTTCGTCGGCGCAAGGTCCATGACCGCGACTTCGGGCGGAGGGTTCTGCCTGATGACTGAAGGGCTTGGATTGGCTGCTATGACCGAGACGCCCCTGGTACTGGTCTTGGCGCAACGGGCCGGACCTAGCACGGGGCTCGCCACAAGGACAGAGCAGGCTGACCTCAAGTTCGCAATGAACGCTTCACAGGGAGAGTTCCCTCGAGTAATAATAACGCCAGGTGATGTAGAAGAATGCTTCTATCTTACACTTAAGGCATTCAACCTCGCTGACAAGTATCAGGTCCCGGTAATAATAATGACCGACAAGCACCTTTCCGAGAGCCACAAGACTGCCGAGAGGTTCGATACTGATTATACTGTAGAAAGGAGCGTCATACTCAACGATAAGGATGTCAAAGATGATTACAAGAGGTTCGAGGACACCAAGACCGGCGTGTCGCCAAGGACATTGCCTGGAAGGAAAGGCATATTCAGGGCTCCGTCATATGAGCACGACGAGCACGGCTGGAACATAGAGGAGCCTGAGGATAGAATGGTGATGGCAGACAAGAGGCTCAGGAAAGCCAAGTCCATCATGAATGAAATACCTGCGCCCAAGCTTTATGGCAAAAAAGACGCTGACATAACTATCGTCGGATGGGGCGGGACAAAAGGGCCTATCATGGAAGCGATGAAGCTCCTTAAAAAAGATAAGCTTAACGTTAACTTCGTGCATTTCAGTTTCATATTGCCTTTCAAGGCCGAGGCTGTAACAAAGATGCTGAAGGGCGCAAGGAAGGCTATCATCGTAGAGCAGAACCGCACGCTGCAGCTTGCCGGAGTGATAAGGGAAAATACCGGGATTGAGTTTGGCCACTCATTCTCAAAATATGACGGGAGGGAGATGCTGCCGTCAGAGATTTATGCTAATGTCAAGAAGGTGCTCAATGGCTAAGATAGAGGACTTCAATACCGGGCAGACGCCTGTATGGTGCCCCGGCTGCGGCAACTTCGGGATACTTATGGCAGTCAGGTCCGCCCTCGCCGAGCTTAACATCAAGCGCGAGAATACGCTCATTGTCAGCGGCATAGGATGCTCTGACAAGTACAACCAATATGTGAATACATATGCGTTCGAAAGCATTCACGGCAGGATACTGCCTGTTGCCATGGGCGCAAGGCTTGCCAACTATAATCTCAAGGTTGTCTGCATAGGCGGAGACGGCGACGGGTACGGCATAGGCATGTGCCATTTCGTGCATGCCGCAAGGAGGAACCTCAACCTCACTTACATAGTCTGCGACAACCAGATATACGGGCTTACCACCGGACAGACGAGCCCGACTTCAGATAAAGGGTTCAAGACAAAGTCAACGCCGAACGGGAACATAGAGATGCCTGTCAATCCTCTCACTATCGCGCTGTCCGCAGGCGCAACTTATGTTGCAAGGGGATTTGCCGGAGATGTCGCCACGCTCAAAGAATTGATAAAAGGCGGCATACAGCATAATGGGTTTGCAGTCATAGACGTGTTCCAGCCGTGCGTGACATTCAACTACAAGAACACTTACGAGTGGTTCAATGCTAAATTGTACAAGCTTGGCGAAGACCACGATACTTCAAGCAAGGAGATGGCGTTCAAGAGAGCAAATGAGAGCGAGAAGCTTCCAATCGGACTTTTCTATAAGGAGGACAAGCCCACTTACGAGGATGAGGCATTGCCGGCTAAAGCAAAGCCTTTGGTCGAGCAGGACATCTCTAATGTAAATGTGGATGACCTGATGGACGAATTGATGTGAGAATATTCTGATTCAATCTATATTCCTTAAATTAGCCTAAACCATCTCTTTCCTTTTTAGAAAGAAAATCTTTTTAGTAGGGTCATCTGAATACTCATCTTCGTCTTCATTCTGATAAATCTCGCTCGAATAATCTGCTATTTCTGACATGACTGCACTTTTTATCTTATTGCAATTTTTTGTCGCAGATCCTAAACTTGAAATTATGAATATGTCTGGATTGTGTGCTCTTATTTTTGCAATGATATCTCGGCTCTTCTTTTTTATATCGTCATGATTTGCTATGAACATAAGATGTTTGTCTGTATTATCAATCAGATTTTGGAGCGCTTTATTAAGAGCCTATCCCAGTAGTCCGGTTGCTCTCCATGTGATTATCCCGCAG
>CAYHOW010000002.1:0-33948 GCA_964358335.1 Candidatus Woesearchaeota archaeon
CATTATCTTTTGCTGTGCATAACAGGATGCCTATAGGCTCATTATCTTCATTTGTGTTAATTTCCTTCTTTACATAGTTAAGGTAGAAGTTCATCTGCCCTGCATCTTCATGCTTGAATTTTGTCGTTTTCAATTCGATGACTACATAGCATCTAAGATAAATATTGTAGAATAATAAGTCGATATAGAAATGCTCATTGTCGATGCTTATCCTTTTCTGCCTGGCGACAAAGCTGAACCCTTGCCCAAGCTCAAGCAGGAACTTCTGGAGATTGTCCAATATCCTGCTTTCCAGCTCCTTTTCTGTATAGATGTTTTTCTCTTCAAGGCTTAGGAAGTCCAATATGTAAGGGTCTTTAATCAAATCCTCCGACCTTGTAGGGATGTTGCCCTTGCGCTCATATTCAACCAGCGTTTTTTTGTCCTTGCTCATCAATAATCTCTCATAATGGAGGGAATGGATCTGCCTTTTCAGGTCTCTGACGCTTAGGTTTTCGTTGATTGCGTACTTCTCGAAGTATTCTCTTTTTGCCTTGTCGTCAATCTTTATCAGCTCGCAATAATGCGACCAAGCCAATTTGGGAGACACTGTCTTCCATTTCTGGTGCAATTCGCCAGTCACTGACTGGCGAATCTTGCCTTTATGGAATTCATCAGACAGTGTCTGATGAATCTTATCTGTATAGATTAGATAAAAAAGGCGCATGTTTCTCAAGGCCGTTGAACTGAATCCTCTGCCGAATTCCTTAATCAGTTCCTTAGATATGGAATCTATCAACTGTTTCCCATATCCTGCCCGTTTCTCGCCTTTCTGCTCCTCTTCGACAATTCTCTTGCCTATTTCATAATGTGCCTTGAGCATCTGTGCGTTGACTGCGCTGAACGCCCTGTGTCTAGCTGTGCTGATTATTCTCTTTAGGTCAGAAACTAGATGCGCGAGCCTTTTGGTGTCTGGCATTAAGTCTGATTTCATTGGATTTTATCATTGGAAGAATGGGTTAATAAATTGCGATGTAGATTTTTCGGAAGGGCTGCGGCGGGGTCGGAGAATGCAGGGGTTGTAGTCGGAAAAAGCAATATGTTTATATATTGAGAAATGAATTTCAATAGGGTTATGGCCACTGATGGGATGGCTATGCGGGAAAGGTGAGGACATGCTGATAAAAGAAGTGTTTGCTGGATTTTTAAAGGAACAGAAGGGGAATGTGTCCCTTAAGACTTACAAGGAATATGAGACTGTCATCGGTTTTTTTGGGGACTGCCTTGATGGCTATGCGTGGAATACGTTAGATGATGACAAGGCCTATGAGGAAGCCCAGCTAAAAAAATTGGCTTTCATGGATATATACGACCACACTTACATTTGGGATAATGTTGGCGAATTTTTGGATTACTTCATCCCCAGAAAGGTCAATTGGGGCGATACGTTCGTATTAAAGACGTGCCCGAGAGTGGTAAGGGGCCTGCTTAAATGGATGAGGGAAAGGAAGCTGCTGGATAAGACTGATGAGGAGATAATAGGGGCATGCGAGAACCAGACTTGGGATGATAGCCTAGAGGAGATGGGGTTCTAAGATGGCAGGCCAAAAGGCGTCGGGTGGCGCGAATTTGGGGTTTGAGCAGAAGATGAAGAGATTGACTGCTGAACTTTCAGAGCAGATGAGGGAAGGCAAGAAGCTGGATGAAGAAATAAAGAATAATCTGAATAGTCTGGGCTGGAATATTTAGCATGAACAAAAAAGACCTAGTAGATTTAATCAAAACAGGAGAAGGGCTTACTCTTGAGTTTAAGGAGAATATAGGCTCTAATCTTGGGAAAGAAATATGCTCCTTTGCCAATTCTCAAGGAGGAAAAATAATCTTGGGAGTTAAAGATAATGGCGAAATTTTAGGAATCAACGCCACAAATTCATTAAAATCACAAATCCAAAGCTTTGCAAGAAATATCGACCCTGCGCTTTCTGTTGAAATCGAAGAAGTCGAAAATTTACTAGTCATTTATATCCCTGCGGGAGAGAAGAAACCTTATTCTGTAAACGGCCAATTCTTTTTGAGGATAGGGGCAAACTGCCAGCAGTTAAACCGTGATGAAATAAAAGAGTTTTTCCAAAATGAGAATTTGATTTTGTTTGATAGTAAACCCAATAAGGAGTTTAATCTTGATACAGATTTTGATGGGCATAAATTCAAAAGTTTCCTGGAATCTGCAAAGATTACAGACAACCTAAGTAGAAAAGAAACCTTAAGAAACCTATTCCTTTTGGATAAGGGCTATTTAAAAAATGCAGGGGCATTATTCTTTTGCCATGGGGTTACAAAATTCTTTTTGGGTGCGACTGTATCTTGCGTGCTATATCAAGGAGTAAATAAGGCAAATATTCTTGACAAAAAGGAGTATAATGGTGATATTATTTCAAATTATGAAAATGCTTTGACCTATACAATCTCCAAGCTTAATACTAACTATATTATTAAAAGAGAAAGAACTGAAAGGCTGGAACTGCCTGAAGAAGCACTTAGAGAAGCAATCATTAATGCAATAGTGCATAGAGACTATTTTTCAACAGGCCATATACAGATTGATGTCTTTTTGGACAGGGTTGAAATAAGCAACCCTGGCGGGCTTGTTAAGGGGCTTAGCAAAAAAGACTTTGGAAAGGTAAGCCTGCCGCGTAACCCTCTTCTCATGGATTTAATGTTGAGGGTAAATAAAGTTGAAAAGGTCGGCTCAGGCATTGGCAGAATTAGGGATTCAATGAAATCTTATAATCTGGGGGTAGAATTCAAAAGCACTGAATTTTTCACTGTAATTCTCGGAAGGCCTACCCCCCAAGCTACCCCCCAAGCTACCCCCCAAGCTGCCCTGACTGAGCTTGAAGGTAAAATAGTTGCAGAGATTAAGGCAAATCCAAAAATATCAAGAATGGAGTTAGCCAAAGTG
This sequence comes from Candidatus Woesearchaeota archaeon, assembly GCA_964358335.1. Lineage (GTDB taxonomy): Archaea > Nanobdellota > Nanobdellia > SCGC-AAA011-G17 > GW2011-AR17 > CAYHOW01. Next base: position 2,942 of record CAYHOW010000002.1, read on the forward strand.
ATAGGTGTAAGTTCTGATACTATCAAAGAATACTTGGAAAAACTGAAGTCTAAAAAAGCAATAATACGAGTTGGCAAAACCAGTGCTGGCCGCTGGGAAGTAGTCGGATGAAAGAATGGCAGAAATTAGACCCAGAAATAAAGAAGAATCTTAGGGGCAGAGGTTAGAAAATATGAATGAGAAAGAATTAGCCCAAAAGTTAAGGGATTTTGACTGGTATAAAATAACATTTCCATTTAATCGTAGTATTATTAATTCTACAAATAAAACTACGAATAAATCCTTGGGTGTTGGGTCTGAATTGCTGAATCTATTTTTAAACTACTCTTTAAACACATTTCAACAGAATAGGAATATCATCGGATTGAAAGCATAAAATGAATGAAGCGCAAACTAGGGAACAAGTTATTGATAAGCAGCTGAAAGCTAGGGGCTGGCTAAAGAGCTATATCAAGGAAGAAGTTAATGCAATTGGATCTAATTTCAAGGCTAAAGATTATGTCCTCTCTAAGGGCAGAGGTGATGATTCTGGAAGATTCATTGATTATCTGTTATTGGCTGAAGATAATTCTCCCCTTGCATTAATAGAAGCCAAAAAATCATCAGTTTCGGAAGAGAATGGAAGGATTCAGGCGAGGACGTATCTGAAAGACATTGAAAGTCAAACTGGAGAAAAGATACCTATTTTTTTGACGAATGGCAATAATTGGCTGTTAATCGACGAAGATGGCGAACGCCGCATCAGCGGGCCATTATCCCAGCCAGACCTGCAGAGAAGAATGGAGCTGCATAGGAAAAGAAGGGACCCTACAAAGATAAGCATTGAAAGGATTGTCAATCGCCCACGAAGCATCCTTGTAGTTAAGCAGTTAATGGAGCATATCCAAAAAGGGCATAGGTCAGCGTTAATCTCGATGGCAACTGGAACTGGTAAAACTAGGGTTGCCATGGCCATGATTGATGTTTTGCTTAGAGCGAACATTATCAGGAATGTCCTGTTTATTGCGGATAGGATAGCTTTGACCAATCAGGCCAAGTCTGCCGGGTTTCAGGAATTCTTCAGGTCAGAGGCAGTGATTGACTTGAGGGAAAATCCCGAAAGCTTCCCTAATGGGCTTTATGTCACTACGGTCCAGACCTTGAGGGTTCCAAAGAAGAATAAGTTTTATGAGCATTTCAGCCCGGGCTTTTTTGACCTGATTATTTTCGATGAGGCCCATAGGTCAATCTATGATCCTAACAAGGAAGTTTACAGGTATTTTGACGCAATCAAGATTGGATTGACCGCAACGCCGTCATCGGCCGAGGATAGGAACACGTTTGAATTGTTTGGCTGTAAAGGGAATAAGCCGACAATTGAATATTCTTATGAGGAAGCAATCAGGGATGGCGTGCTAGTGCCTTATAATGCACAAATCATTGACACAAAAGTATTATCTTTGGGCATTGAAGGTGCAACATTATCTAAGGAATTAAAAAGCCAACTAATAAGGCAAGAAGAAGATCCTCGATATACAATGCTTCCTGGATCTGCGTTTGCTAAAGTATTTATGGACGATAAGACCAACGAGCTGATAGTCAGGGAATTCCTGAACAGATGCTATAAGTCCGACGAGGGAAAGCCAGCAAAGACCATCTTTTTTTGCGCTAATATCTCCCATGCGAAGCGCATTAAGAAAATATTCGATAAGCTGGATCCTACGTTAGGCAATGATGTTCAGCCCATCGTCTCTGAAGATTACAGGTATACTGATGAGATTGCAAGATTCAAGCTGGATTCAGAGCCGAGAATAGCATTGTCTGTTGGGGTTTTAGATACTGGCGTGGACATTCCAGAAGTGTGCAACCTGGTCTTTGCCAAGCCGGTATTTTCTGGAATTAGGTTCTGGCAGATGCTTGGAAGGGGGACAAGGAATCTAAGCGCGTGCAAGCATAAGGAATGGCTGCCGAATAGGGAGAAAAATGATTTCTTGATACTGGACTTCACTATTGGCGGGCATTCAAACGTCAAAGAGCATAACTTGAAAGAGGCGAAAGAGGCCAAGGTTGGGATAGATGCATTGACAAGGATTTTCTTGAATCGGGTTGAGCTATTAAACAAGAGACTGGACCCTAAACAAAGGTCATTTATCGAGGATAAGATTATCGAGGAAGTCGATGCGCTAAATAAGGACTCGTATATTGTCCGCGAGAAACTGCCCATAATCAGGAAATTGGTTTCTAGAAGGTTTGACCTGAAAGAATACCTTAAGGAATTAAAAAATGAGATTGCTCCCTTGATTTCGCTCAATCCCGGAAAAGATTCGCTGGTCACTTCGTTCATACTGCAGATTGAAAAGCTGTTCGCATCCATAATTGATGAAGATAAGGAAAAAATATACAAAATAAGCCGGGAAGCCAGGGAGAAAATGGAAAATATCCTGCAGAAGGGCCATTTGGAGACTGTACAGCGCAAAAAAGAAAGCATAATGAGAGTATTCCATGATAAATTCTGGGACGAGCTGGCCTTTGAGGATGTCGAATTTATTATTAAGGAATTAGCCCCGCTAATGGTTTACTATGAACAGAACCCTAAACGGCTTATCCAAATAGATGCGCCGGATTTAGTCTTGAAAGTGGAGGATTTCAAGAAGGAAGTCGTGGAAGACAAGGAATTAAAAAGGTTCGTTGAAACGAATCCCCTTATAAGGAAGATTAGGGATGGGGAAGGTGTGACTCCTGCTGAATTGCTTAAGCTTGAAGAGCAATTGCATGCGCTTAGGCCCGAGATAACCATTGACAATGTCCAAAGGATACGCAAGATTGACTTCCTGCTGTTTTTAAGGAACATATTGGGCCTGAAGCAGGAGTATGACCCGCAAGAATTGATTGAGAGGGAGTTTGACAAGCACATTATCGATAGAAATAAGGATTATAATTCCGAGCAGATAAAGTTCCTTCAGGTCCTGAAAAAAGTGTTTGCTAGGACTAAGCGCATAGAGTTGAAGGACTTCACGGTTCCGCCATTATCCAACGAAAGGCCGCTTGACAAGTTCCAGGCATCCGAGCTGCAGGAGATAGTGGTGAGGTGCAATAGGATAAAAATGAAATAGGTTTACCTTTGGTTAACTTAATTTGATAAATTAGGATAAGTTTATATAGCTGTACTCTATTTCTCCTTGTATGCTTAATAAGCCGCTAAGAATCCAAGAGAACAAAGTTGTGATGGCAAAACTTCCTCGTGAAGAGTTTATCAAGCTCCAGAAGCATTGCGCTGTGAAGAATGAGTCTGTCAATGCTGTCGTTCGCAAGGCAGTGATGAATGAGATTGAGACTCCTATCCCTCACATGCTTGCGGGAAAGAACTTGTTTTCTTATAACAAATACAAAGACAATTTTAGCTGGAGAGTTGTTTTGGATAATGGCTTGAGGGTTGACATAGAAGATGATTTATCTGCTGAGTATGTTTCGCAATTGTTTGAATCAATAAAACAGGCGGTTGATGAACGAGAGACCTACATCAAGAAAGAAAAGGATGGCGTAGCTATACCGAGTAAATTAGTGAGGAAAGGGTTATGAGCTTAGAAACAAATTTTTTTATTAATAATTGGGCATTCATTATCCCTATAATTTTATCAATAATTGCAATTGTTTTCACTGCATTTAAAGATTTCATACTCCCTTGGTTTTTTAAGCCAGAATTAGAGATAACTTATGGCAAAAAAGAACCATATAATAGACAGGTACCTATTATTGAATCTAATTCAGTAAATGTAGGTTTTTTTTATAGATTTAAAATAAGAAATATTGGCAAAAAAACGGCAAAAAATTGCAGATGCCAAGTTTACTCTATCAAAAATAAAAGAGGCAACGAATTGGATTTACAGGGATTTCCTCTTAAATGGGTCAGTAGGCCAGACTCAAAAGAAAGGTTAAATATTTCACACGGAGAAAGCGAATTTGTAGACTTAGCAAATACACGTATAGATAGTGTAGGATATTTTTATTTAGAACCATATCATAATGTGCCTATTGGAATGAATAATCAAGTTTCCCTTGACTATTATGCTCTGAAAATAATCATAAGCGGAGACAATTTTAAGCCGTATTTTGCAACCTTTAGAATAAATGGGCAACCAAAGGAAAAACATATTTTAGAAATGTTCTTAAAAAGTGTGGCGAGAAAATGAAAGCTAAAAATCTACCAGAAGGATGGAAGAAAGTTGAACTTTGGAATCAAGAATATTTTACTATTTTATCTAGCGGCATAGATAAATTTAAAGGAGAAAAAGAATATTTATCAACCGAGTCAGTTAAAGGAACTAAGATTGAGAAAATTGAATCCATAATAACTTATAAAGATAGGCCCTCAAGAGCAAATATGCAACCTGTCCTAAATTCGGTCTGGTTTGCAAAAATGCAAGCAACTTTAAAGGTTTATTCTTTTGATGAAGAAAACAAAGATGAAATAGGGCGATATGTTTTATCTACTGGTTTTGCAGGAATTAAAGTAAATGAAACTCTTGTTTCACCCAAATATTTAAGATTAATCCTAACATCTCAAGATTTTAATGAACTTAAAGATAAGCTTTGTACTGGTTCAACACAAAGAGGAATAAATAATCAATCAATTGAAACGATATCTTTGGTTATCCCCCCACTCTCAACCCAGCAAAGAATCGTCTCAATCTTGGAAAAAGCAGAGCAGACGAAAGAAATGCGGAAAGAGGCAGACGAATTGACAAAAGACTTATTGAAAGCTGTCTTTATGGAGATGTTTGGAAATGTTGCTAAAAATAATAAAAAATGGCAAACTATGCAAGCAGAAGAACTATTTGATATGAAACTAGGGAAAATGCTTTCAGCGGCAAATTATACTGGGAAATACTTAAAACCCTATTTAAGAAATATTAATGTTCAATGGAATTATTTAGATTTATCAGATGTTAAAAAAATGGATTTTAATTCTGAAGACTTTAAACGGTATGAACTTAAAAAAGGAGACATACTAGTATGTGAAGGCGGAGAAGTTGGAAGAACAGCAATATACAATGGAGAAATTCCTAATTGCTGTTATCAGAATGCATTGCATAGATTAAGAATCAAAAACCAAAGTGTTAATCCTTTTTATTTTATTTATTATATGATCTTTGCTGCAGAATATGGATTACTTAAACAAAGCACTATACAAGTAACTATAGCACATTTCACGGCTGAAAAATTTAAAAGATTAAAAATTATGTGTCCACCTCTTCCTCTCCAAGATAAATTCGCCTCAATAGTCAAAGAAGTTGAATCAATGAAAGAGCAGCAGAAGCATTCAAAAGAGCATATTGACAATATGTTTGATGCTTTAATGCAGAAGGCATTTAAGGGGGAAATTCATGCCTGAAGATAATAAAAAACAAAGTAATCATTTAATTTCTATCGGAACAGATGGGGCTAAGAAGGTTCTTCATAGATATGATTATAAGAAGGCAATTACCGAGTTTATTTGGAATGGTTTTGATGCTGGAGCAACCATAGTTAAAGTAAGTCTAAAACTTAATGATATTGGGATACTCAAAGAAATTATTATTGAAGATAATGGCAGTGGGATTGTTCATTCCGAACTTAATGACAAATTTAAGCCATTTTATGAATCAATCAAGGAAGATGAAGAGTATGAATCACATTCATCAAAATGTCATGGACGTAATGGATTAGGCAGACTTACATTTTTCACGTTCGCAAACTTTGCTGAATGGATAACAACTTATCAAAATAGAGATAAAAAATACTGTTATTCTATATCTATCAAAGCTAATGAATTGAAAATATTTGAAAATTGCACTCCAAAGGAAGTAACGCAGAAGTCAATAGGAACAATCGTAAAGTTTACAGGGATATTATCGTTTATGAACAATAAAGATATCATTGAGGAAATCATAAATTACTTGAAAGAAGAATTTTGCTGGTATCTTGAATTGAATTCCAATAGAGGAAGTAAAATAATTTTAAACGACAAAGAATTAGCTCATGATTCTAACATTAGAGAAACTGAAGAAAAAGACCTAAATATTCAGGATGTGAAGTTCAAGTTACATTATGTTGGATGGAAAAAACTACACAAAAGTGAGTTGTCAAAAATCTATTATCTTAAAGAAGAGAAAGATGAAACCTACAAGGAGTTTACACAACTAAACCGCAAGAGTGATGGTTTTTTTCATAGTGTTTATGTCTCTAGTGTTTATTTTGATAGCTTTAAGTTTGAATCATCAAAAAATCAGTCAACATTGGGTGTAAAAGGCAAATCTGATAAGATTTTTAGATTATTGCTTGAGCAAATTAGAGATTTTCTCCTAATTAAAAGAAAACCGATTTTAAAAGAAAATTCAAAAGAATTCTTCAAAACAAACTATGAAAAAGAAGGCATCGTCACTTCTAAAGGAAAAGTTGGTCTTGAAAAATATAAAGCACAAGAAGTAAAAACTGCTATTGAAGAGATTTGGATAATTGAGCCAAAAATATTTAGTGGCTTGAATCATGAACAAAAAAAAGTAATGGCCAATTTTATTGAATTATCTCTGGACACTGGTGAGAGAGATAGGCTGATTGACATTATTGACAAGATTGTAAAATTGCAGCCGGCTGAAAGAGAACAATTGTATAATATATTTAAAGATGCAGAATTGTCATATATAATACGAATGTTGAACATGCTAACTACACGATTCAAAAACGTTGAGTGGTTAAAGCAAATAATTTTGAGGCAGGAACTTAATGCGAAGGAAGTTGCTCATGTCCAAGGCATGATCGAAAAAATGACTTGGTTTTTTGGAGAGCAGTATGCAATGCTTGGCTCCGTTGAAGATAACTTTGAGAAGTTGTTAAAAAATTATCTTATAAACCAAGATGATTTTTCGGAAATAACTCCTATGGCTGATCAAAACAAGAAGAAAGAAGTTGACTTGTTCTTATGCCGGAAAATGATAGACTCCAATTCGGTTGATAACTTAATCGTTGAATTGAAGAGACCATCTGTAAAATTAGGAAAAAAGCAAATTGAACAAATCGAAACATATATGCTTACTATTCTAAAAGAACCGCAATTTAACAATGTGTCAAATGCGACATGGACTTTTATTTTAGTTGGGACACATTTTGATACTGATGGCTACACAGAAAGTAGAATTGCGAGCCTGAAAAATCAAGGTATAAACGGATTAATTTTGCAAGACAAGAATTATAAGATTATTGTAAAAAAGTGGAGTGATTTGATGACTGATTTTGAAATACAACATAATTTCCTACAGACAGAATTAAAATTAAATAGAGATAAGCTAGTCGCAAAAGAAAATAATGCAGATGAAATTATTAAAAAAGCGACTTTTGGACAATATTGGACAGATAAATGAGGTGCTACAATGCTAAACTCACAAACCAAAATCAAGAATAAGAAGACTTTTAGAGGTGAACTAATATGGGCGAAGAGCACTCCATAAAATTATTCGAAAGCAAGAAAGTTAGGGTTCAATGGGTTGAGGAAGATCAAAAGTGGTACTTTTCAATAATAGACGTAATAGCCATACTTACAGATAGCCCCAATCCAAGGAAGTATTGGAGCGTCCTTAAAACTAGGCTAAAGGCAGAAGGAAGCCAGTTGGCTACAAATTGTAGTCAACTGAAAATGGAGTCCTTAGATAGAAGATAAGCCAACAAAAAAGAAGGTAAGCTAAAAATGCCGTACTCAGAAATAAAATCAATAAAAAGGAGGCGAACTCATGGATGAAAATAATGCGCTCGTGGTATTTCAAACCAAAAAGATAAGAAGGGCCTGGCACAATAATGAATGGTATTTCTCTGTTGTTGATGTGGTTGAGGCTCTAACCGACAGCCCAAGCCCAAGGCAGTATTGGGGCGTATTAAAGGGGAGGGAAAGTCAGTTGTTAACATTTTGTTTACAACTGAAATTGCTTTCGGCAGATGGCAAATATTATGCTTCAGACTGCGCTAATACCAAGAATATATTTAGGATCATTCAATCTATTCCATCCCCTAAAGCTGAGCCCTTCAAGCAATGGCTGGCCCAAGTGGGTTATGAGCGAGTTCAAGAAATAGAAAATCCCGAGTTAGCCACAAAGCGCATGAAAGAGATATATAAGGCAAAAGGCTATTCAGAAGATTGGATTGAGAAAAGAGTAAGGGGCATAGCTGTAAGGGATGAATTAACCGATGAATGGAAAAAACGAGGAGTACAAGAAGAAAGAGAATTCGCAATCTTAACTGCTGAAATATCTAAAGCAACATTTGGGATGACTCCTGGCGAATATCAACAGTTCAAGGGATTAAAAAAAGAAAACCTAAGGGACCATATGAACGATTTAGAATTGATATTTTCCATGCTTGGCGAAAGGGCTACTACAGAGATAGCCAGAACAAAGGATACGCTGGGGTTTGTAGAAAATAAGAATGCCGCCATCAAAGGCGGGAATATTGCAGGAGAGGCGCGAAATAAACTTGAGGTTGAAACAAAAAGAAAGGTAATTAGCCCTGAAAATTATCTTGATGCTCCAGAAAAAGAGAAAAGAAAGCAAATAACAAAAAAGAAGGTAAACTAAAATGCTAGACTCAGAACTGAAATCAAAAATAAGAAGCCTTTCAAAGGTGAACTAACATGAACAAAGAGCACTCCATAAAATTATTCGAAAACAAAAATGTAAGGGTTGAATGGAACCCAGCAGAGGAAAAGTGGTACTTCTCAATAGTTGACGTAATAGCTATACTTACAGATAGCCCCAATCCAAACAATTATTGGAAAGTGCTGAAATTCAGGCTGAAAAATGAGGGAAATGAGTCGGTTACAAAATGTAACCAACTGAAACTGCAGTCATCAGACGGAAAATTTTATCTCACAGATGTCGGCGATACAGAGCAAATCCTAAGATTAGTGCAGTCAATACCTTCAAAGAAAGCAGAGCCGTTCAAGGCATGGCTGGCGAAGGTAGGCAACGAGAGGATAAATGAGACGTACGACCCCGAGCTTGCATTCGACAGGGCGATGAAGACATACCTCCAAAAAGGGTATTCAAAAGAGTGGATAAACCAGAGATTAAAGACAATTGAAGTAAGGAAAGAGCTTACAGACGAATGGAACAGGGCGGGGATAGAAAAAGACTCAGACTTTGCCATTCTCACTAACGAGATCACCAAGGCGTGGTCTGGCAAGACAGTAGCTGAATACAAGCAGCTGAAGAACCTTAAGAAGGAAAATCTCCGGGACAACATGACTAATATGGAGCTTGTCTTGAATATGCTTGCGGAAGCCACAACATCTGAAATATCAAAGAATGAGAGCCCTTCGCAATTTGAAGAAAGCAGGAATATAGCTATCAGGGGAGGGACTGTTGCGGGAAACACAAGGAAAGAGATTGAGAGGCAGCTTGGAAAAACCATAATCAGCCCGAAAAACGCAAAAGATAACATGCTGGAATTATCCAAGGAAGATAAATTGGGTATTGAACATAAGCCCAAAACGAAAAGGAAGGATGACTAAAATGCTAGACTCGGAACTGAAATCAAAAATTAACCTGTTCTGGAACAAATTCTGGAGCGGTGGAATCTCAAACCCTCTCCATGAGATAGAGCAGATGTCTTATTTGATCTTCATGAAAGGACTAGAAGATGAGGATGTCGCAAGAGAGCAGAACGCCAAATTAAAGGAGGAAGGTTTTGAGTTGTACGATAAAATCGTACAGCTGAAATTAGTGAGGGCATAGCCAACCGAAACTTTTATAAATGATACTAAACTAGTACCAATTGATACCAAAATGGAAACAAGAATAAAGATTATCGATGCATTGGACAAAAACAAGAAAGGGGTCCATATTCGCGAGCTTGCAAGACTTGTAGAAACCAGCTATAATAATACCGTCAGGAATATAAAAATACTTGAAAAAGAAAATGCCATCAGAAAAGAAAAAGAGGCAAACCTAATCAAAATAAGGCTGAAAAATAGCCTGATGACAGTCGCCTACTTAAAGCAGGCGCATACTGAAAACTTCTTAAAATTGCCGAAAAAGATAATTATGGCAATAACTGAATTTCTTAATGAATTACAGGAAAAGCCGCTAATCGCACTTATTTTTGGCTCATTTGCCAAAGGAAGCTATGGCTCCGGCTCAGATATTGACATATTGCTTGTCTTTCAAAAAATAATCAATCAGAATGATATTGAAAATACTGCAAAAAGGATAAGCATGAGAACAAACACTCGGCTAAGCCCTGTGTATGTGGATTATGAAAGCTTTCAAAAAAACTTCTTAAGCAAGGATCATGCTTTCTCAAATGAAATCAGGCAGAATGTAATCATTTTTACAGGAATAGAGCATTATTACCGCCTTTCGTGGGAGTTTTTAGAATGAAATTTGATACAAAAAGATTAACTAAAGAAAAGGAATATTGTGAAGAATTGTTTAATTATTATATTAAAATAAAAACTCTCAGGAAAACAAATCCGGATTATAAAAAGTATATTGATAAAGCTCTCTCAAATCTTGAGTTGGCAAACTTTTTATTGGAAGAGCATAGCTTTTCAATCAAAGAAAAGCTGCCAGGTAGAAAATACTTTGATTGGTGCATAACCATTTATTACTATTCCATCTATCATACTTCCCTTGCCTTGCTTGCCAAGTTAGGATATAAGTCAAATAGCCATTTGGCTACTTTATCAGCTATCACCTTATTTTACTATCATAAAGACAATGTGCTACAGAAAGAGGACATTGACTTTCTCATGGAAAAGGTAAATCTTGAAGAAAAAGAGATAGATTTTGTAATCGAATCAAAAGACTTAAGGGAAAGGGCTTGTTATGGAGTCGATGAATTATTTAATATTTCAATTGCAAGGCTGCTTCAAACGCAGACAGCTGAATTTGTAAATAAGATAAAAGAATTGCTCATAGGTGAAGACAGATGAATATTTTCAAAATAGAATATTACTGGCCTGAGGATGAGCATGGCGAGACTTTGCTTGGAAAAGATATAGAGCAAAAGGAATTTGAACAGGACTTGATAAAAGCAAAAGAATTTGCAGAAAGCCTTATCGGAAAAGAGATTAAAGAGGGAGAATATTTGGGCAAAGGATATAGAATTGATTGCTTGCCGGAATATTATGAGCAAATTATTTGGTTTCTCGTTGAAAAATTAGGGTATATTAAATGTGGGTTTGATAATAACATTAGTTATAATATAGATGATTCTTATGGTAAAAAGATATCAATAAGCAAATCAGAAAAAAAGATCAAAAGGAGTGAAATCTAATGCTGGACTCGGAACTAAAATCAAAAATCAACCTGTTATGGAACAAATTCTGGAGCGGCGGCATCTCAAACCCTCTCCAGGCAATAGAGCAGATGTCTTATTTGATCTTCATGAAGCAGCTGGAAGATGAGGATGTTGCAAGAGAGCAGAACGCAAAACTCTTGGGGAATAGGCATGTATCCATTTTCAAGGGGAATGAAGGCTGCAAATGGTCTAAATGGACAGAAATGCCCGCAGAGCCGATGCTAGAGCACGTAAGGGATAAGGTATTCCCTTTCTTAAGGAAGTTAAACGGCGGAGAGAAATCCATCTATAACAAGTACATGAAAAACGCCTCTTTCTCAATACCCACTGCATCACTATTGGCAGAAGCTGTAAAGATAATCAATGACATGCACATTAAGGAGCAGAACAGGGATACCAAGGGGGACCTCTACGAATATCTTCTAGGCCAGCTGGCAACCGCAGGAAAGAACGGCCAATTCAGGACCCCAAGGCATATAATCAAAATGATGGTCGAGCTCTTAAACCCTAAATACGGGGATAAGGTCTGCGATCCAGCTTGCGGAACAGCAGGCTTTTTAGTTTCCGCCTTTGAGCATATCCTAAAGAGCAATACCTCTTCCGACCTGGTAAGGGAAGGAAACTTTGCAGGGGACAAGCTCAATGAAAACCAGTGGAGAATATTAAGGGATGAAACCCTTTACGGCTATGATTTTGACGAAGTCATGCTTAAAATCTCTTTGATGAACTTGATGATGCACGGGATTAACAACCCGAACGTTGACCAAAAGAATACATTGTCAAAAAGGTTTGACGAGGCAAACTGCTATGATGTAATCTTAGCAAACCCCCCATTCAAAGGGAGCATCGACGAGTCCGAAATAGGGGAAAACTTCAGGACACAGACCAAGAAGACAGAGCTGTTATTCCTGGAATTAATGTACAATCTGCTGACAAACAGCGGGAGATGCATCGTTATTGTTCCAGACGGGGTCTTATTCGGGAATTCAAAAGCGCATAAGAATATAAGGGAACTGTTGCTGGAAAAATGCAGGCTAGATGCCGTCATATCAATGCCCTCGGGCGTATTCAAGCCATATGCTGGGGTATCTACTGCGGTCCTTCACTTTACCAAAGGGGAGCCGACAAAAGAAGTCTGGTTCTATGGCATGGAAGCGGATGGATTCAGCCTGGATGACAAAAGAACAGAGCAGGCGGATAGAAATGACATCCCTGACATAATTGAAAGGTTCAGGAATAGGCATAAGGAAAAGCCGACAGACAGGAAGAAAAAATGCTTCCTTGTGCCTGTCAAGGAAATCAAGGGCAACAATTATGACCTGAGCATCTCTAAGTACAAGGAAATAGAGTATGAGGAAGTGAAGTACGAGAAGCCGGAATTAATCAAAAAGAAGATACTGGAGCTGGAAGCCAATATTATTGAGCAATTGAAGGGATTGAAGATTGCTTGAGCTAACAAAATCAAGGAGGAACTTAGCATGGAATTGCCGCATGGAATGGAGCCTATGGTATTTAGCTTTGTGCATTATCGTGTAAACGACTTCGACAGCGTCTTGTCTTTTCTCAAGGGGCTTGAGAAGAATGGGCTATTTGTAATGGATGAGCTGGATATCAAGTCGCATAAATTGTCCGGCGCCTTCGTCAGGGGATATCCTAAAGGCCATTTGAGCCTGTTCTCTAGGATGTTAGGGGCCAAACAGGTAATTGGCGGAGCCCAAATCAAGGATGGGCATCTGGAGATAGACGCAAAAACAAGGAGTGGCCTATCCGGCTTAAGGGACGAGATTGAAAATGCCCTTGGCGGCCTTATTGAATTCGAGCGGGAAGAGTTCCAAGACGTAATGGAGATGTTCAAGAAAAATGAAGCAAAAGCCAAGTCAAAAACAAGATAAGGTATTCAAGAGGGACTTCATCGGCACGTGGCGCATCACCAAGATGAGCGAGTGGGACAATGATTATCTCGACATGGAAGTGAAGGCGTTCATAAGGATAGGGAATTCGGGTGAAGGCGAGTTCCAGTTTGGGGTAGTGCAGTGCACGGCGTATGGCGATTTTGAGAAGCGGGAAGGGAGCATCGTGTATGACTTCACGTTTGAGGGTGGCGACGAGGGTGATGACGTTTCTGGCGACGGCTGGATGAGGATAGTTGGGAACGGAAATGCAGAGGGGAAAATAAGGTTCCATGGCGGGGACAAGTCGATGTTCTGGGCAAAAAAGGCTAAGCAAAAATGAAGAGAGCTAAACAAGACACAGGGAAAAGTATGCTTGAATTGTTTGATGAGCATGCGGATTTGTTTGATTCAAGTACCAAGGGTTTCACTCTGATAATAGATGTGTTGGAGTCTATCGTAAAGCAATTGAGGATAATGAGGGAAGTTTCGGATGAGCTTAATGCAGAATTAAGCGGATTTGATGAGGCAGGATTTACTAAGGAGGCTATGAAACGGATACTGCCTAGGACAGCCCACCTGCAAAAGGAGCTTAAAAAGATGCAGGGCATCGAGTTTAATATGATGCTATTTGCCCTGCCAGATAAAAAGGGCAGAAGATTTTATGAGCTTGTTCACGAGCTTGAGGAGGCTGGAAAGCTGCCAGTGAGTGACCCTGCTAAAAAAGAGAGGATTGACAATGTGGCTAGTTCTCTAGAGCAATATATTTCCGAAATAAAAGAGATGAGCAAGCCGTTTGTTCCTTCGGAGGTTAATCCAGACCAAACTATTATCTTTAAGGTTATGTTTAGGCATAGGAAGGGGACATGGAGAAATATAGAATTAAGGGCGGCAGACAGCCTGGAAGATTTGCATAATGCGATTCAGCAGGCCATGGGATGGGATAATGATCATTTATATTCTTTTTTTATGGATAATAAATTCAATGGAGGGGATTTTGATATGGAATATACTTGCCCATATGAGCCGGGAGGGAGGAAAACTGCTGACAAGGCACAATTGGGCATGTTTGGATTTTCAAAAGCCCAGAAATTCGCCTACCTTTTTGATTTTGGAGATAATCATCAGTTTGAGATTGAGGTCTTGGATTTTGGCATTGCCGATGCTAGGAAGAAATATCCATTAATGTTAGAATCCAAGGGCAAAGCGCCAGAGCAGTATAGAGATTATGATGAATAAGGGCCTGATGAGATGGCAAGAATAAACTTCAAATGCAAAAGATGCAGTCATGAATTTGATTCTGTAACTGGCAAGATTACATTCGGGGTTAGATTAAGCTTTGAAAAGGATATAATCTGCCCCATATGCGGAAAAAGGGGCGTGGATGATTTAGAGCTGACTGAGTTAGGGCAAACGCAGATATCCGAACTTTATTTTTTGGATGAAACAACCTGAAAAACAGCCACAACCTTTTTAAATCCGATTAGTTCATACGTAATGCTATGGAGTTGCCCCAGAACTACAATCCCAAGGCGTCAGAGCCCAAGTGGGAGAGCTACTGGAAAGAGAAGAAGGTATTCGAGTTCGATAGCGGGAAGAAGGGCGAACTGTTCACCATAGACACGCCTCCTCCGACAGTCTCTGGCAACATGCACATAGGGCATGCGTTCTCATATTCTCAGCAGGACTTCGTCGCGAGATACAAGAGGATGAAGGGTTTCAACGTGTATTACCCGTTCGGCACTGACGATAACGGCTTGCCTACTGAAAGATTGGTGGAAAAATTGAAGGGCGTCAAGTCCACGAGGATGGAGAGGCCGGAGTTCGTGGAACTGTGCAGGAAGACGATAAAGGAGATAAAGCCGGACTTCATATTCGACTGGGTGAGGATAGGCTGCAGCTGCGACTTCTCGAAGCCGTATTCTACTATAGACGCCCATTGCGTCAGGACGTCGCAGAAATCTTTCGTTGACCTCTACAAGAAGAACTTATTATATAGGCGGGCGGCGCCGTCGATATGGTGCGTCAACTGCCAGACGGCGATAGCGCAGGCGGAATTGGAGGACAAAGATTTGCCATCATCTTTCAGCGACGTCACGTTCAAGATTAAAAATGGAGACAACATAACTATAGCCACGACAAGGCCTGAATTATTGCCTGCATGCGTATGCGTCTTCGTCCATCCCGACGACAAGAGGTACAGGAAGCTTGTGGGCAAGAATGCCATAGTTCCTTTGTTTAATCAAGAGGTGGAGATATTCGCCGACGCTTCTGCTGACCCAGAGAAGGGCTCAGGCATCCTGATGATATGCTCTTACGGCGACAGGTTTGATGTAGATGCGATAAACCGAAAGAAGCTTGAGCCGAGGATATGCATCACCAAGGACGGCAAGATGAACGATTACGCCAAGCACTTTGCGGGCCTCTCAATAAAGGATGCGAGGAAGGCCATCCTAGAAGAATTAGAGGCTAAAGGTTTGCTTACAGCAAAGAAGCAGATAAGCCACGTCGTCAATGTCCACGACAAGTGCGGCACCGAGATAGAGTTCCTTGCGGCAGAGCAGTGGTTCATCAAGGTGATGGACAATAAGGAGAAGTTCCTCGAAGCAGGGAATAAAATAAAGTGGCACCCCGAGACAATGAAGCCAAGGTACGACCACTGGGTCGAGAACCTGAACTGGGACTGGTGCATATCGAGGCAGAGGCATTTCGGCGTCCCGTTCCCCGTCTGGTACTCGAAGAAGGACGGCTCGATAATAGTCGCGGACGAGAGCCAGCTCCCTGTGGACCCGTTAGTGGATGTCCCTAAGGGATACAAGAGAGGGGATGTCATCGCGGAGAAGGATGTGCTGGACACATGGATGACGAGCAGCGTAAGCCCCCAGATAATCCTGAACTGGGCAGAAGACAAAGGTTACAATTTGGATTTCAGGAAGATGTACCCTATGTCGTTGAGGCCGCAGGCCCATGACATAATCAGGACGTGGGCGTTCTACACCATAGTCAAGGGCATCTATCACAACAACGATGTCCCGTGGAAAGAGATTCTTATTTCAGGAAATGTCTCAGACCCCAAGGGCGAGAAGATGTCGAAGTCGAAAGGCAACGTAGTATACCCGAGGGCAGTAATAGACAAGTACTCTGCAGACGCTTTGAGGTTCTGGGCTGCAGGATCTAAATTGGGCGAGGACTTGGCTTACTTGGAGAAGGATTTGGTCACGGGCCAGAAGTTCGTCAACAAGCTGTGGAACGCATCGAAATTCTCGCTGATGCACATGGAAGACTACAAGCATCCCAAGAAGCATCCCAAATTGGAATCGTTCGACGCATGGATGATGTCCAAGCTGCAGAGGATCATCAAATCAGCCACGGAGAGCTTTGACGGCTACGAGTATTCGAAGTCGAAGCACGAGACGGACAAGTTCTTCTGGCAGGTGTTCTGCGACAATTACTTGGAGATATGCAAGGACAGGCTTTACAATCCAGGCGTCAGGGGGAAGGAAGGAAAATATTCTGCCCAGTACACCTTATACTTATCTTTGTTATCGATAATTAAATTGATGGCGCCGATAACCCCCCACATAACCGAGGAGATATACCAATTGTATTTCAGCAAGATTGACGGCGCAATTTCAGTTCACGTTTCTTCTTGGCCGGAATACGACCAGTCACTGGTTGACGATAATTCAGAGTCAATGGGCGACAAGCTGATAGACGTTATAGCTAAAGTAAGGAAATACAAGTCTGAGAGCCAGGCCTCCCTGAAGGAGCCGATCAAGGTCTTGACGCTGGATTTGGACGAGGATGATGTCAAGCCGTTCTTGGAGGACTTGAAAGCCGCCACCAAAGCCGAAACCGTTAAATTCGGGAAGCAGTTTGCTGTCCATTTTTAGGGGCGCAGTCCACTACAGACGCTACTTTAGCTTAACAAGTACTATGTTTCACAAAGTTAATATATATCCAATATCAGAGATATAATATATTTGAGATGGTATAATATGGCAATAGCATCATGCCCTATGGCGAACGGATATTTGGGAATAGGAAATGGATGGATTTTCCAGCTAATAATACTTATTATATTCATCTTTGTAGTGTGGTGGTTATTTAAGAGTAATCCTTCTTTTTGGAAATGGGAAACCTACCAAGACGAGAGTGCTTCTAAAATACTAAAGAGAAGGTTTGCGAAGGGTGAAATAACAAAAAAAGAGTACGAACAGCTAAAACAAGAGATTATGGAATAATATTCATGAAAAAAAACAAAAATGTATGGATATTGATTTGCATTATAGTTGCAATGTTATTCTTATTCGGAAGTGGAGGATACGGGATGATGAGTTTTGGAATGGGATTCGGATTAATATTCATGCTATTGTTTTGGGGCGCATTGATATGGTTAGTCATTAATCTTATCAGGTCATCACAGTATAGCCGAGAAAAAGATGAGTCTTTGACCATCCTGAAAAAGAGATACGCAGCAGGTGAAATCTCAAAGAAGCAATATGAGGAGATAAAGATAGGACTTAGCAGGTGAAATAACTATGAAAATAGGTATAGTCATTAGTACAAATGAGGCCGAAGTGGTTTGGAATGCATTTAGATTTGGAGTTACTTCCTTGAAGGCGAATCATATGGTAAAGGTTTTTTTATTGAATAAAGGTGTCGAGATTGAAGATATTAAAGATGATAAATATAATGTGAAAGAACAAGTTGAAGCATTTATGCAGAACAAAGGACAATTACTAGCTTGTGGAACATGCTTAAAATCAAGGCATAAAGATGGCAACAGCATTTGTCCAATTTCAACAATGCAAGATTTGTTAAAAATAGTGGAAGAGTCCGAAAGAATTCTGACGTTTGGGTAGCAATAGTCAGTGAAGTAGACAAGTTTGTAAGTAAAACTTACTCGCCTCGGCGAAATAAGACACCCAATGAGATGGAAGCGGAGGGTTTAAATATTCGTTAACTTACTGTCTAAAAAGAGGGGTGCAGTCCAAAAGGTTTATAGATGATACATAAAATACATATATAAAAATGGTATATTTGTAGGGATTTAAAATCCAATCAATTTCCAAATATCATATTTTACTGATAAAATAGGAACAGAAAATGGCATTATCGACAAAAGACAGGCACAAGCTGAAGAAGTTTATAAGGACTTTGGAGGCCATAAGGGGAAGGCACACGGAGCTGGTTAGCGTGTACGTCCCTGCCGGATATGACATGAACAAGATAATAGGCCATCTGTCCCAGGAGCAGGGCACCGCCGAAAATATAAAGGACAAGACCACAAGGACCCATGTCATAGACTCATTGGAGAGGATGATAAGGCACTTGAGGCTGTTCAAGCAGACGCCGAAGAACGGCTTGGTCGCTTTTTCCGGCGACGCTTCTGACAAGGAAGGCAGGCCCGACATCCAGGTATGGAGCATCGAGCCTCCGGAGCCGATAAACATCAGGCTTTACAGGTGCGACCAGACGTTCATACTCGACCATCTTAAATCCATGATGGATGTGAAGGAAGTCTATGGGCTGATAGTCGTCGACAGGAGGGAAGGCAACATAGGATACCTGAAGGGCACGCAGATACAGGAAGTCGCCTCTATGACTTCCGGCGTCCCCGGCAAGACAAGGGCCGGAGGCCAGTGCATGCATCCCGACACCGCCGTGACTTTGGCTGACGGCCAGTACGTGAGGATAGCCGAGCTGATGGAAGGCGACGACGTGATGAGCTACGATTTCGCTACCAAAGAGTTCGTGCCTTCTAAAGTCAAGAAGGTCTGGACGACTACTAAGGACAAGCTTTACACAATCAAGACATTGGAAGACGAGCTGCAGTGCTCGGCCGACCATATGCTATTCCTATCTGACGGCATGGAAGTCGCCGCCGAGAATCTCAAGAAGGACATGCTTCTCATAGACGAGAACGGAAATCCGAAGAAAGTTGTTTCTGTGGCTGCCGAAGACAGGCATCTTGATTTGGTAGACATAGAGGTGGAGAAGGGCAACTTCATTGCCGAAGGCATTGTCGTCCACAACAGCGCCCAGAGGTTTGCCAGGCTGAGGCAGGAAGCGGCGAAGGAGTTCTTCAGGAGGATCTCTGAGGTCGCGCAGAAGGAGTTCTTGGGCAAGAAGGAACTGAAGGGGATACTGCTTGGCGGGCCCGGGCCGACTAAGGAGATATACCTGGCGACAGGCGAGCTGAACAACGAACTGAAATTGAAAATCATAACCATCCAGGACCTTAGCTACACGGGCGAGTTCGGGCTGAGGGAACTGGTCGAGAAGAGCAGGGAGGCGTTGGCTAAGGAAGCGATAACTGAAGAGAAGGATATAATGGAGAAGTTCTTCAAGGGATTGGCCACAAGCTCGAACATGGTGGCGTACGGCAAGAAAGAGGTCGAGAAGGCTATGGAGCTGAAGGCTGTCGACTGCTTGCTTCTTTCTGAAGATTTGGATCCTGACTATTCCGAGGCTATGGAAGCCAAGGCCGACGACATGGGCACTAAGGTCCAGATAATCTCCGTCGACACGCCTGAAGGCATGCAATTAAGAGATTTGGGTGGCATCGCCGCGTTCTTAAGGTATCCGCTGGAGTAGGCATTTTTCACTGAATAATTCTCCTGTTGGACTGGCATTTACATAATCCTGAATTATATTACTCTTTTTATACATTTATGCAAATAATATAGAAAGGTTTAAATATTTATATAAAATAGGTAATACTATGATAATATACAATCCGCACAATGAAAAGATAACGGCGGCAAGGGTAAGGATGGCGCAGGTTCTATTGGATGAAATCCCTGCCAAGTATTGTTTCATCACAGGCTCGTTCCTCTACAAGGAAAAATACAATGATATAGATGTCTTTGTGGTGACAAGGTCAAGGAAGGATATAAGGATAAGCAACAAGAAGGCCAAGGTGACGGTGATAGACTTCAATGACCTCTATTCGCTGTTCTACCATTCAGTCGCGAAAGGATGCATAGCGAAGAACATCCTGCCGATGAGGCCGCTCAAGGCCACGGTCTCGGATTATTGGCATGTTGTGAATGAGGCGGTCCCTACCATCCTCAACCAGAAAGACAAATACCATAAGGATGTCCGTTTCCTTGTCCTCTATACGGAATATTTCAGGACGGGAGACGTTCTGGACACTTATCAGCTGGACAGGAGGATAAAGGAGTTTAAGGATTACAATGATGTCTTAAGATATATCAATATGAACGTCCCAAGCCTGATAGGCAAGCAGAGGAAGAAGTCTTATCTCAAGAGGTTCTTTTACACCCAGGCGGGCTACTATAAGGATCTTCGTGGCTATTCCGCCCAAAGTTTTTTATATGACCTGGCTCATTCGGTAACAAAAGGTCTTGTGCATGGTTGATGCGGACGATTTCAAGGGCAGGATTGGAAAGCTAGTCTCGCAGGATTACAAAGTGGAATTTCTTGGCCGGAATTTTAATCAGATTGTGGGCTTGCTTACGGATGCAAAGGCAGGGAAGATTTACATGTGGGTTGGGGATGTGGTGAAGAGCAATATCCAGCCGATTATAGTAGGTTCAAAAAAGCCATACAAGGAATGGAAAGTGAGCGAGCTTCTTACGTTCCGTTATCCTTTCAGCATAGGGAATGCTGATTACAGGATAATATTCGTGAAAGTAAAGAACTCTATCTACATCGAGTTCCATCTTGGAGACCACAAGTATTATGATAAGGTGAGAAAAGACCTTGACTTGAAGAGAAGCAATTACTAAAGCTGATTTGGTATGTTGGCACAACTAGGGGGTCTAGGCGGGATTGCTGCGTTCCGGATGTATCCTTTGGAGTGAGCGGTTGGATATGGATGTTTTTCTGGGATTTATTCCTTGATGAATCCGATACCCACAGCTTGCAGTGGTTGGGAGTTTCATTCATTGCAAAATTCTTTGTCAAAATAGATGTTAGATATGATCAATTATCCTTAAACCACGCACTCCATCTACCTTCCAAATCATTGTAATCTAATAGAGTCCTGAATTGTATATAATTTTCCTGTCCATATTTTTTTTCATCTAACTTCAAGCCTACATGACTTAGTAATTCGACTTCATCTCCTAAGGGTATTCTTTTAGCAATTTCGTCTCTCAGCCAGTGAGTAGCTTCTTGCCAGAAACCTTCATTGTAATAGATAAAACGGTCATTGTAAACTTTAACATCTGCACACATAATTCCGTCATGGACTGCTGTATGGAGATATCTGTAAAACTGAGATGGGACTATTAAAAAAGACCCATCTTCATTATCTATAATATCTGAGGGAAATACTATCTTATGCATATCTGATTTTTTTATTAACTTCCTTGCCAGAACTGTTATCTTGAACCTGAAACAAAGAAACTCTCCTGCACGTCTTGCTATTGTAAAGGCTATTTCTTCTTTATACCCGGATAAGCCAGCATCATTAATGGCTTTTTTGTATTCTTCTTCCTCTTCCCTAGATTCCCCAATAATCCTCTCAAGATCACTAGGTTCATATTTAGGTTCAAATAAATTTGCCGCAGAATCTACCACAGAATAAAGCCAAATTAGTGGATGCATATACATATAATCATTCACTTGCCTCCAGAAATGTCTTTTTGGCTTTGGCGCATCATTCATAAACTGCGCGAGATTTTTTGCTACATAGGTGCAAGTTAGCTTCCTCAGTCGGCTTGCAGCCTCCACATATAACAGCGATTATGTCCAATAATATTTAGTGGTAATGAGTATGTCGCCAATCGTTATTCTTTTAGGAAAATCTCTTAAAATGTAAACGAAAGAGAGGTCAAATGTTTCAGAAGAATTATATCACTCTTACTTTGGTCGCAGAAATTTGAAGATTCTCGTTAAAATCCCACGATTTTGATTTTGAGCAATTTCATCTTTTACTTTTTCCTATAAACTTTTCGATTCCTCCCTCAAAAGACCTGTTTCCTTCCACAACAGCCTTATTTTGCAGAGCCAAATTAGAGTAACATTTAAAAACCATAACGTCTGTTCTATATCCTGGGCAAAATGAAGGAAATCAAGAACAAAATCGAGGCGATACTGTTCACTACGGGCAGGTTCATGAACGTTGAGGAGATAGCCAAGCTCTGCGGAGTCGGCTCGATAGGCATCGTCCGTGACGCCTTAAAGGAACTCATAGAGGATTACGTTAAGAAGGACTCCTCTTTGGAGATTCTGGAAGAGGTAGGCAGGTTCAAGCTTAATATCCGCAAGAAGTACGGCTACCTTACCACAAACCTCCTGAACGACGCGGAGCTCGACAGGCCCACGCAGGAGACGCTGTCGATAATAGCCTACAAGCAGCCTATCCTGCAGTGCGACATAATCAAGATAAGGGGCTCTTCTGCTTACGATCATATAAAGATACTCAAGGACGAGGAGTTCATCACGTCTGAGCGTTACGGCAGGTCTAGGCTATTGAAGCTAGCGCCGAAATTCTACGATTATTTTGACGTGGTGGAGGACCAGCTGCAGTCCAAGTTCAAGGAAGTTGAGGACAAGCTGGCGCAGACTGAGGAGATCCAGAAGAAGCTCAAGGATGAGCAGGAGAAGAAAGCTCAGGAGCCTGCGCAGGATAACGAGGGCATAGAAGATACTAAGGAGGAAGCTGTGAAAAAAGTAAGTGAAGGTCCTAAGGAAGAGGTTCATGGAGCCGAAGAGGTACGCGAGGAAGCTGTTGAGGAAGTGCGTGAAGAGGCCAAGCCTGAGGAGCAGCCCAAGGAAGAGGCCGCCAAGCGCGAGAAGAGAAAGAGGAAGAGCAAGGGAGATGAGGCGGCTGAGAGCGCGATAGAGCAGGCGATGATAGCCCTGGCGCAGCAGCGTCCTCCAAAAGAGAACGACACTGAAAAGCAGCAGCCGATGGACGAGGATGGGGAGCCTATCCAAGAGGCTGAAGCTGATACCAAGACTCCCGAGGGCTCGATATCCTTTGACTAAGGTCTGAAGCATGAAGCATTACCAAAAAATAATCATTCTTTCTTTCATTTTCCTTTTGACTTTGGGGTTCAGGCTGTTCTTCGTCTTCCAGACGCCTTACTATAGCGGCGACAACGCGTACTACAACATAAGGCACACTGTGGAGATAAACAAGTTCTACCAGCCGATGCTTTATGATGACCTGAGCTATGGCGGCAGGTACTCCGTTGTTTCGCCCCTCTACCATTACTTCCTGGCATTCTTCAACACATTGGTCCCCGACGGCTTGGCGTTCAAGATTATACCTGAGATACTTCTGGCCGGGCTTGTGTTCCTGATATATTTCATATCGAGGAGCATCACTGAGAACGAGACGGCTGCGTTGCTCAGCGCTTTCATCTCCGGCTTCCTTCCCATATTCATCGGCGAGACCCTGAACAACATTTCTGTCTACTCTATAGTCTTGGTATTGCTGTTCTACTGCGTGTACTCGCTGCTGAACCTTAAGACCCACTCTACGGAATTCATAATACTGTCTTTCGTGCTGCAGATACTCCACCCTTTCGGTTTTGTCTTGGGCCTGGCCTTCCTGCTGTACCTGATACTCCTTAACATCGAGTCTATTAAGATAGGCAGGCAGACGCAGGAGGCGGTTGCGTTTTTCGTGTTCATAGGCATCTTGGTCAACCTGATACTTTTCAAGAAGGTGTTCTTGGCGTACGGCCTGCAGTCGGTATGGCAGAACATACCCAAGGAGATGCTCGTCAATTATTTCCAGAACGTCGACGTGCTGAGCCTGCTGTACGGCGTGGGCTTCATACCCCTCATATTCGGGATAATGGGCATTTCTGTCGGCGTGTTCAAGCAGAAGAACAACGCCATCTACCTGCTCAGCGCACTGATACTTACCTTGTTCATCCTTCTGTTCATGAGGCTTATCGGTTTTGCGGTAGGCATGATGTTCCTTGCCATATTCCTGACGATAATGTCTGCGCTGGCTTTCGATAGGGTCATAGCCTATATCAACATGACGAAGTTCAGCAGCTTCAAGAATGCCATCTTTGCCGGCTTGATAGTCCTGATAGCCTTGTCATTGATACTGCCTTCATACGGCCGCGCGAAGTCTGTCATAGCTGAGACCATCAGCCCTGACGAGGTCGCCGCGCTCCATTGGATACGCGGCAACACTGACGAGGACAGCACGGTGCTTGCAGGGATCAACGAGGGCAACTACATAACCGCCATAGCCGGGCGCAAGAACGTAGCTGACGCCCAATTCCTGCTTGCGCCAGACAGGTACGCGGACGTCACGACGATGTTCACTTCGGAATCCTTGGTAATTGCCTCCCAGCTTCTTGACGAGTACGATGTGGATTACATCTATTTGTCCCAGAGGGCGATGAAATTTTACAGGATTGACAATTTGAAATACATAGGAGATGAGAACTGTTTTGAAAAGGTCTATAGTACAGAAAGGGCTGGCATTTACAAAGTCTTATGCTAGCGTATGGGTGTTCATGGCCTGCATCGCCGTCTTGTTACTTATACCTATGCTTAGGTCCCACACAGTCTCATTCATAGGCGAGGACTCTTACTTCAACATAAGGATGGCCGAAAGCCTTTCATCGTACGACCAGTTGAGTTATGGCGGCAGGGTATCTGCTTACAGCCTTGGCCTGCCTATGGTGCTTAGCCTGTCGCCCTTGCTGCTTGCGAGGTTCTTGCCTTTCATGCTCGGGCTGCTGAGCTTCATACTGTTCGGCCTGATCCTGGACTCTTACGATGTCAGGGAACGCAACCTGGGCCTGCTTCTGCTCGCCATATCCCCTCCTTTCATTTACATATTCAGCACCATCAACAGCTACTTTGTCGCGGTGTTCCTTTCATTGCTGGGCGTGTTCCTGTTCAGCCGCAAGAGCAGGATGCTCGCTATGCTTTCGTTCCTGGCCTTCATCCTTGTTCCCGTGTTCAACCTTACGATAGCGCTGATATGCTCGGTCCTTGTCTTGTTCCTGGGCCTGTTCAAGCTGAAGGAGAGGAAGCCTTACTCATTGGCGGTGCTCATAGCTATGCTGCTCGCCTCGTTTGCGTATTACGGGTACATGTTCTATATTGCGGATGCGCCGATGAACCTGTTCTTTGAGGCTTCAGGTTCGGGCTTCAACTCTGCATTGATGATGATGTTCTCCGAGCTTGGCGGCAAGTTCGGGCTGGCTATTTTCAGCGTGATACTTTTCATGTTCGGCCTGGTCTACAGCTGGGACAGGAAGTACAGGGAGCTGTTCGTCTTCTTTTCCATACTGTTCTTGTCGGTCCTTGCGTTTTTCAGGGCGGAGCCTATAATCATCCTGAACTTCTTCATCTGCATTTTTGCGGCCAAGGGCCTGAGCTACCTTTACACAAAGGAATGGGAGAATGCCAGCTTGAGGCAGTTCACTATTATCGTTCTGGTCTGCGGCCTGCTGTTCTCATCCATATCTTTCGTGAAGGAGACTGCAAGGCAGGAGCCTACCGAAGGGATGATGCAGGGCTTGGAGTTCCTGTCAAGGCTGGATCATGGCACCGTGTTTTCCGTCCCTGAGCGTGGCAAGCTGATAAACTATGCGGGCATGCCCAACGTCATGGACACCAGTTACCTGTTCGCCCCGCAGCTTAGGCAGAGGTGGGCCGACACGCAGCTTCTGCTGAACACGCGTGACCTGAAAGTCGCATCCGACATATTCGATAAATATAAGATAAGGTACATCTGGATAGATTCAGGGTTCAGGAATAAGGTCTGGACATACGATGAGGACGGCTTGCTGTTCATAATGAAGTACAATCCTGGCATTGAGAGGGTATACAACCAGGGCGGCGTCGAGATTTGGGAAGTCTATCCGACCGTTAAGTTAAAAAAGCTTTCATAATTATCTATGGTGTGAAAATATGATTACATTAACCGGCATAATAGTTTGGATAGTTTTCTTGTTCTTTCTATACTTCATGGTTTTCTGGCTGCTTGTTTTCCTGGAAAAGCCTTTTGATGACGTAGAAGAGACTACTGAATATTTCCCATTGGTCACTGTAGCTATCCCTGCCTACAATGAGGAAGATAGCATTGCTGGGACTTTGGACTCAGTACTTAAGCTGGATTATCCCTTGGACAAGCTAGAGATAATTGTAATCAATGACGGAAGCAAGGACCGGACAGAAGAGATAGTCAATAAAATAATTGCCGACAACCCTTCTTTCAACATTAGGATGATAAACCAGGCAAATCATGGCAAGGGCGTTGCGATGAACAATGCCTTGGGACTGGCAAAAGGGGTATATTTCGTGCCTCTTGATGCAGACTCTTTCATCGATAGCGATGCGCTCAAGAAGATACTTCCGCGCTTCAAGAAAAGCGAGGACATAGCCGCAGTCCTGCCATTGATGAAAGTCAAGGACCCGCAGACCCTGCTGCAGAAAATACAGTGGGCTGAATACATGATAAACATATTCTATAAAAAGCTCATGAGCTCGTTGGACTGCGTCCAGGTTGCGCCCGGTCCTTTCAGCGTCTACAGGAAAGACATCCTTGTGAAGATAGGCGGGTTCCATCCGCATAATCTCACAGAAGACCTAGAGATAACGTTGAGGCTGCAGAAGCATCATTACAAGATTGTCCAAGTCACGAACACAGTAGTCTATACATTGGCGCCCAGGACATTCAAGCAGTTCTACAGGCAGAGAAATAGGTGGTATAAGGGCACATTGATCAATGCGTTCGCTTACAGGAAGATGGCATTCAACAAGGATTACGGCGATTTCGCGTACATCCAGATGCCGAGATTGCTGGTCGAAGGCATATTGGTCGTATCTTCGTTGGCTTTTGTGCTGTACACCGCTATTTTTAGGCCATTGTACCATAGAATATACAATTTATCCCTGATAAATTTCGACATCAGGCCGTTCCTGTTTGAATCATTGAAGAATTTGCGCCTGTTAGACTTAGATTTTATCAGCTACTTCTATACGTTTGTCGTAATGTCATTGGCGGGCTTCCTGTTATATTTCGCCCATAAGTATAACCATGAGAAGTTTACAAAGCTAAGCTTGGTTTCTATCCCTGCTTATTTATTCCTTTATTCATTCCTGGCCAGCTTCGTGCTGGTGGGAATATTTGTTGACTTATTAAGAGGTAAGGTGCAAAAATGGTAAGAGAAAAAATAAACAGGTCTAGGTATATATTGGCGTTATTCATAACGGCATTGGTCTTTGTTTCCGGGGTCTTCCTTACATTCCTGCTGAATAATGAGAGGGCGGATTTCATTTCGCAGGAGAGCAGAGTGCAGAACCTTAACTTCGATAGCCTGCAGATGCAATACTTATACATGGACATGGTCAAGAGCGAAGGCAACTGCGAAGCGGCTACCGCCACGTTGGAGAAGAATATAATCGAATTGGACAAGATGAGGGAGAGGCTGGAGAAATATAATGAAGCCACTTATAGCGGAAATAATGAAGAGTTCAACCTGCTAAGGAGAGAGTACACCTTGGCGGAATTGAGGTACTGGATGTTTGTCAAACAGGCTAAGGAGATATGCCCGATGGACGCCGTTACCTTGCTATACTTTTATGGTGCGGGCTGCGAAAGCTGCGGCGCGCAAGGCACCATATTGACCCATCTTAAGAGCAAGTTTGAGAATAAGCTGCTGGTATTTGCATTGGACGCTGATTTCAAGGATGAGGCGATGATAGACATCTTGAAGGCTTCATATGAGATAAAGGTGGTCCCCACGCTTATCATCGAGGACAAAAAATATGAGGATATGCAGACCGAAGGCCAGATACTTAAAGTGATCTGCAGCTATTACAAGCAGCCAACCCCTGAATGCGAGGGCTATAGCTGATTGTTCTTGAATATGTAATATCTGCAATTTCCTTTTTCTTCATAGAATTCTTTCTTGAATTTCTCTTCTGATTTCAATATCAGCTTTTCGCGTTCGGTTTCGCATGTCCCGTCCCATGGGGGGCATAGCATGCCGCCTTGGCACGTGTCTATGAATACATATTCTATTCTGGAATAATTCGCGTCGATGTATCCTGTCCAGTACTTCGCCAAATCAGAGCCGAAGACCATGTAATACATCGGCGTCGTCAGGTTGGATGAATATATGCTTATGTAAGGGTGCGATACCAGCACTTCCCCATTGACCTCTTTCCCCTCTAGGTATTTGAAGAAAGCATCATTGCCTTCGTAGGCATTAGGGAACGCGGGAAGATTGACGGACAGCAGGGCTATGGATATTATGAGGACGATATATACAATGAACCTCTGCCTGAACACCTTTCTTATGCCGAAGGCCGCAAGCAGCGCAAGGTAAGGCAAGAAAATTATCATGAACCTCGGCTCCTTGTGCACTGTGGCCGAAAAATAGGCAAGGAAAATTATCGCTAACAGGGGCACAAGCCTCTCTCCTTTCTTCAGTATAATGGATATGCCTATCAGGGCGAAGATGTAAAGGAAATTCTGCTTGGCAATCTCCCACATATAGAACCACCATGGCTGAGCGAATATCCAGATGCCTGCGTATTTGATTATGTAGTTGCCGTCAATGATAGGTTTCAGGAAAGAGCCGTACATGGCATAGTTTGAAATGAGATATGCGGATGTCAATGATAGGAAAGCCAAGCATAATTTCGCGCATTTCCTTATCCTTGTGAGAGAGCACAGCCCCAGGACGAATATCACTATGCCTTGCGGGAATTTTGTCAGGAATGCCAACGACGCCAATATGCCTGAAGCTATCATGCTCCTGCCCATGAAATAGTATACTGCCAGAAGCGCGAACAGCGTCGAAGGTATCTCTGAGTAATGGTGGAACGAGAACTCAAAGAACACGGGGGTGAAGCACAGTATGGTCGCTGCTATCAGCCCCTCCTCTTCCCCTCGGTACTTCTTTCCTATGAGGTAAGTGACATAGACAGCGGCCAGGCTGAATATTATTTCCAATATCCTCCCTATTAGTATTGGGTCGAGGCCAACTCTCCATATTGAGCCGAGGATCAATGGCATCACCATGGGGCGTAACGGCTCCCATATGCCCAGCTGTCCCCACGTGAAAATGTACTTGCCCATGCCTATATATATGGAAGCGTCCCACCATACAGGGTTAGGCTTGAATAGGAACAGCAGCCTGGCGATTAGCCCTGCAAAAATCAATATCCATATTCTGTTTTTCATAATATCACTGGATTCACATCATCGAACGAAGTCTGGGCGATGAATTCCCTTGCCAGGATGTATCCGTAAGGGTAAGGTTCAGAATGGAACAGTATTGCCTTGTGGTTTATATCTTTTTGTAGCCAGAGCTTGACGTTAAGGTAATCGTTCTCATTGAATATCCTCACTCCTATGATGTTTGCATCGACTTCTTCAGCCTTGTCGATGACTGCTCTTTGCTGGTTGAAGTCCGTGATGTTTACTATGTGCAGGTTAAGCTTTATGTTAGCGCTTCTTTCCAGCTCCTTGAAGTACCTTGTAGGCGTATCATAATATCCGACGCCGTACTTTTTTGAATCCACGTCGCTCGCGACTATGGGCTCGCCTATTTTTATTTCTGTCGGCCTGTTGCCTATTATTATCTTGCCGTCGGTCTTCTCGAACGGCGCTGAGCCTAAGACGTTAGCTCCTGATCCGATAAGCAAAGGCACGTACCTGTCTGTGTTGCATATTACCTTTATCCCCCTGTCGCTGAGGTATTTTGCCGCCTTTGCCTTTTCTGGATGGTCGCAGCTGCCGATGGCTACTGTGGCCTTGTTCCTTATCGCCTGCTCGACAATCATGTTGATGCCGTGCGTGTCTATGGCCATTGCCAGGTTGTCTCCGAACGGCCTGGTGGTTGGATAATTAACTTTGTCTTCCGGGACTTCGAACATGAACACTCCGTTCTCGTTTGGCGCATACCACTTCCCGTCCTTTTTGGCGAGTATGGTTCCGGTCGCCACGACATGCTTTAATCCGGTGACGCTTTTCATCTCTTTTATTCTTGCCCCCTCGTGCCATCCTATCTCCGGCATGAGGTCCTCTTTTTTGTAGCTCAGGCTTTCGGAGAACAGGCTTAGCAGGCTGTCGCTTTCAGGGTTCTGTATCTGGTACGATAGCCAGTCCCTTGTGACCCTGTCTGCCTGGGAGACTAAAACATCATCTTTCGACAGCAGGATGTCTGACTCGCCTATTTTTATGGATTTGGGATTTTCAGTTTTTATCAGGCTGGGCTGCAGTGGCTCAGTATCGAACGCCAGCTGTGGCTCATTGCCCAGGGCCAGGTCCTTGTTGAGCTTGTACCTGAACTCGTTATTAAGGATTTTCCAGTGCCATGCCGCCTTGGCATGATAGTACTTGCTGCCGAGGAGGCTTGCGAGCGTCTCGTACAGGAGGGCGCGCTCTTCCCTGCTCCCTTTCTCCTCGTTCATCTCTTCGCTTTTGGAGAAATAGTCGCTTGCCACATCGACGAACCTGGGCTCGCCTGTTATCCTGCCGAGTATAAGGAAGTTCTCTCCCTTTATTCTCTTGTCGTCCGATTTTTTGAAATTGTTGTAGAGGCCGTTGGCCAGCGTTTCCTTGTCGATTCCAGAATTCTCCATTATGCTTTGGAAATCGTAGCTTCCGGAATATGGGTCTATAGTGGTGGGCGTGCATCCGGTGATTGATGCGAGCAATATGGCTAGAGCAGCCATCCTTATCCAAAAATCATATTTTTTAGCCATAACCCTTATAAATAAAAATGAATTCAGTATAAAACATTTATGGTTGGGCGGATGGTGCTCAGCCTGAATAGGTCACTCAGTTTTAACCAAAAACCAAGAAGTCTAGATCCTGAACTCTCGCAAGAGTTAGGGTAT
>CAYHOW010000003.1:0-29842 GCA_964358335.1 Candidatus Woesearchaeota archaeon
CTATGTTCCTATGGCACCGTATCTGGACATTCCCTATCTTTGAGAGCTTGAGTGTTTGGCATCTCTTGCCTGTAATCATTAACTTGTAGCCAGATTGATTATAGGCAAAAGTCTTGAAGAAGCCTTTGCCCTTGAACCTCATTCTTCCGACTTTTCTTCCCTTTTTCTTGCTCTCAGTAAGCGCCTTCAGATTAGAGAACAGCCTATAATTCTCATACTGCAAAACCTTTGAATAGACTTCCCTAAGTTCAGGATAGCATATCTCCAAATCAGCAATCCTTGTCTGCAGCTCATACCTTGAGATATTATCCCAGAAGCCTAACTCATCAAGAAGCATATTATAAGTGAACCTGCAAAGGTCAAGAGTCCTAAGCATCTTATGCTCAATTTCCTTGCTCGGATAAAGCCTGAATTTGTAGGTTTTCATCTTTCATCTATATATAGAAAAAGAAGTTTATAAGCTCTGCGCGTCTTTGTCGTGTCCAGTAGTTCTAGAATATATATGTCCTACTGCCTGTTCAATCATCAATCATAATAATATAGTTGTCAATATCTAATAATTCCTAAAAGCAAAATACACCCTTCTGTTCTCAGCGCCCTTGTTCTCTGCCCTTGTGGCTTACATATCTTATGCTAATTCATCTATACCCTAACTCTTGCTAGAGTTCAGAATATAGACTTTTTGGCGAAAAGGTTAAAGCATTTGAAGGTCGCCGGTGACGGCGTCTATTTTTTTCTCTTCATCTGGCCCTATGGCAAGGCAAGTTATGGTGGGCTTGTTGAACACGGTCCTTCCTGCGTCGGTTATCAATGCAGTCTTAAGGCCGGCCTGCTCAGCCAGTTTCTTGTACTTCAATAGCTCAGGGAGGTCTTTAACCTTAAGCACGACCTTCTTCATGTGCGAGTCTTTCCATCCGCAGATGTTTTCCTTGTCGGACTTCAATGTAGATTCCACAGAAGCATGGCAGCACTGAGCGGACATCTTTCCCTTGTCCATCTTAAGGTCGCTGCGCACGACTATGACTTGCTTGAAATCGTCCATATGCAGAGAATAAGAATGATGTATATTTAAAGGTTACTTCTTCCGGAGTTTTCGCTTATGCAGGCCAGAAACATCTGCAATCTCATCAATTGTTGCCTCTAGAAGCAGTCTTTTAACTGGCGTGAAATATCTGGGATAGAACATCTCGACCAAGATATTCGTCAGCATGTAGCCTCTCCGATGCTCTTTGGCTCTAGGCAGAGACTTATCGAACTCCTTGACAGAATATGCTTCGCGCAATTTATCATCGTTATAGAGCTGACCATGGAAATACCATGAGCCTAACTGTGCGAAAGCCTCGTCTATGACGTAATCCTCAATATTCTTGGGCTCGACCTTGCCCGCATGGATTTGCTCGCGAAGATATAGATGAAATAGCTCATGGCCTAAAATTTCGATTATATCTTCAAAGAAACCTCTTCTGGAATATATGTTATATACATCATGATTTGAATCATAGTGCGTATCCAAAAAACCGTCTAGAGGTGACGGCCCTAAACCTGCCTTGACGGATTTGGCCTTAAGCTCTTTCTTTGATAGCAGGGTTATAGATTCCATAGTGTTAGGTATATTCCGCCTGAACGCCTTATGGTAATAAGCCTCAACCAGCGACTCAATTTCAGGCGTGTATGACTTAAGCCAGACCTTGCTCATTTAATATACACTTATTATTCTCGAATTTAAAAGGTTTTATCAATTTTTACCTAAAATTTTATAAATGCATGAAATTTATCATCCATCAATGGCAGACAACCAGTACCCGTTGGAAAAGAGGATAGCCATAATTCTCGACTTTGACCTCACGCTGACAGAAGAGTACATGGAAGAGCCCTTGATAGCGCATTACATGGACAATGTCAAGAGGGCGTACCATGGATTGAGGGACAAGAATGGCGACGTGATAACTTTCGACAGCCCTTCTGACTATTTCAGGATAGTGGACAGGTGGGGCGAGCCGAACAACGGCGTGGCTTATGTCTCCCAGATGCTTCACGATATAAGGGCAGGCGTTTTCCCTAACGTAACGAACGATGACCTGAGGCATTTCGGCCAGTACATCAGGATGGCTCCGGGCGTTCCGGAGTTTTTCGAGAAGCTCAAGCAAGAGTTTGAAGGCGACTGCGAGTTGAAATACTACATAGTCAGCGTCGGACTGAAGGAGATGATTCTTGGAAATCCGGTAGCCAAATACGTTGATGGAGTTTATGGCACCGAGATGGTGAGTTTGGCGAATATGTATGACCCTTCCAAGCCAGCAGTCCTTGACAGCGTCGCAAGGATAATGACGCCGTTCAGCAAGAGTCACAGCGCAATAGAGGTGGCAAAAGGCGGCAAGGAGAATGTCAACAGGGTCATGGGCCATAATGAGTACACGCTAGACTACAGGAACATAATCACTATAGGAGACGGATTGACTGATGTCAGCCAGTTCGCATACTTGAACAAGAAAGGGTCAAAAAATATCTGCGTCTACAAGATGGGCGACAACAATGCTTTCGAGAAGATCAACAATAACAAGATAGTAAGGGAAAGGGTATCTGCGCTGTTGGGCAGGGACTATAGGGAAGGTAGCATGCTTTGGACTTATCTTAAGAGGTCTGTAAACCAGATACTAAGCAGGGGATGCGATTTCGACCCTTTGCTGCTTGACATGTACAGAAAGAAAAAAATTAGGGATGCTAGAATAAAGAAGATAATTGACGAGCATACAGAGAAATGCACAGAATGCAGGGGCCTTTACGGCTTCGAGTGGGAGCCTCCGAGAAGCTCGTTGCAGGAATGATTAGCCGGTGAGCGTATGCAGGTCCTTGTAGACCTTTATGCCGTACTTGTTCAGGAAATTCTCCAATCTCGTGGTAAAGAGATGATGCTTGTCTTTCGTCAGGATTGTAGATTTTGTAGTTATGGCAGCTGCGATGAGCACAGCGTCGCTCGGGTCGGGGACGTTGAGCAGGAGGTCATTGTCTATCCCCCTAACGAAACTCTTCTCGGACTCCGGGCTGCCAGGATGTACAGGTATGTCCACAATCTTGAAATCGTCATGCCTCAGGAACAGCCTCATGTTCTTCCTTATCTCATGATGCAGCCTATGCTCGACATGCATCAGTTCCTCGACATTGAATGACGTCAATGCGAGCTTCCCTATTTTTAGCAGCCGGCTTACCTTGTCTGGATGCGACAATGAGTCTATTATGAAGCAAGTGTCAAGGAAGACTAGCCCTCTCGCACTTCCCAGAGGGATGTGCTCCACGTGCTTGAGAAGCTCTTGCATAGCAGTTTAATAGAGCAGAAAGGTATAAATAGTTTATTGATTTATTCTGTAGATATGAAGAAGTGGATAATCATAATGAATGTGCTTGCGCTGAGCATATTGGGCTTTTTCCTGTTCAGCGGCAACAACTTCACTGGATATGTGGTCCTAAGGGACGGCCTGGACAGCGTGATTGTGGGCTCATCGCTCTATTACAAGGTTACGGACGTGAAGACCGGCGAGCTGATAACAAATGATTATATAACTGGCCAAGAGGTGTATTTCGTGAGGGAAGGCGACGAGATTGCCGACTTCTCAAGGCTGATGACAGTGAAGGCCTGGCAGCTGAAGGCTGACGCTGACGGCAGCGAGGATTATTGCGACAATAGGGATTACGGGAACAGGAAACTATACTATGATGGTAACGGCAACGGGATGAGGGACGATGGTGAATTCTATCTTTACAGCGTTGTTGTTGACGAGAAAGGCTGCTTCAATGTGAGGCTTCCTGACGAGAAATTCATCGTGGTCCTTAGTGGGGAATGATTCCGCAACGGCCACGGAGAAGATTATCTGATAAGCCTGTTCTTCCTTAAGTATTCCCTGAACTCTTCCCTTGACGGCCTGAACGGCTTGCCGATTGGCGTGTAGCTCAGCTCTGCCTCGTCGCCTTCAAGCCCTGCTTGCTGCAATGATGCCTTGAGATGCAACATGAAATCTTCCGGCGTGAAGTGCCTCTCGCTGAATATCATCGACCTGTCCGCGGAATCCACTGCCTTGGAAATGGTTTCTGTCAGCAGGTTAAGTTTCCGATTGTCCGCCTTGGCCAGCGCCTCATTGAATTTCCGGCTATAGCTGAACTCCCATACGCCAGAATGGTCAGCGACCCTTTCCACCAGCCTGATGCCCTTTCTGCCGGCTCTGTGCGCAATGAGCTCGCCGAAATAATAGTCCCCGAACGAGGGGGGCGCAGGCTTGATGCAGGCACTGTATATCCAGTCTTCCATGTCCTTGTACAGTCTCAGTTTCCGCCTCATCTTCTCTCCGAGATACGATATGTTGCTGGCTCTCAGGTATACAGGATGGAAATGATAAAAAACTATTGAGCTGGCTTTAGGTATGGGCCTGAACCTCGGGTCGCCTGAGAACATCAGCACGACATTGTCAAGCGTCCTGCTGGCGTACTCTTCCTTGGGCCCTTCGTGCTTATGCCCTTCCTCCTTGTGCTTTGGCGTCTCCGCATCGTTCTTGAACTGTATGCCTACTTCGTACCATGCATTTTCAGGCTGGGCGTAGACGAAGCTCTCCTCGACCTTTTCCTTTCGCGCCAGGGTAACCAGTTCTGACTCACGCGTGTACGGGTCTCCTGGGAGTGGCTTGTACCTTCTTAGGCT
Organism: Candidatus Woesearchaeota archaeon; assembly: GCA_964358335.1. Lineage (GTDB taxonomy): Archaea > Nanobdellota > Nanobdellia > SCGC-AAA011-G17 > GW2011-AR17 > CAYHOW01. The sequence goes on from CAYHOW010000003.1 coordinate 4,688, forward strand.
ATGGCTGGTGTTGACAGCGAGTCGCTCTTCCCTAAGGGCTTTTTCTATATGATAAGGCTTGGATTGGAACATCTCATGGACGTAAGCAAGAGGCTTAAGAGAACAGCCCTGCAACAAGCCGCCTAATGTGGCCAAAGAGCCAACGGCGAAAAGTTTCATGAAATCCCTGCGGCTTTCCATTCAGGTTGTTGGTATTGCTTATCGGTATATAAAGGTTATCCAATTCTAAAAAATATAAGAAAAAGATTGGCTAAGAAAGCCAAAAAAAGCTCAGTCCCAGTAGTTGTCAGCAGCGTACATACCTACAATATTTCTGTACTGGCCATATGTCCTGACGTCCTTGGTCAGGATGTCTGCGTAATACTCGTCGCCCAATACAGCCTTCAGGCCAGTGCTTACGACATGCGAAGGCACCTTTGTGAACGGGTCCTCTCCGGCAATCTCCTCCAATATCTTCCTAGCCTGAAATACGTTTGCAGTCTCCATTTTTAATTTCCTCCTTATATTATGCTTGTTACCATCCCTTGCCTATACTAAGGTTTCTATCTGTCGCGGCTATTGACTCCTGCGCGGCCATTGTGCCTGACAGTGCGCGTATCGCGTCGATGTTGTCAGGTATGACAATGGACTCCTGGTGCACGGCAGTCGGGATTGATATTAGGTAAAGTTTGCGTCCGTCCCTGAACGGGTCTATCTCGTTTACTGAGATGAGATCTTTCCATATGACGGACTCGTATATGTCGCCGAAGCGTCCTGAATGGTTCAGCTTCCTCCCGTACTCTCGGATTTCAGCTGTGGTGGGCATGTACGGCGTCTTCTTGTCGTCAGCCATCCTGTTCTTGCTCACCAGGACTATCCTTGGGACTTTGCTCAGCATAGCAACGACATCATCTACGCTGACTTTGGCTGTGGATGCCAACGTTGGTATCTGCGCGTGCATCTCAGTCACAGGCGCCTTGTAGGCGTTTGAGACGAGCGGCAGATTCGTGAGCGTCCTCATGACGTGCTTGGCGTGATGGGTGTTCGTAGCGGCATCCAAGGCGTTCACTGGACCGGATTTCGAGTCTTTCGGGTCTGCCGAGCGCCTGCACAATGACCAGACGCCGAACGTAATTGGTAAAGATGATAATGCATGGTATATCCTTATGAAGTTGGTGTCGTTGCACGAGTTTATCTGAAGTATCCTTGCGTCTTTGGCCGCATCGTAATTGATGTACGAGTTGAAGAACATGTCCGCCTGCTTGTCGTCCTCACCGCCCTGGATGATGACTTTCAGGTTGGGGTAATTCAAGTATATGGGCATGTTAAGATGCAAAGCCTTGTCAGTGCAATCGACAACCACATCAGAGCCCATTATTTTGTTTTCCAAATCTGAGACTGGGAATATGAACTGACCGTAATTCTTTGCGAGGTACTGGCCTTCGGCATCGTCGAAATTCCTCTTCGTGATGCCCATGACCTCGATATCACCTTGAAGCAAGGCGGTCTGCAGCACCCGGTATCCGATGGTGCCTGCGCCGACGATAGTAACCTTGACAGCCATCATTTCACCTCCTCATTCGAATGACTATCTTATAGTATCATACATCATACGATATGGTATTTAAAGTTTATGGATTCCCGCTTCTGGCTTATGTTTTATTCTCATAAGAATAATTTTATCAAGATATTATTTATATAAGAATAGGCTTAGAGGGATGTATGGAAATACCAAATCATTTCAGGGACGAGCTCGAAAGGAGGCTCGAAGAGGAGAGTAAGACGGAAGAGGATTCCAGGCTCGAAGCTAAACTAAGAATCTGCAGAAAGATATTCGATTGGAAAGACAGATTCCTGATTGATTGGAAAGATGAATCCCTGAAAACAGAAAAAGTGAACTTACTGTATGCGGAATTCAGAAAGTATAATTTAGTGAACATTTATATAAGCGGGTGGGAGCATGATTCCAAAATTGAAAGTTCAGCATGCTGGTCGAGGGTTTCTATCACAGGTGCGCGCGTACATATACTTAAATATATTGGGGGCTACAGGTCGTATCCACCACTTTATACAGAAAGATTCCGTGAACCAAGAGAGATGGCAGTCTACTTGAAGCAGGACTATTTGACGCAACTCCTAGATACTCTCGAGAGCGGCAGGGTGTACGACGACATATTGAAGTTCAACAAGCACCTTGAAGCACAACCAGTGACATCCCGTTAAGGAGCATAACAATGGAAATACCAAAGCATTTCAGGGACGAGCTCGAAAGGAGGCTTGAAGAAGAGAGTAAGGCGGAAGAGAAAGCTGAGCAGAGGAGAAAAGCATCTGAGGATGAAGAAAGAAAGCTGAGAGAAGACAAACTCAGGACGAACCTCGGTATCTGCAGAAAGATATTCGATTGGAAAGGCGAGTTCCTGAAGACGGATGAAGGATCATTACTGTTGAGCAAGGGATCCATTGGAATTTATGAGGGCGGATGGGGACACCCGCCGAAGACAGACGATGGCGTCGCATACTGGTCGCATGTTTATATCACAAATGCGCGCGTACATATTGAAGATGGAAAATTTCGCACTATTAAAGATGCAGACGGATTTGAATATACGTACGGCTACAAATGGTTCCCATCACAGAAGGAAAGATTCATTGAGCCAAGGGAGATGGCAGTCTGCCTGAACCATGAATACTTGACGCGATTGTTTGAGACCATCGAGAGCGGCAAGGTGTTTGACTACATATTGAAGCACAAAATTTAAAGGAGACAACTTAAGATGCTAGAAAAAATCAAGGGATTTTATGATTCAGGAGCTCTTATTGCTGAACTGTTTGAGAAGAGCTATGTTAATGTTTTGCTATCGAGGAAATGCGTCGCGCTCAGGAATAGGCTAGGCAGGATAAGCGCTGACCCGAAGATAAAGAACTACATAATTCTTGAGAAGGAGGATTTTGCCAGCGTATCCAACGCCATCGGGAAATGGAGAGAGATAAATAATACGCTATGGGGAAGAATCGCATCTGGCAGTTCTATGGTCGGCTATCGTGGCGCTACATATTATCCGCCTAACAGCGAAACGGGCATATACATAAAAAAGGGGGAAAGCGCAGAGCATCTTAAAATTGGCAAGACGGAAGAGGTTCTCAGGATTAAGGACTTGGAATTTGTGATTGAACGGTTCTATTTAACTGCAAGACGTAGAAATCAAATGGCACATTTTGACCTTAGATGGCAGGAGTCGCTGATTGCCGAAGCATTTGTCTCATACGATGCACTAAAGAGAAATTACAAAAAATGCGATTATGGCTTGATTGAAGAGGCGATTAAGTCCTATAGTTATTACTAATGGCTGTTGAGGGCAAATATTTATTAACCGAAATAATCAACCACCATCCTTAATGAAATTAACGTCCATCATTCTTGCAGGCGCATTGGCATTGTCGAGCTGCGGCCCGGCGTACCTCGGCGAGATAGGCGGATACGAGAGTATAGCGAGAAGGCCCACAAGCATCACCGACTATTCTAAAATAGGAGAATATTACCTTTCTGGAAGGTACAGGAAATCATTCTTAAAGAAGGAGAAGGCAGTCTACTCGGACCTTGAGAAGAGGATAGAGCACTCGATGGGCAGGTACTTCAACAGGGAAATAGGCATCCAGAAGCCCTACCAGATGGACTTAGGCCATACGGTCATCGTCTCCGAGAGAGGGGAGATGAGGTACAGGTACGAGAAGCACATCCTAGCAAAACTCTCGAAATCAGACCAGAGAGCGCTCACTTACATAGCTGAAAGGAAAGACCTCTACAACTTTTCACCATTCCTTCACAGGTCAAGGCAGTTCAAGGAGCTTTCCGAGCTGATGAAGAAGCCGAAATTGAGCGAGCACGACCTTCAAAGATTGAACCGCCTGAACAGCCATTTCAAGATACAGAAATCGCCAAGGTACGCGGCCACTGTCAGCGAGATAAAGGGTTTCGCCCCGTACTTCATGATTTTCCTCGACGAGGACCCTGAGCATCTTCACAGCCTGGTCCAGACATGGGCGCACGAGGGGGCGCACACACTGTTCTTCGTCACAGGAGGGATGTACGAGTCTATGTTCCGCAACCTTCCCATAAACGAGACCGCCTGCGACCTGATAGGCGACAGAATAGCCGACAGGTTCGTACAGGACCATATCCAGAGGGGAAGCAGATTGGAGAGAATATATCTCGAGCACAAGGCTTTCGGCGAGAAGATTCAGGAAGTCATCATGGAGATAGCGATAAGGTACAAGGGATTCTCTAAGGAAGAGAGGAAGAATAACCGCGACAATGTCATCAGCCAATTGGAAAGATACGCATTAGGCAGGACAGGGTATAAGATAGAGGTCAATGAGGCCAAGCTCCTCATATGGGACAGGTACTCGGGAAGCAAGAAGAGGAGAGGCATGCTCGGCAGCTTAGAAAAGATGATAGGCCCTAACCTCTTCCTCAGCATAGTCCCGAAGTTCCGCAACGATAAAGAATTGGAGAAGGCGTACGCCACGTTCAGGAAGCATGGGAAGAGGGCGTTTGAGTCAGTAGTGTACGAGCTTGACAAATTGCATTACGTCAACCCCGGAAATTTTGGCTATTGATGATAGAAAACTGCGATCTGAAGTTTTAATTTAGCAAAAAGAGAAGAAAGGCTTATATATCCATGCCAATATTATTTTCATTTGAATGAGAGAGGGCATCCGTACCTTAAAAGTAGGCGAACTGAGTGAACTATTAGTTCCTAAAGTATTGAAGCTTCCCAGCGGTATGATTGCGGGCAGCGTTCAGGGAATAAGGCTAAGGGCTATTTACTGCGGGATGCCGAACGAGAAAACTTTTTCAGTTGGTGCTGCATGCGGAGCCAAAGGTAACTTTGTTAACGTGTTTTATCCGGTAAAAATTAATAGAATTAACCTGTACATAGGGATTAATAGTAGCAGGATCAATGACATATATACAGCCGAATTCCATGTGAGGTATGTCACCTCAGAGGAATTGAGTCTCGAATGTGTCGACAAATTTCTTAGTAAATCATAAAGTTTATATAACAAACACGATTTTCAATTTGAAATGAAAGAGAGAGTAACTTTAACTATCGAGACCAACATAATCGAGCAGATAGACAAGACGGTGGACGGCTACCAAATAAAGAACCGGAGCCACGCCGTCGAGCTTTTGCTTCTGAGGTCATTAGGTAACAGCAAGATCAAGAAGGCGGTCATCCTTGCGGGCGGCAAGGGCACGAGGTTCAAGCCAATCACTGACGAGATACCGAAGCCAATGATACCCCTGCAGGGCAAGCCCATCATCCAGCACACTATAGATCTTCTCAAGAAGTACGGGGTGAACGAGATATTCCTGTCGATAGGCTACAAGGCCGACAAGTTCAGGGAATATTTCGGGGACGGCTCGAAGTTCGGCGTCAAGATACATTACCTGGAGGAGAAAGAGCCGCTGGGCACCGCGGGCCCGTTGAGATTGGCGAAGCCGTACCTCAACGAGACGTTCATAGTCTGCAACGCTGACGAGCTGAAGGACATCGACCTTATCGACATGTACCTGTTCCACAAGGACAACAACGCGAAGGTCACTATAGCATTGACTACTGTGGCCGACCCGACAGCGTACGGCGTTGCCAAGATGCAGGGGACGAAAATAATGGAGTTCATCGAGAAGCCTAAGGACCCGCCGTCAAACCTCATCAACGCAGGGCTTTACATCATGGAGCCTGACATCATCGACATGATACCTGAAGGGTTCTGCATGATGGAGAAGGAGATATTCCCCAAGATAGCCACGAGCCAGAAGCTTTTCGGCTACCACTTCACGGGCCAGTGGTTCGACACGGGCAACCTTGAAAGGTACGCGCTGGCGTTGAAAGAGTGGAAAGGCCTGCATTAAGGGGAGTATATCTTTTTATTTTTCGCTCTTCGCCTTTCAATCATTTTCTTTATAGGATGATAGGAAAGCATCAGCAAGAGTATTATTATAACGATGAGCATTATTATTTTTGAATAGTCGGGCAGTTCAGGGGCGGGAGCCTCTTTGGCAGGACTGCGGCTCGCGCTCGGTGCTGATGGCTGTTCTGCTATCTTCTCGGCGCCAGTATTGTTTGACGCAGTGATTTCGTGCTTGGCCTTTGGCGAGCTTGACTCCGCTATGGCGAAGTAAGAGAATCCAGGGGTTATGGATGAGTACTTGTGCGCGTCCCCTACCTTTCCTAGATATATTGTCGGCAGCTCGTCCCATCCGGATGTGTACCTCATGAGCACTATATTTTCAGGGTTGATGCTTTTCTTCTCTATATCGGAGCCAGAGACCTCGAAATCGATCTTTGCGCTGTCGACCTTCCCCAAAAGCTGATTCGAGGATATCTCGACATAGCTGACGGCATTATCTACGGAAGGCACGCTCTCTGGCTTGACAGGCAGTGCATTCACAATGACCCTTACGGACTCGACGGCCTCTGTTATCTTAATCTCTATACCCTTGACAGGTATCGCGATTGAATTGACTGCTATCTCTATAGGACTATCCGGCGTAGCTCTGTTGAACAGGAATCCTACATTCGAGAGAGGTGCAGACGACCCTCCTCCGCCTCCGCCGCCGCCGGTGCTTGAGGAAGTTATTGTTGCACATGCGCCGCAATCATTGCTGCACGAGCCGCAGCTTTCTCCGGACTCGCACATGCTGTTGCCGCAACATCCGGTCGTGTTGAATGATGAGGTGTACAGCGCCGAATAGTTTAGAATATTCTGCGCATAGACCTTGTACTCGACATTTCCGCACTGCGATGTGTTCCACGAATAAGTATAATTGTAGGAAGAGGCATTCATCATGGTGACGTTCGTCCCGTTATGGTTTAGCAATATGGATGACAGGAGGTAGCTTTCAAGGATGATGGAGGATATGGTCTGCTGATTGCCGTATGGCAGCGTGCTGTTGGCTATAGTTACAGAATATATCTCAGGCGCATCGGTCGTGTCGTTGACGAAATAGGAGTCGTAGGAAACGTTAAGGTTGCCTAGCCTGTCCAATGCGAAGATGCTGAAGTTGACCGTGCCGTTTGCGTAATCAAATCTGGTATAATTGTACTGGCTGCCGGTCAGGTTGATAAGGGTGATGTTCTGGCCTGAGATGGATATGTTCACAGAGCTTATGAACGCGTCAGTCACGTTGGCGTAGATGTTCTGGTAGCTTCCGAAACTTATTGTGGACGTCTTGTTAATATGGATTATTGAAGGGGCCACAGTGTCAACATTGAAAGTGTAGTTCTGCGGAGCCCAGATGGCTAGATTGTTGGTGTCCCGGGCCAGGCAGTTCCATATGTAGGTGCCGTCCGCGAGATTGTAGAGAGAGAAGTTCGACTCGTTGCTGACTCCTGAGATGTTGATTGTGGCGTTCCTGAGCCATGAGCCTTCCACGTTGGTGTAGAGCGTGACGTTGGAAAGCCCTGACGCGGTGTAGGCCGAGCAGTTCAGCGTCATGTTGGGGCCGTTATAGAAGTCGGACGCCTTCAGCAGCGTGACATATGAATCAAATATGGAGATGTTGATTGGCGGAGTGGTGTTATAATTGTACTTCCCTATGTAGGCGGCGAAGAATTCCCAAGTCGTGTTCGCGTCGCCAGTCGCATTGACAGTCCATGTGATGTTGCACGTCTGGCCGTCGGTGAGCCAGTCGAGGCAGGTGGCGTTGGACGGGTTTGAATGCAACGTGTAGAACGGGAGAGCTGATACGTTGGTAGATATTATTCCTTTAGCATTGACTGCGCTGTAGACGTCTATCCTAGGAAACCTGAGGTTGGAGCCGGAGTCATAGACGTTAACCGCGTTGTATTTCAGGATATGCTCTATCTCCAATGGGGTGAGTGTCCTGTTGAACCTGAGCTTTCCAGCCTGCGCTATCATCGCCGCCGCTCCGGCCGCGTGAGGCGTTGACATGGATGTCCCGCTCTGTTGAAAGTGCCCGCCTGTATTTTTGGTGGCGGTTATGGAAGAGCCTGGAGCCAGAAGGTCAAGTATTATTCCCCTGTCAGAGAAGCTGCTTAATGCATCAGCATCGGTTACCGAGCCGATGGATGTTGCTCTCTGAGAACATGCCGGGGTTGATATGCCGTCAGTGTATGCATCATTGCCGGCAGCGATAGTCACTATGATTCCAGCATCGTACGCGGACTCTATGTAAGGCGCCTCGCTTTCGTTGCAATGCTCATTGTATTTCGAATCGTCTTCGCCGAGGCTCATGCTGATTACTGATATGTTATACACCGACTTATTGCTGATGCACCAGTCAATTCCGGATATGACATTTGAGGATGTGCAGGCACCGCCAGAATTGCAGGACTTTATGGCGACGAGATTGGCGTAAGGCGCGACTCCTCTATAGGTAGTATCATTGGATGCGGCAATGCCAGCGACGTGCGAGCCATGGCTGTGGTCGTCCATCGGATTGGAGTCGCCATTGACGAAATCGTACCCGCCTATCACTTTAGCGCACGACCCGTCATTGATGTTGCTGGTGTATGCGCAGTTTCCGAAGTCAGGATGGGTGTAATTGATGCCGGTGTCGATTATGCAGATGGTCTCGCCTGCGCCGGTGATGTTCCTGCCTCCGTACTGCACCGCCCATGCGTCATCCCCGTTGATTGCAGGCACGGAGCTGTCAAGGTATATATGCATAGGCTCGTCATAAGCGACCTTAAGCACATCGGGATTATCCCTTAGCTTCTTCAGCCCGCCCTTGGTTATGTTTCCCGCAATTGCATTGATGCTTGTGTACCGATATTTCATATCGAAGTCAGGGCCGGAAAGGAAAGACTCGCCGTCTATCTCCGATAGGACTTTCTCCTGCTGCGAATGTATCATCTGTCTGTCAATATCATCGGAGGATGAGTCCTGTTCGCCCTTAAGATAAACGATGACAGGCACTGCTTTATTCTCATCCAATTGGTCTGTGACTTCCACATCGATGACTCCCTCGGGGATGACCTCTTTGGGGTCAAGATATGCAGTGATATTTAGGCACGTGCCATTGAAGCATGTAAGCTGCGCAGTCACGTTGAACAGCCCATTCCTCGTGACGTTTGCATTGGCTGTAGGCGAGATGAAGGTAGCGGCAAGTTCGCCAAGCTTGGTTATTGAGATATCATAAACGCCGTCGGAAGTATTGTAATATTCAATCGCCCTTACGAAGAACGTGCCTGTTGAAGCCGCTTTCCAGATAATCCTTGAATATCTCAGGTCTCCGGAAATCACGTCATCGTTGGAGGTTATCAGCGTAGTGCTGTCAGTGCTGTAAAGGTTGAGCACGGTGTCGGTTATGCTTGCAGATGTTATCAGGTGCGTCTCTATCACGTATGTTGAGCCTGCATCGGCGCTGAAATTGACGTAATCCACGTCTCCTGAAGCATGGAAGTTGTGCTGCTGCCTGCTGGCGTTTGTGGGAATATTCTTAGAGAGAGTGAAGCTATTGTCAGTCTCATACTGGTCAGCGGAGATGGCGAGCATATTGACCGCCGCAAATATAGCTACAACTAGCACTAATATGGGAATCAGCCTCTTCATATAGGTATTTAAGGGATAGTGCAGTTTAAATAAATTATTGTTTGGCGCGCTAAGGATTATCGGGTTAAGGAGGTGGAGTTTCAGAAGAATATCATGCGCTCATAAGTGGGGCAGTCGTCCTCGTCGATCAGAGTGTATCCCATATGCTCCCAGAAGGTGTTGTTGGTGCTGTTAATCGCGACTACCTTCCTTGCCGCGAGCGCTATTGCCGCGTCCTCTGTTGCCCGCACGAGGAGCCGACCGTATCCCTTGCCCCTATGCTCTCCGTACACGTCGATATTGCAGATGCTAAGCTCCCTTGCAGTGCGATTGTAGGCGATTGTCATCTCTGCGCGCCTGGACTCCAAGTGGCCAAACCTGTTCCTGAACGCATTAAAATGATAGCAGATGTCAATATTATCTTTAAGCAGGCCGGGGCTCACGACGTCAATCACGTCATCTAGCGTGGATAACGGCAGCTTTCTGAATCTGGACACGAATGCAAGTTCTAGCCTATGCTTCAGTTTCATTTCCCTACAATACCGTTACAGCTTTTGACTATCTTCTGGACATTATCCTTGCCCAAGAATTCAAGCAGGAGCGGATTTTTCCCAAGACTCCTGCATTCTTCTTTGGTATTCCCATAATCCTTAAACTCGATTTGGGAATTGTCAAGGCTTTCGCGTATCTTTTGGATTAGGAAATCCCCATCGTCTTTCAGCTTATCGACTTCATTAAGTACCATTAATTCCTCAACTATGCCGGGCTTCAGTCTTTCTAGATCTCTTAAGACGCCCTTGACCTTATAGATAAAGCCTTTTATTGCCCTTTCATATTCATCGCTGTCTTCAAAGTCAAGTTGTATCCAGAACGCGCCTATCTCCTCTGTATGGAACTTGAATTGCAGATGAGGGCAATTATGCTTCTTTTGCTTAGAATGGTGCTCTATTGCATACTCACGGTGAATTACCTTTGCAGCTTCATGTCGTGTTTCGATGCGCAAGGAATAATCTTCCTCTGAAACCTCTATGCTTGGCAGTTCTTTTATGGATATCCTTATTTTGGAAGAGCTGTCATCTAGAATAAGCTTATGGAAATAAGTAGGAGTGAAATGGAACTTCTTCATATGATGTCCTTCCAGATTGAGGCAGAGACTGATTTTTTTATGCTTTGTTTTATTTTTTCATCGGGCTTTTCTTCTTCACTAAGCTTTAATGAGTCTTCGATATCGCGGATGAATGAGTCTTCGCTTAAGTTATAATCGTAATATAGTTTCCTCCATCTAGAGATGTCCTCAAAATCTTTGTCAGAATACATTCTATTTGAGGCCCTAAACTCCTTTTCCAAAGCAAGAGATATGCACTTAAGATAAAGATTAAGGTAGACTTTATTTAGATGCTTGTGCATCGAATCTACTCCAAAGAATATCGAAGGATTAAATCTCTGCTTGCCGAAGAAGATTTTATTTATCTTTATATCAAGAGTAAAATTCATCTGCTGGGTTTTTACATCATTATATTCAAATTCGATTCCTATATTCTTATAGTTATAGCCTACTTCTACAAAGGAAGATTTTCGACTGTAATTTATCAGTGATATTTGCCCCTTCTCAGAAGAAACGGTTCGTTGATTAATCAGCCCTTTAATTATATCATTGAATGTTTCGTTCTCTTTTTTCATACTTCTTAATGCTACCCAAACCCTGGTATCTATTTTGATTGTTTTCTGATTAGAATGCAATTGTTTTATAATCGGTCTTAATTGATTATCATCTATAATAGATTCTACAGGCTTTGAATTTATTGTTTGTTGCATTTCTACCATTTCCACTAAGTATACTAAGTGTAAACAGTATACTCATATATAAGCTTTTGGGTTATGAATTCCAGTTCATTAAATTTATTAAAATGAGGAATTCCCTCGATTAAATCTTCATGCAGATAACTTATTGCTACCTCGCCATTGGTATATCAAAGTTAGTATCACCATTATAAACATTAAACCCAGTAATAATTTGCAAAGCTATTGCCGGGAAGAATATGCCCCTTACCTTTTTGAGTTCTCCAATATTCATTTTTAGCTCACCAATTTGGAGCTAAAAGAGATATAAAACATATTTAAATGCTTCGATTAGTAATTACTGATTAGTAGTTAATAAAAACTCCTCTTCCATGAAATGGGGAATTAGTCGGGCGTTGCGGATGCTTTGAATTCGAGTGAGATAAGGCTTGCAGGGGGCGGATGAGGGTATCTGGCTGCTTGGAACAGCCCATAATTGTTAGGGATTAGGCGCTTCTTGAACTAAAAAATGGAATAGCATAAGAATTATAAAGGTTAATATTTTCCATCTTCATCATGGCACTTCCAAACATCGATATCGTTGTAGAACTCGAGAAACTATACAAGAGAGGATTCATTAGATCCTTAAGGGAAGATAACACTGGTATAGGCTATACCCTAGAGACAGAGCTAGGTATCAAAGAGAATAATAAAGGAGAGCCAGACCTAGTCTACAAGGGTCTGCCTGTAGAGCTAAAATCACAAAGGAAAAATGCATCTTCAAGAATTTCATTAATAACTAAGACCCCCAAGTGGAATCCGTTAACGACAAAAGAGATAATTCATAAATTTGGCTATGAAGACAAGAATAAGAGACCAGCCCTAAAAATAACCATTACTACAAAAGAGTATGACCGTAATGGGTTTAAGCTAGAAGTAAACAAAAAGGCAGGCAGGCTCAATATTATTCAAAGAGACTATGGCACAATCGCTTATTTTGATATAAAGGAGTTAATGGACTGCATAAAGAAGAAGTTATATGAGAATCTGCTAATCGTCTTTGCAGATAGAAAAACCATCAAAGGCGAAGAATACTTTAGATATGAGAAAGCAATCCTATCTACGCACCTTAATGATGGCTCTTTTGAAAAACTGCTTGATGAAGGCTTAATAGTTTTTGAGTTTAGGATGCATATAGAACCAAATGAGCCAGTCAGGGATCATGGACCTGCATTTAGGCTTGGAAAGAACCATATTCATGAATTATACGAAAAGGAAGAAGTCATATTTGACGGTCCTAAATCTTCTGAAGAATAAAGATAAACTCATTGTTCATAGTCGTTATTATCTTGCCCTTTTCATTCGTAGGTGAATTTGCCTTAGGCATCCTTTTGAATGGTATATCCCTTACATAAGTTGTTATATGCTTGTATTTTCCTTTTGCCTTGAACATTTCTGTCATGATTAAGTCAGTAGGGATATTAATTTCCTTGACTGTCCTATTCCCTACAACAAAACAGACATAACCTCCTTTTTTCATGACCCTGTTAAGTTCAGTCACACAATTATCAAAGTCTTCATAGAAGCTTAAGACCTCCCTAGCTCTTTTGACATCCTTATTTGCAATCTGATTTAATATTTGCTTTAAAGTAGGAGAATTTATTTTAATGTCCAATTCCTTGCTAGGCATGCCACCCAATAAATTTTTGTCTAAAGCAGCTGCATCATCATAGCCAAGCCATTGCAAGGCCAACCTTGAAAATTGTCCATAGGCTACGGTAGTCCTACTATCTCCATAAGGAGGAGATGTGACAATGATGTCTATGCTGTTTGATTCTAAAGGCAAGCTAGACTTAGTATCGAATAATTGGGGTTTTGAGTCATGTTCTTTTTTATTGGTTATGTATCCTTTCATTCCTTGAATATTCTTCTCAGCAATCTTCTTGAACTCTTCAAACACATTGGGATCATGCTTAATCAGATTTTCATCAGTGATTCTGTATAGCTTAAATTCGCCTTTTCTGGTATTAGATACATTCCTAACTGTCTCTGAGAATGCGACCAAGAAGAAATTCTTGACTTTTTCATCCTCAATATCGTCTATAGCTAATTTTATCTTAGCAAGTTCTTCTATAACATCCGACTTGAACCAGAATTCAATGTTCTTAAAGTCTGGAAGCGTCTTATAGTCTTCGCTTCTTAAGATTATTTTGAGAGTCCCATTAAGCTCATCTATATCCAATGGGGTGGTCTTGACTTTAGAAATCAAGACTGCTAATGGATTCAAATCAAACCCGTAAGAAGTTTTAATATTGCCAGTTAAGGAAGCTTCGACCAGTGATGTTCCAGAGCCCATAAATGGATCCAAAAGCGTCTTTGCATTTTTTCCATAAAGATGTGTAAGTTTTCTTGCTATCTGGGGAATCATCATAGCAGGATAGGTATGGATGCAATGCGTAAACTCCTTAGTGTCCGCTTCTCTAAAATCCCAATTAGGGTCAATTACTCTCTTAGTCTTATCAAGAATGTTATTATTCATTGTCTCCCCTTTTCTATTCTCTTGAACTGATTCTTCTTTATTAATTTTGCCTAAAAAAAGTGATGTTATATTTGCCGACCTCGCAAATCCATCCGTAGCATTCCGGAAATCTTCGATTTTCATATCAGATGTCCCCTTGTGCTTGAACTCAAGAGTTTCCATGCTTGAGCACCTGCTCGCAGTATTTCTTTATGGCAATCCTGGCAATGCTGGTCTTGGTCCTGCAGTCAATCCTGCACACTTCCTCCAGCAGAGGAGATACGTCGTTCGGCAAATCAAAAATCATCTTCAAAGCTGTCACCCCCGATTTATGTCTTTGCTATATCTAATAAGATATATATAAGATATAACTAATATATAAATATTGCTGTTATGTAGCATATAGGATATACTGGAGAATGATAAAGCATATAAGGAAGCTTTTGCATAGTAGTAGATATGAAAAAGACCCTAGTCAGCATTCCCGAAGGGGCGTGGAAAATTATCAAGGACGAATTGAAGGGGAAGATGGGCGACAAGGATTCTGAGATTATCAGGAACATTGTTATGGCCTACCTGTCTGACCAGGGATATATGAAGAAGAAGGAATAATTATTTTGTAAAGGCAAGAAAAAAGTCTAGTAAAAAAGGAATCATTATAAACCAAACGATTCTATTATAAAAATTATGCTATGGACTTCACCATTTTATAGGTTTAGAATTCCAAAAGAAGAGAATTCTGAATCAGAAGAATTAAAAGAAATAGTAATTGATGTTACAGGGTCAGCCCCTTCTTTTAATGAGCCCAGTGATGCATTAAAAGAAGTTCTTCAAGAAATTTTTAAATCTGATTCGCTTAAAGAAATAAAAACCATCCTTGAATTTGGTGCAGGTAAATTAAAGAATATCCCATATTTACTAAAACAAGGAAAAAAAGTATGTGCTGTAGAATTTAAAGAGTTAGCTGAAAATACATTTACAAAAAAGAATCTAAAGAAATGCGAGAATTATAAAGCAAATTTTCAAAACTTAATTTTTCCAAATCCTTTCATCAGAGACACTAATACATTTGATTTAGTCTTATTATATTAAATGTGCCACCTGTAATGCCTATTTTGGCAGAGAGACTTTATCTTTTAGAGATTCTCTATTCAAAAATTAACAAGGGCAAATATTTATTATGGGTCGCACAAAAAGAAGGTCCTTACAAAAAAATAAAAGAAAAAGGAAAAAATAACTGCGGTGATGGGTTATGGATGGGTCAAGGAAGACATTTCAAAACGTTTTATAGATATCATCCTGTAGAAGAATTAGATGAATTAATGGCTTTATATGGATTCAAATTAATAAAGAGATTTAACGTAGGTGATGATGCGAGACTTTATGAAAAAATAGATTACAATCTGTTTACTGGTTTAATAACTCCGCACAGAATTAGAGAGATTATTCCAATCGATGAAACTATAAAAAATCCATCTTCTTCAGAACTAAAAATAGTAAAGAAATCTGAAAAAGTTAAAATGATATTACCTAACCCAAAAATACTATCTATAGAAAATATCTATATTGAGAAGATTAGAGGCATTCCTAAAGGGCAGAATAATGCTGAAGAATTTCATAGAGTAGTTTCTTATGCTTTAGGAAGAATATTTAGGGGCTCGCTTAGGAATATGGATATAAAGGTTAATGTCGATGGTGGAATCAAAATTATAGATACGGTCTTTACGAATACTGCTACTGACGGATTTTTCCATAATCTAAAAAGTAAAATTGAATGCACCTACCCTATGATTGAAGTGAAGAATATATCTGGGGATCCATCAAATCCAGAATTAGATCAGCTCAATGGTAGATTTAGTAATAATAGAGGGCATTTTGGTATATTGGTTTGTAGAAATATTAATGATAAGAATGCTGTCCTATCAAGGTGCAAAACCTATCTGCCTAATAATTGTATTTTAGTGCTTACAGACGAAGAGATTTTTGAACTTTTAGAATATGTCAGAGAAAAAAATCAGAATGAAATAAATGATTTTATGGATAAGAAATTAAGAGAACTACTTTTCTAAATTTCCTCAATGCTACCCTCTCAAAATATTAGGTAAATTTAAGGTATGAAACCAGTAATAATCACGTAATTTCCTTATAAAGAAAACGTATTAATAAATTCCTCTTCCATGAAATGCATCTTTCCTGGGACAATCAGGCACTGCGGATATTCTCCAATCTTCTTCAAGTCTTTGGCTTTCCCAACGACGATAACAGGCTTGGCTGACCCCAACTTGGCGCAGCCGACGCATAAAGTGTCTTCTGTAAATACATTCTCGTTGCGTTTGGACTCTACCTTCAGAAGATATTCGACAGCCTCACGAAAAGTCATGTACTTTCCCACTTCAGGCCAAAGGTCCAACAAAACTAAAGTATGCAGTCCGTTATTTTCCTTAATCACGTCGTAAGGAGCCTCTATATTTTCGTTGTCGAACGGAATCGAAGTAACTCTCCCGAACTTGTACAAAGACAATCCGGTCACGCCGACAGCAGTCAGCACGGAAGCATTGTGCACAATCCGAACCTCAACCCCTAATTCCTTCGCCCTCATCATCAGATCAACATGTGTCGTAGCAGAAAGCGAATCGCCGATAATCAAGAGAGAAACATCCTTCTCTTTGGCAGGCAATAATAATTTCTCTTCGGCGTCTATCTCCACAGTGCTCCTGTCAGCCAAAAGAACCTTCTTCCCGTAAAGCCTCTCAAGGTCAGCGACAGAGCATTCCAATTTAGATGTATAGCTCTCCAAATAGACAATCTCAGAGCCTTTTACCATTTCCAGCCCTTTCAGCGATATGTCCTTCTCATCATTCAGCCCTATACCAATAAGATTCAGTGCCATAACATCCCCAAGAAATCAAATCATTTATAAGCATAGCGGTTTTCACCCTCAAACAGGGCTAAAACCCTCGAATTCAAGAGAAATCCCCCTCTGGAAACCTCCAAAAGGTTTATAAACACCAAAGAATTCTACTCTGCTGTAAGAGAAGAAAAACCGAATAAGTCTTTTCTGAGAAAAAAATGGCAAATTTGCTCCCGACGTTAAGGGAAAAGAAGAGATATCTGGTATACGAAGTCATATCAGAATCTGCAATAAGGCAACAGGACGCCGAAGCTAGCATAAAGACGGCGTTCCACGAGTTCCTTGGCGACCTGGGGATGGCAAAGGCCGGCATAATGTTCCTGAAGGATTGGGAAAACAACAGAGGCATAATCAAGATGAGCCACAGGGAAGTAGACAACGTGAAGGCCGCACTGACCTTAGTCAAGGAAGTCAGCGGCAATAAGGCGGTTGTCAGGAGCCTGGGCTTATCGGGCATATTGGAAAAAGCAAGAGCAAGGTATCTCTAAAAAGGAGGGAGAAGAAAAATGCAAGACATGTCACATCAGATGATGGGTTACGATAGGACCAGCACGATGTTCAGCCCGGACGGCAGGCTGCTGCAGGTCGAGTATGCTAAGGAGGCGGTTAAGCAGGGCTCTACCGC
Organism: Candidatus Woesearchaeota archaeon; assembly: GCA_964358335.1. Taxonomy (GTDB): domain Archaea; phylum Nanobdellota; class Nanobdellia; order SCGC-AAA011-G17; family GW2011-AR17; genus CAYHOW01. Next base: position 22,061 of record CAYHOW010000003.1, read on the forward strand.
AATGGGTATGGTATGCAAGGACGGCGTACTGCTGCTATCCGACAAGAGGGTAGTGGACAAGCTGATAGTTCCTGATTCGGTCGAGAAGATATTCCAGGTCGACGAGCACATAGGCGCCACGGCGACAGGCTTCGTGATGGACGGAAGGGTCCTGATAGAGAGGGCCCAGGTCCTGGTGCAGCAGCACAAGGTGACTTACGGCGTCCCCATGGAAACGACTACCCTGGTTAAGGAGATCTGCGACATCAAGCAGTTCTACACCCAGTACGGCGGCGCAAGGCCGTTCGGTGTGTCGATAATATTCGCAGGCGTCGACGAAGAGCCGTTGCTGTTCGTCACTGACCCCACAGGCATCTTCTTCGAGTACACCGCCACTGCTATTGGCGAGTACGAGAATGATATCAAGCAGGCTCTTGCGAAGGACTACAAGGAGACTATAACGATAGAGGAAGGCATCAAGCTCTGCGTGAACATACTGAAGAAAGTCATGGGCAAGGACTTCGACGTGAGAAGGCTTGACGGCGCTTACATAAGCACCGAGGACAAGAAGTTCACCAAGATAGACAAGAAGAAATTGAGGGTCTGAGAAAATGGTTGACGTCAACAAGTCGGTAGTGGCAAGGTACAAGAAAGGCAAGGATATGTTCGAGATAATGGTGGACTGCGACAAGGCCGTGGATTACAGGAGCGGCAAGGTCAAGGACATCGAGGACGTAGTTGCCGGCGACATAGTGTTCTCGAGCGTCCAGCACAACAAGAAGGCGGATTCTGAATCGCTGCTGAAAGTTTTCGGCACCGAGGAGTTCGCAGAGATAGCTGACGAGATAATCAGGCACGGGGAGGTGCAGCTCACTGCCGAATACAAGAACAAGCTGGTTGAAGAAAAAAGAAAGAAGATAATCAGCATCATCCACAGGAACGCGGTGGACCCGAAGACCGGCCTGCCTCATCCGTTGCAGAGGATAGAGATGCTGATGAAGGAAGCCAAGGTCAAGGTCGACGAGCACAAGACGGCCGAGGCCCAGGTGAAGGACATCGTAAGGAAGATGACTGAGCTAGTCCCGATAAAGTTCGAGACGAGAGAGCTTGCGGTAAAGCTGCCCGCGACGAGCGCCGCAAAGGCGTACCACGTCCTTAAGGAGTATGGCAAGATGCTGAAGGACGAGTGGCAGAACGACGGCAGCCTGGTCGCTGTAGTCGAATTGCCCGCAGGCATGCAGCCCGAGTTCGAGGACGAATTGAACAAGCTGTCGCAGGGAGAAGCGGAAGTCAAGATACTCAACAAGAAATAACGATTTAGTAATATGGAGGAAATATACAATGGGAGAAATATTAGTTAAAGAGAAAGATATCGTCGCTCCCGGCGATATAATGACTACAGGAATGGATTTTATTCCTGCAGACGGTGCGATACGTGACGGCGAGAACATTGTCGCCGCACAATTGGGTATTGCGGACGTCAAGGGGAGATTGGTAAAAGTAATCCCGCTAAATGGTGTGTACATCCCCAAGAGGGACGACATAGTCATAGGAAGGGTTATCGACATGACTTTCAGCAGCTGGTTTGTCAACGTAAGGTACGCTTACGACGCAGTTCTGTCTTTGAAGGACGCAAGCTCGGACTTCATTGAGAGGGGCGCTGACCTGTCAGCATATTTCGCGATAGGCGACGCAGTCGTCGCCAAGGTCTCGAACGTCAACAAGTCGATGGCGATAGACATAACGATGAAGGGTCCGGGATTGAGGAAGCTTACGACCGGCACAATAGTCGAGATAACGCCGCAGAAGATACCCAGGGTTGTGGGCAAGCAGGGCAGCATGATTTCCATGATAAAGGAACACACAGGATGCCAGATAATTGCCGCGCAGAACGGCAGGGTATGGGTCAGCGGAAAAGATGCAAAGGACGAGAGGCTGGCTATAAAGGCGATAAAGTTCATCGAGGACAATGCGCACAAGAGCGGCCTTACAGACAAGGTGAAGGAGTTCTTGACCCAGGGGGCATCACAATGAGTTACGATAAAAGGTTTGACGGCAGGGAGCTCAACGAACTCAGGCCGATACGCGCAAAGACAGGCGTCGTGAAGAACGCGGTAGGCTCTGCGATGTTCGAGATAGGGAAGACTAAAGCCATTGCGGCAGTTTACGGCCCGAGGGAGCTTCATCCTAAGCATCTGCAGAACCCGTCCTGCGGAAGGCTGAGATGCAACTATAACATGCTTGCGTTCTCAGGCTCAGGCGACAGGGTAAGGCCCGGACCTAGCAGAAGGTCGAAGGAGATCAGCTACGTGACTGAGCTGGCATTGTCCCCGGTTTTGGACCTGTCGGCGTTCCCGAAGACAGTCGTTGACGTTTTCATCGAGCTGGTCCAGACAGACGCAGGCACAAGATGCGCAGGCATATGTGCGGCATCGATGGCGTTGGCAGACGCAGGCTTCAGAATGAAGGACCTTGTTTGCGCAGTGTCAGTCGGCGTTGTTGGCGACACTCCGGTCGTGGACTTGTGCTATGACGAGGAAGCCTACGAGGACGGCGCGGTGGACATCCCGGTGGCGATGATGCCGAGGTCAGGCAAGATAACGTTATTGCAGCTTGACGGCGACTTGTCGAAGGAGAAGTTCGAAGAGGCATTGTCGATGGCAAGGGAAGCCTGCAACAAGATCTACGAGGTCCAGAAGAAAGCCCTTAAGGAAAGGTATAAGGAGAGTTCACAATGATAGAGACTAAATATATCAAGTCATTGGCAAAAAAGGGTGAGAGAGCTGACGGAAGGGCTCTTGACGAGTACAGGCAGCCTATAGAGGTTGAGTACGGCGCATCGGCGAAGAACGCGGAAGGCTCAGCATTGGTCAGGATAGGCGAGACGGTTGTAATCGCAGGCGTCAAGATGGAGCTTGGCGAGCCGTATTCGGACAGGCCTGATGAAGGCACCATAATGGTGAACGTCGAGATGCTTCCATTATCGTCGCCGAAGTTTGAGAGCGGCCCGCCCGGCATTGACGCTATAGAGCTGGCAAGGGTCGTCGACAGGGCGATAAGGGAATCGAAAGCTATCGACATGAAAGGCTTGTGCCTGGTTCCCGGCGAGAAGATGTGGACAGTCATCATAGACATCTACCCATTGAACTCGGCAGGCAACCTGTTTGACGCGTCATCCTTGGCGGCAATGGCGGCACTGAAGAACACGAGGCTTCCTGCAGTGGTCGACGGCAAGATTGACTACAAGCACAGGACAGACGAGGGCCTGCCTTTGGCGAAGGACGCCTTGGAATGCACAGTCTACAAGATAGAGAACTCCTTCTTCATAGACCCCACGGTTGAGGAGGAAGAGGCGGTTGACGCAAGGCTGACTGTGGGCGTTACCCAGGAAGGCCACATCTGCGCGATGCAGAAGGGCGGATACGAGCCTCTGACCGAAGAAGATATAAAGATGATGGTAGGACTAGCCATTAAAAAGACGGCTGAGCTAAGAAAGGTGCTATAAAAAATGGTAAAGTACACGAAGTATGAAAAGGCAAGAATCATCGGGGCCAGGGCATTGCAGATAGCGATGGGGGCGCCTCTCTTGATTAAGTTCAAGCAGAAGGAGCTGGAGGCAATAAACTACAACCCTGTAGAGATAGCCAAGATGGAGATAGAGAAAGATATCCTGCCCATAACCATCAGGAGGCCGCTTCCTGTCAAGCCTACCAAGGAGCAAGAACAGAAGGCTGCAGACGCCCAAGAGAAGGAAGAGGACAGCGAGGATTAATCCTTTCTTTTTTTTGTTTTATATTTGAGCAAGTTTTTTATATTCTAAGCGAATTATGATAGTTGTATGACAAATAAGAAAGCTGTCGTGTTCGACTTGTACGACACGCTATTGTACAACCAGACAAACAACAAGCCGTATTCAAGACTGTTTAGTGAACTCAGCCTGCAAGGCGGCGATTTAACTAACGCATACAAGATTGCATTGACAGAGGGCTTCGATAGCCTGACTGCGCTCATTTCAAGATTGAAGCCTGATGCGAAGATAGATGTGGGCAGATACGATGACGAGATTGGGATGGAGACTACGTCGGCATCATTATATCCGGAAACTATAATGGTTCTAGATGGATTGAAGGCAAGAGATATCAAGCTAGGCCTCATTTCTAATGTGGCAACGCCTTACAAGAAACCGTTCTTTGGACTGGGGCTTGACAAGCATTTTGATAAGATAATATTATCTTGCGATATAGGGTCCATGAAGCCGGAACGTGAGATATATGAGAGGATGATAAAAGAGCTTTCGATGGAGCCACGATTTGTCATAATGACAGGCAACAATGTCCATGACGACGTTGAAGGCCCGAGATATTTAGGCATTGACGCAGTTCATCTGGACAGGAAGAACGGTTCTCCCGGAAGCATCAGTACATTGGAAGGGATATTTGATTATCTCTGAACAGGACACTATTGGTCTATCAATCATACTAATATTTTATGCTTAATGGAGGCTTTGATGCTGGTGCAGTTCCTGCCAATGTAACTGCAATTGTCCCGTACTTAAGCTTAAGAAATTTAAAATGCAGGTAAGATAGTTTAGGCATATAATCATAGAATGAGTTCTCATTAAAGTCTATGCTCGAGGATTCTCTTTCAAAAATCAATTTGCTTTTTGTCTTTTCCGTATTATCCTTAGTCAAGTAACAAGCGTTAGCCCCCATATTTATGTTAAAATCATCTCCCCCATATCTGAAACCTACACAAAAGCCGATATCCAATAATGATTGCATAGAGAACCCCTTAAACCTGTAAACCTTAAATGTCAATCCTTCAAATTTCCTCTCTTTCATTAGGCTGAAAACCAAACATCCTAAATCTAGGCAAGGTCCCCTATAATTAACTTCTCTATATGTTAAAATATCTGTTGCGCTTCTTTTGCCATAGTTTTTGATTAGTCTACAGGCAGAAAATTTGTTTCTGGAAATGTAAGAATTGACAAAATTGATTATGTCGACAGCCCCATCCAAAGTCAGATTAGGCAAATGCGGATAATCAACATTTTCAGCACGTAAGTATTCTTCCAAGCTGCCCATTTTATTCAGCTGAGGATTGCTTCTGTGTTATAAAGCTTTGGGTGCCGTTTCAAAACGTTTTTATATTAATTCTGGCTTTATCTAACCGATGAAAATCAAGTCAGTCAGGGCTCTGATAGTCCCCAACTCAAGGAATCAGGACACTATAGAGGTCAGGATAAACAAGAAGTACAAGTCGGCAGCGCCTTCAGGCGCATCCACGGGGAGCTCAGAGGTCAAGGCGTTCCCGGACAAGGGCATAGAGTACGCAGTCGATTTCATCAACGAGTTCAAGGACATAAGGAACATGAAGTTCGAGGAATTCGAAGACTTGGGGCAATTGGACAGCCTCATCCCCATAGTAGGCGGCAACTCAGTGATAGCGTTGCAGTTCGCCATACTTAAAGCCATGTCTGACGGCAAGGTATGGGAATTCTTGAACCCGAAAGCCAAGAAGCTTCCTGTCCCGTTAGGCAACGTCATAGGCGGCGGCGCCCACACTGACAAGCCGTCCAACGACATCCAGGAATTCCTGCTGATGCCGAAGGCCAAAAGCTTCTACGACAACGCTTTCGTGAACAGCTACCTGCACAAGAAGATGCAGAAGGAGGTCAGGGCGAGATACATGACTGACGAGGGCGCATGGATAACCAATCTCAGCAACATCGAGGTGATGAAGCTCCTTTGCGACTATCTTGCCGACGAGTCTAAGACGTTGGGCATCAAGGTGGGATTCGGCATGGACATGGCGTCGACAAGCTTCTGGAAGAGCAAGTATTACCATTACAGGAATTTCTCTGCTAAGGCGAAGGAGAGGAAGCTGGACCCTAAGCAGCAGATAGATTTCGTCAACGAGATAATCGAGCAGTACGGCCTGCGGTATGTGGAGGACCCTCTGGAGGAAGATGATTTCGCCGGGTTTTCGAAGATATCTAAGAAGACCTTGGTCTGCGGGGACGACCTTGTCACTACGAATCTTGAGAGGCTGGAGAGGGCGGTCAGGCACGATTCAGTCAACTGCATAATAGTCAAGCCTAACCAGATAGGCTCGGTGGTAAAGACAAAGCAAGTTGTCGACTTCGCGCGCAAGCATGATATAAAGATGGTGATATCCCACCGCTCGGGCGAGACCTACGACGCCACGATTTCTCATTTGGCGGTCGCGTGGGGGATACCTTACATAAAGTGCGGGATTTTCGGCAAGGAAAGAAGGGCGAAGATAGACGAGTTAATAAAAATCGAGAAGGAAATCCATTAACCGTTTCTATTGGCCCAAAACAACCGCAACCTTTATAAATCCCTTAAATTTCCAAATTGTCTATGACAACCGCAACAACAGCACAACCGGAGAATACTGAAGATTTCCTAATCCCGTTAGATAATTATCTCAAGGTAGGCCTGCATATCGGCACCAAGTTCAGGACAAAGTACATGGAGCCTTTCATCTATAAGGTAAGGAACGACGGCCTTGCAGTCCTTAACGTCAAGAAGATTGACGAGAGGATAACGATAGCCACTAAGTTCCTGTCGACTTACGAGCCGAAGGAAATACTCATCGTATGCAGGAGAGAGAACGGCTGGAAGTCAGTCAACCTGCTATCGAAATTGACCAGCATAAAGGTCATCGCTGGCAGGTACAGGCCGGGCTTATTGACAAACACAAAGCTTGACAACTTCACAGAGACAAAGATTCTATTCGTAGTCGATCCATGGCCGGACAAGAATGCGGTAATGGACGCGAACGCCATGGGCATACCCGTAGTTGCATTGTGCGACACCAACAACGAGTCTAACTTCCTTGACTTGGTAGTTCCGTGCAACAACAAGGGCAAGAAGTCCCTGGCATTGTTCTTCTGGGTGCTTACCAAAGAGTACTTGAAGAGCAGGGGCCTCATAAAGAAGGACGAGGACATGAAATTGTCGATAGACGACTTCACCCCGGCTTAAGCTTCTTTTTTTAACAAACTTTATATTCTCATCTTGTAACTTATCTTACTATGGAAGAGATAGAGGCGAAGTTCTTGGAAGTCGACGTTAAGGGCTTGGTTTCCAAGCTTGAATCTTTCGGTGCGGCGAAAGTGTTCGAAGGTAATATAGTCGCAGGGTACTATGACTTCAAGGACGGCAGGCTGAGGCGGAACAGGCAGTTGCTGAGGCTGAGGACCAAGGGCGATATTGCCGAACTTACATTGAAGGTGCCTATCTCTAATGAGAAGGCAAAGGTAGCAGAGGAGATAGAGGTCAATGTCAGCGATGCTGATGAGATGGAGGGAATACTCGCTCATTTGGGCATCTACAAGTATGACGAGCTGGTCAAGCACAGGATGTCTTACAGCTTAGGCGGCACGCATTTCGATTTCGACACGTATCCGGGCATACCCACGTTCTTAGAGATAGAGGCTCCCAGCATAGGCGAGGTCGAATCCTACGCAGTCAGGCTGGGGGTGCCTGTTGGGGACGCCAAGCCATGGAATGCAAGGGAGCTGTTTGAGCACTACAAGAAAACTATTTAAAATACTAAGTAGATTTAAATAATAAATGAATAGATTACTATTCTTAGCTATGGTAGCTGTATTAACAAGCATGGCATCAACAATAGTATCACCAACCATAAGTTTTTTTGAAGAATTTCCTAGTGAGAACGCATTGGGTAAAATTGATCAAATTGATTTTGATACAAGAATTTACGTTGCAGCCAAAAATCTATCTGAATTTCAGAACTATAGCGAAGCATATAAGT
>CAYHOW010000004.1:0-28328 GCA_964358335.1 Candidatus Woesearchaeota archaeon
ATGCTGGTAGCACAACGGGTCCGAGGTTACTAACGCGTTTGTCTTCACTTGGCTCAAGACTATCTGCGCTACCTTCTCCGCCACCCTGGGCGAGTTCCTCTTAAGGCCGCCGCCGGCTCCACAGCACAGCGTCTTCTCCTTGCAGTCGTGCAGGTCGACGACGTTGTAGCCTACCGCCTTCAGTATCTCCCTTGGCTCATTGTAGATGCCGCATTTCCTGCCCAATGTGCAGGTGTCATAGTACGTCAAGGTGCCGGACTTCCTCTCAAGCTTCTTGACGTTCTTAAGAATCACGCTGATTATGTGCTCAGTGGGAATCCCGTAATTGTTCTTGAACGTGTAATGGCATCTCGGGCAGTTGGTTATTATCGAGCTTACGCCCTTGGCCCTGAAGATATCTTCATTTTTCGCGACTATATCATTGAAATCGTCCTTGTACCCTGCTTCAAAAGCCTCAAGGCCGCAGCATTTCTCGCCTTCCTTCAGCTTGATGAACTTTATCCCGAACTTTGTCAATAATGACTCGTACGCATCCTGGACATCTTTCAGAAAGAACTTAGTCACGCATCCAGGATAATACAGTACATTTCCCCCGAATATTGAAGCCATTCATTGTCACCGCTTTGTTGAATCTAGAACTCGTTATAGAAATGCCCTATTTATATAGATTTCTGTGATTTCGGGTAGATTTGGCGCTGTGGGCCGATAGATTTCTTCAATCATAATCTTTATAAATGTCCAAGGTTTTTCTCTCTTAAGCATGGCTTCAAAGGCATTCTGGAAATTTACAGCTTTAGTATTGCTGGTGCTATTGAACGTATCATTATACTATAATTTCTACGCTAAAAGGGAATATACGCCGCAGGAGATAGGCAGCTTCGCAGAGAAGTTCGTCGGCAATAACCTATTGGGCCCTGAAAGCGGCTCGATAAAGGTAATCTCCGTCGCGGACCATGGATATGTTTACAATGTCATGTTAGAGATTGACGGCAAGAGCGCAAGCACCTACGTCACCAAGGACGGCGCGTACTTCTTCACCTCAGGCATAGACGTTGACAAGACTGAAGCTGTGTCTGAGTTCAATACGATAGCTGATGTCAAGGTAGGTGATGACCCTGTATTGGGAAACAAGGACGCTAAAGTAACTTTTATCGAGTTCAGCGATTTCGAGTGCCCATTCTGTGTCAAGTTCTCGCTGACAACCATGCCTGACATCAAGAAGAACTATGTCGATACCGGCAAGATAAAAGTAACTTTCCTTAATTTCCCATTAGAGAATATCCACGAGAACTCGCTTGACGCCGCAAAGGCTTCAGAGTGCGCATACAAGCAGGGCAAGTTCTGGGAGATGCATGACATGATGTTCGAGAAGTCGCCTAAGCTCTCCCTGGTTGACCTAAGGAATTATGCTGAGGATATAGGCTTGGACCTGCCAAAGTTCGACGAGTGCATGGCTTCCTCTGCAGTGCTCGAGGATATCGCAAAGGACGTCGCCTCAGCTTCGGACGCAGGCGTCTCAGGAACTCCGGCCTTCTTCATCAATGGCAGGTTCGTCTCGGGAGCCCAGCCGTACGAAGTGTTCCAGCAGATAATCGAGCAGGAATTGGCCAAAGCCGCTTGAGCTTTTCAATTGATATCACTGATGTAGACTTTCTTTACATCCTTGACTTTCTTGATCTTCCTTATGAGGTCCTGCAGATGGGGGATGTCTTTCGCCTCGATGGTGAAGGAGCATTCGACGTCTGTGTCGGACAATGATTTCGCGCTTGCGGCCTTCATCTGCGTCTGCATCCTGACCACATGGTTAAGTATCTCGGCGAACAGGCCTATCCTGTTTATGGCGTCGACCTTTATCTCCACGTTGGACCCTATGCTGTCCATCCATTCCGCCTTGACCTTCCTCTTCTTGACGCTGCCAGGCTTGGCCGCTGCCCTGCACTCCTTCTTGTGCACCATGACCTTCTCTGACGCCGTAGAGTATCCCACAATATCGTCGCCAGGCAGAGGGTTGCAGCATTTGGCCAGTTTTATCTTCGGGTTCTGCACGTTATCGATGTTGATTATCCATTCCTCGAGCTCTTTCTTGTCCGAGCTCAATTTTGAGACGCTCTTTACAGGGATGTCCTGGGACTCCTTCAGGTATTCCTTGATCTTCGATTTCGCTTTCGGCGTCACGGCTATCTTCAGCCAGTCCCTAGACGGCCTGTGGTTTTTCGCTGTCACTATCTCAACCTGGTCGCCGTTCTTCAGCATGGTCCTCAACGGAACGAACTTGTTGTTGACCTTGCCGCCGACGCTGCTGTCGCCTATCGTCGAGTGTATGGAGTAGGCGAAATCTATTATCGTCGACCCTTTCGGCAGCCTTATGACGTCGCCCTTAGGGGTGAACGTGAATATCTCATCCTCGAAGAAGTCCACCTTGAGCATCTCCATGAACTCCTTGTAGTCCTTCGAGTCCCTCTGCCATTCCAGTATCTGCTTCAGCCACGACAGCTTAGCGTCGAACTGCCTGTCTCCGGCTATGCCCTTGTACTTCCAGTGCGCAGCTATGCCTTCCTCAGCTATCTTGTCCATCTCCTCTGTCCTTACCTGAATCTCTACTGGGTGGCCTTTGGGCCCGATGACCGCAGTGTGCAGCGACTGGTACATATTGGACTTCGGCATCGCTATGTAGTCGTCGAACTCGTTAGGTATAGGCTTCCACATGTTGTGGATCATGCCTATGATCTCGTAGCATTCCTTGACTGTCTTGGTTATGATTCTCAAGGCTGCCAAGTCGTAGATCTGCTCGAACGTCAGGCTCTTCTTCTCCATCTTCTTGTATATCGAATAAATATGCTTGGGCCTACCTGTTATCTTGACGCTGTAGCCCTGACCGGAAAGTTCATTGTCCAGAATGCCCTTTATCCTGGCTATCTCTATCTCCCTCGAGTGCCTGCTCATGCTGATCTTCTTGCTCAGGTCCCTGTAGATGTCAGGGAACAGGTGCTTGAACGCCAAGTCTTCCAACTCCCATTTTATCGAGGCTATGCCCAGCTTGTAGGCTATCGGGGCATAGATGTTCAGGACCTCCAGGGATATCCTCTTCTGCCTGTTCTCGTCAAGGTATTCCAGGGTATGCATGTTGTGCAGCTTGTCGGCCAGCTTGATGAAGATGACCCTTATGTCCCTCGCGGAAGCCATGATGACTTTCCTTATGTTCTCTGCGTGGTACTCCTCATACTGCTCCTTCGTGCTGACGTTGAGCTTGGTTATCTTCGTTACGCCGTCGACCAGCCCAGCTATCTCCTCGTTGAACTCCTTATTGACCTCTTCCAACGTGACTTCAGTGTCTTCCACGACGTCGTGAAGCAGCGCGGCAGATATTGTCGCCTCGTCCATGCTGAGGTCCGCCAGAATTTTCGCCACATTCAGAGGATGCTGGATGAAAGGGTCGCCTGACTCCCTCCTCTGCTCCGTATGGAACTTCTCTGCGTAGAAATATGCCTTTTTTATCAGCTCTATGTCTGCCTGTGGATTGTTTCTCTTTACTGCTTTTAATAAATCCATCAGCTTCATTTTTTGCGCCTGAATTAGTGCTATATATGATGTTAAATCGATATTTATTCGTTTCTGTTGCCGGTTTTCGATAGTTTCGTGCAGTTTTCCGGACCTTGAAAAAATATTGGCACTTTTTTTGCGACAATTTTATATAATGTTCTTTCATCTGATATAACTAATATTTTATGACGGGTATTAAATGAATAAGAATGAGCTTTTGGACTTGATAAAGATAGGGGAAGGATATACTCTAGAGTTTAAGGAATCTTTTACAAGCTCAATTAGCCATGAGATGTGCGCGTTCGCGAATAGTTCCGGCGGGAAAATACTTTTAGGGGTTACAGATTTCTGCGCAATAAAAGGAATAAAGATAACAAACTCGCTAAAATCTCAAATCCATGATCATGCTAGAAATATCGAGCCTCCTTTAGGTGTGGAAATTGAATCTATCGATAGTGTGCTTATTATTACAGTCCCGGAAGGCACAGAAAAGCCTTATGCGGTTGGTGGTCATTTTTATCTTAGGCAGGGTGCCAATTCCCAAAGGATGAACCGGAATGAGATAAGGAAATTCTTTCAAAGAGAAGGATTAGTCCTTTTTGATGAAATAGGAAATACTCATTTTATTTTTAAAAATGATTTTAATGCATCTAAATTTGACCTATTTCTAAACAAGGCTAGTATCAATCCTTCCCTTAAGCAGGAAGATGTTCTTAGGAACCTATCTCTGCTCGTTGATGGGTGCATGAAAAATGCAGGAGTTCTTTTTTTCTGCCATAATTCAACTAATTTTTTTGTTAGTGCATTTATAACTTGCATACTTTATGAAGGCAATTCTAGGTCAAGAATCCTGGACAAGAAAGAATTCAACGATGACTTGTATTCTAATTTTGAGAATGCTTTTATGTATGTATGCTCAAAGCTTAACACGAACTATATAATCAAGGACAAGGAGAGGGTTGAAAAGCTTGAGCTACCTAAGGAGGCTATACGCGAGGCTATAGTTAACGCAATTGCCCATAGGGACTATTTCTCTAATGCCTGCATACAAATCCATGTATTTAGGGACTGTGTTGAAGTAATCAATCCTGGTGGCCTTGTCAGTGGCTTGTTAATCAGGGATTTAGGCCATAAGAGTCTTCCTAGGAACCCATTGCTGTTCAGCCTGATGCAGCGTGCGAAAATGGTAGAACGGATAGGTTCCGGCATTGTGAGAATATGTGATTCGATGGATGAGTATAAATTAAAGTCTCCTATATTTGATGTCGACGAGAATTGGTTTTCAGTCCGCCTATTGCGAAAAGTTGAGGGTATAAATGAGGGTATAAATGAGGGTATAAATTCCCTATTGAACTATATAAGAAACAATCCCGGTAAAACTTCAATAAGTTTCGTGACTGATTTAGGTATGCCCATAAAGACAATCGAACGTTGGCTAAAAAAACTTAAGGAAACTGGCAAAATCCAACATAAAGGTAGCAGAAAAACTGGCGGTTATTATGCCATTGAATGAATCCTTCATGCCGATTGCCACCCAAACCCTTAAAAATCATCCTGAATTCTAATTACCCTATGCGATACTCAAGGCAGATAATATTCGAACGCATCGGCGCCGAAAGGCAGAAGATGATTGAGGGCAGCAGGGTGGCTGTCGTCGGGTGCGGCGCTCTCGGCACTGTCGCCGCTGAGCTATTGGCCCGTGCCGGCGTGGGCAGGATTGTTCTTATCGACAGGGACATAGTCGAGGAGCACAATCTGCAGAGGCAGGCGATGTTCACCGAGGAGGATATAGGGAAGGCGAAGGCTGACGCGGCCGCTTCGCATCTGAAGAAGATAAATTCCCTTATTAAAGTCGAGGCAAACATCGCTGACCTAGATTACAAGAACGTCGACCTATTGAAGTCCGACCTGGTTCTTGACTGCACTGATAACATGAGCACCAGATTCCTGATAAATGAGTTCTGCGTGAAGGAAAAAATCCCATGGGTATACACGGCTGTCATCGGGTCTGCGGGGATGATGCTTAATTTCGTGCCTAAGCGTAACGTCTGCTTCAGGTGCATCTTTGAAGAGGTTTCCGGGCTAGACACGTGCGAGACGCAGGGGATACTTAACACGACCCCGCACGCACTTGCCGCCATCCAAGTGACAGAGGCGATAAAGATGCTGACGCACCAGCCTAACGAGAAGGACATGGTGCATTTCGACCTGTGGAACCTTAAACTGTCTAAAGTCAAAGTAAAGCACAACCCTGATTGCCCCGTGTGCTCCGGGAAGCATGAATATCTCGATGGCAAGTCTTACGATATAGTCAGGCTGTGCGGCTCGGGCAACTACCAGCTCAAGATGAAGGTGCCTTACTATTCGCTGAAGGAGAAACTCCTTAAATTGGGAGAAGTGAAGGACATGAAGTACTGCTTCCATTTCAGGGAATTAGTAGTGTTCAAGGACAGGATACTTGTCAAGGCCAAGGACGAGGCTGCCGCAAAGTCATTGTATTCAAAATATGTCGGGGACTAAATGGTTAATGGGTTAACATCAAAGACATCATAGAAAGTATTTGTTAATGGATTAGCGTTCGGAATTACTTCCTTCTTATTCCGCCACGATTGCCCCTTGTCCCTGTCCTCTTTATCTCCGGCCTTCTTCTTTCTGCCACTCCGCCAGCCCTGTATTTTTCTATCTTTTTTCTTTTATTCTTCTCTTCCAAGAACCTTCTCATGGCTTCTCCCTGTTCTTCTCTTGATTTTCCTTCTTGAGCCACTTCCAGCGGTAAGGTTCTTTGCCCTATAGTCGGGCCTAATATAGCATTCTTTAGCCTGCCTAACAATCTCCCCCACGGCATTACTGTTATGGGATATACTCTGCCTTGCTCGTCAACTGCCATGCCTTTCCTTAAACTTGCCATGTTGGCTTGGGCATCTCTCAGTCTCCTCTCTATGCCCGGCCTTACCATCCTTTCCAGGTAAACCCTTCTTTTTGGATCTGTTGCAGCTTGTATCCGCACTTCGGTATCTGCCAATTCACGCCTTATCTCCTCAATCATTTCTCTTCTTTCTCTCTCTTCAGCCTGAATCCTCTCCGCCTCTAGCCTTCTCCTGTCTTCATTGCTTAATGGGGCTGTCTGCTCTCTAGCCATGTCTTTTTTCTGGTAATGGACCGTAGGTTCTGCAGCCATATCTTTTTCTTGAGCCTGCCTTGCCCTCTGCTGCCTTCTAAACTTTGTCCTGTACCTTGCATCCTGTTCTATAGCCTCTTCCTCCATAACAGGATTAGGATTGAATTCTGTTACCAGGGATCTTAGCTCATTTTCATCTCTCCAGTCCCTATTTTTCTTTTCTTGGAGCTGTTTCATCCTCTGCATCCTCACGCGCCTCATCCTATCTTCCATCCCCCTGTCAATCTCTGTGCCTTCTTTGTCCCGTTCTATCTTTGAACTTACATCATAACCCATCCTTCTAACATTTAAAGGCACTTCCGGCCTGTCTGCCTTCTGCCAGCCCAACCTGTTCCTTATCCTTCTGATAAGCCCCAACCTTCTCTGGCCTAGCCTGTTAAGATCTTCCTCTTCTCTTGCTGCAGGAGTTTCTCTTTCGGGCGTGGCTGGCCGCCTCCCTGCGTTAGGCGCTCTTGGCGGTTCGGGAGCCGGCTCTTGAATATCTCCTCTCCTTGCACGCTGCCTCAGCCTTTCCAATTCAAGCTCGTGCTGCCTCTTCTTCTCGTCCTCTTCAGCCCCATGCTCGCGCAGCTTTGCTGCTTCCCTTGACTCGAATTTCCTTACTCTCTTCGCCTCCTCCTTTTCCTTCCTTTCCCTCTCCTCCTCAATCCTCCTCGCCTTCCTAGCCTCCTTCTCTCCCCTTAGCCTTTCCTCTTCGGCGGCCTTTTCCTGCCTTTCGCGCTCGGCCTCCTGAGCCCTCTTGTGCTGCCTCGCTTCCTTCTCCTGCCTTAGCCTCTCTGCCTCCTCTTTTTGCGCTATCTTGTTAGCTTCCTCTTCCGCAAGGAATTTCCTTCTGTTGTATTCTTTTTCTGCTTCCTGCTTCTCATGGAACTGTTTTTCAAATTGAATGTCCCTTTCCTTGTCCGCCTGTATATTGGCCAGCTTCTTCTGCAGCGCCCTGTCCCTCCATTGCTTCCATGCGCCTCCAAGCCCTTCTCCGCCAAGACCTCCTCCTGAGCCTTTCCTCATCAAGTAAATAAGGTATGCCAGCGCAGCGACCAGCAGCAGAGGCACAAGCCAGCCCATCTGCGTGGTCTTGTAATAGATGTCGTCAAACACCTCGCTCCCCCTTATGAATCCAAGGTAAGGGTACCTCGAGCCGTACAGCCCTATGCCGCCGGAGATGAAGTAGTATATCGCCACGACGCCGAGAAGCGCAAGCACAGCCCTCCATATCTTGTTCTCGACGAACATGCCCACCAATAGGTAAGGCAACACGAACAATGCGGCAACCCATATCAATGTCCCCAGCCCGGAAGAGAACTCGACTGGCATGAACTTTATGGCTATCAGCGCAAGTATCGCGCCAAGGCCCATGTTCATGTTCGGGTTCTCCTCGAACAGCTTCAATTTGGCGAACCCTGCCTTGAAAACTGCTATCAAAAGGATGAACAGCCCCAGCTTCAAGACTATCTCGTTGCTAGACTGCCCGAAAAGGAAGCTGAACCCCTCCGTTATCAGTCCGGGGCTCTGCTGGCCCGCGCCATAATACTGTGCGCTGACTAACGGAATCGATGATAGAAGCGAAACCAATGGAACCCCTTTCTTCATAAGTAAAACTAGTTGTTTCGGATATTTAACCTTTTCGCCGGGAATGCCTATGGCAAAAGCAAGGTTTAAATATTAATTAACAAGTATAACTTCTTATGATGAAACTGCTCCATATAAGGAAATTAGTAGTTCCTGTCCTAAAAAGGGAGGGCATAAAAAAGGCGGCTATATTTGGAAGCTATGCCAGAGGCGACCAAACCAAAGAAAGCGATATAGATATCCTGATAGAGTTTCATGGCAATCTTATAGAATTGGTGGGGTTAGAGCTCGAATTGAAGAAAATATTACGAAAAGATGTCGACCTTGTGACCTATTCTGGAATTAACCCATTGCTTAAGGATAAGATACTTAAAGAGGCAAAGGCATTATGAAAAAAAATCCTCTCTTCTTTATAATCCATATTGAAGATAGCATTAATGACATAGACTCTTTTCTAAAAGGCGTTACGAAAGCCGAATTCTTGAGACATAAAGAGAAACAGAATGCAGTCATAAGAAGCCTTGAAGTAATCGGCGAGGCAGTTAAGAATATCCCTATAGAATTCACTGTCAAATATCCTTATATCGAGTGGAGCAAGATTGCGGGAATGAGGGATAAGTTAATACATCATTATTTTGGCATCGACTTGGAAACCGTCTGGAAGGTTGTAAAGGATTATCTTCCAAAACTTAAAAAGGAAATCAAAGAGATAATCGAGAAAGAGAAATAATCTGATGGGATGTTCTATGTTCAGGATAGAGAAGTGCAGGGACAAGGCCGTGTATTCGGCCAAGCTCGACAAGCCCAGAAGGCTGGACCTCAAGAGGATAGCAGCCAAGTTCAAGACCATACAGGACACGCCGATAGTCTTGGTTGTAGAGGTTGACGGCGTAGAGGTGATAGTCCACAGGCACGGCGAGCTGCTGTTCAAGAACTGCAATGATATGGAAAAATTAAGGAAGATAGCCGAGAAGATATACGGAGCATGATGCACCTATAATCTTCAACCGGTGACAATTTGTCACCACTTCATTCCCTTCCTCCCTTAACCTCTAGCTTAGCTTATTCCAGTATTTTCTTGCTTTAAGAAAATCTTCCTGTTCGGCTAAAATTGTAACAACATCCACAACAGAGAACCACCACTCTCCATTAAACCATGTCCTCCTTATTTTCTTGTCTTGAAATACAACCAATGCCTTGCTCTGCTCAGAATCTTTCATTGTAACACCTCCATTTCTTAATTTTAAAGAACTGTAGCAGAAGTTTGTAAGCGCTGCGCGCGTTTGTCATGTCCAATGGTTCTGCAAAATATATATCAAATGGAAATGTCGGAAATCTTACGAATCTCCTATCGATTTTTACAAAAATTCCTTATGACCTAAATAGCAAGTTTTATTAACCTCCCCCCATCACAAAACCGCAAAATGAAAGGCTTGCTGCTATTGTCCGGAGGCTTCGACAGCCCTGTCGCAGGGATATTGATGAGAAGGAAGAATGTCGAAATTTCCGCCATACATTTCTCGGGGAAGCCGTTCATAAACGAGGCCACCGAGCAGAAAGCTAAGGTCCTGGCAAAGCTAATCCGGTGTGACAGGATCGCCATCTTCCCCTTCGGCAAGATACAGGCTGAAGTCGTGAAGAAGTGCAGGCACAAGCTGTATTACATAATAACCAAGAGGATGATGTTCAGGATTGCCGAGGCCTTCGCCAAGGAGAACGGCTACGATTTCCTTGTCACCGGAGACAATCTCGGCCAGGTAGGAAGCCAGACGCTGAAGAACATGGCCCTGATAAACAGCGCAGTGAATATCAACATACTGCAGCCATTGCTGACATTCGACAAGCAGGAGATAATCAATCTCGCCAAGGAATTAGGCACGTACGACGCTTCTGTCGGGCCGGAGATGTGCTGCGCCTTGGGGCCGAAGCACCCGTCGACAGCCGCCAAATCGGACCTTGTCGTGAGTGAAGAGGCAAGGCTTGACACGGACAATCTGATCAAAGAGGCATTCCAGAACATCGAGACAGAGGAGATAAGATGAAAGTCTACGTCGAAAGGCTGGACAAGCATGTCGAGGCCAAAGGCAATGATGTCAGCGGGATACTGAAGAGCCTTAAGCTGAACCCTGTCACTGTCCTGGTCTCAAAGAACGGGAAGATAGTCTTAGGCAACGAGAAGGTCTCTGCTAAGGATGATGTCATAGTATATTCCGTTGTCTCCGGAGGATAGATGGCGTGCAAGAAGTGCGGGCCTGATCCTGTGATGCGGCTCTCTTCCGGAGTTAAGCTGTGCAGGTCATGCTTCATAAAGTATTTCGAGAAGAAAGTTAGGAAGACCCTCAGGATATTCAGCCTCATAGAGGCAAAGGAGCGCATAGCGGTTGCCGTCTCCGGAGGGAAAGATTCCATCAGCGTGCTCAGCATACTCAACGATATAGCATCCAAGAAAAAGCATTTCCAACTGTTCGCAATATTGATAGATGAAGGCATCAGCGGGTACAGGGAGCATACCATCGCCACCGCAAAGAGCTTCTGCGAGGAGAGGAACATCCCTCTGCATGTATATTCTTTCAAGAAGGAGTTCGGCTACACGCTGGACGAGATGGTGAAGAAGCTAGGCATGAAGCCGTGCACCATCTGCGGCGTATTCAGGAGGTACCTGCTCAACAGGGCGGCAAGGGAGCTGAAGGCCGACAAGCTGGTCACCGGACACAACATGGACGACGAGGCCCAGTCCGTCCTCATGAACCAGTTCAAGAGCAACATCGGGCTGTCAGCCAGGCTCGGCCCTATCACAGGCGTCAAGACAGACAGGCGTTTCGTCAGGAGGATAAAGCCGCTGTACATGGTCTCCGAGAAGGAAGTCGCGCTTTATGCGCTATTGAAAAATCTTCGCGGCAAGCACAACGAGTGCACCTACGAGAACCTCTCTTTCCGAGGAGAGATAAGGGACATGCTAAACTATCTCGAAGATAAGCATCACGGCGTGAAAAATAATGTGATAAATTCCTACCTTGAAATAATGCCTGTGCTGAAAGAGAAATATAAGACTGAAGACCAGATAAATTCCTGCTTGAAATGCAATGAGCCTACTTCCGGAGACGTATGCGCTGCCTGCGAGCTTTTAGCCAAGCTCAAATGATTCTATACCGTCAGCTGGTCCCTGAACTTGCCATTGTACTTGCTCTTGCCTTTCATCCCGTTCAATGACAGCTGGCATATCCTCGTCCCGGGATGCAATACAAGCGTGCGCTTTGAGAGGTTGTAGATCTCCAGCACCTGCTTGTTGTCTATTCCCGGCTGGATGAAGCTGGCCGTGGCGTGCACGATTATGCCGAGCCTGGCGAACCTGCTCCTGCCAGACAGATGGCCGCAGATGTCTTCCGGCAACGTTATCTTCTCTTCGGTTATGCCTAATATGAACTCGCCGTGCTTCAGCGTTATGGGGCCCTTGACAGGCTTTGTCAATGTGACATAGTCCGTGTCTTCCCTGATGTCAAGCTTCCCTTTGGCTTTCTTGAACACCCTGAAATCTTCGCCCAGCGTCAGGTCGATGGATGCGGGCCCGATGTTGCCGATGTCTAAGGGCTCTATCTTCACCCTCCCTTTCTTCAGCGCCTTGATTATCTCTTCCTTTGATAAAACGCTCATTGTTCCAGCCTCCTCAAGCTTTCTATGACAGTCTTCAAAGACTTGACAGCGTAATCTATCTCTTTTCTTGTTGTGTATCTGCTCAATGAAAATCTCACTGCGCCTTTCGCTATGTCTTTCTGTATGCCCATCGCGTTCAGCACGTGCGACACCTTGATTTCCCTCTCGTGGCACGCAGAGCCTGTCGATACCGCAACGCCGAGCGAGCTAAGGTGCAGCAGGATGCTCTCGCCTTCCAGTCCGGGAAAGCTGACATTGATTATGTTCGGCAGGACGCGGCTTCTCGGGCTGTTTAGGACCGCGTAAGGAACCTCTCTCATTATCCTGCCCTGCATATAGTCCCTAAGTCCTTTAACCTCTGAATATTTCCAGACGTCTGCAGCCTTGCCAAAGCCTGCAATGCCTGGGACGTTCTGGGTGCCCGCCCTCAGCCCGAACTCGTGCCTGCCGCCATTCATCATGGGCTCTATAATGGTCCCTTCCCTGACATATGCCACGCCGACGCCTTTAGGCCCGTGGACCTTGTGGGAGCTTAGCGACATCGCTGAAATGTTCATCTTCTCTACATCTATAGGGACCTTTAGGAACGACTGCACCGCGTCCGTATGGAACGGGACATTGCGCTTCCTGCATATCCTGCCTATCTCCTCTACAGGCTGTATCGATCCGACCTCGTTGTTGGCATGCATTATCGTCACCAGCGCCGTGCTCTTCGTTATAGTTTTCTCCACTTCCTTAGGGCTGACGAAGCCACCCTTATCCACCTTGACGTAAGTCACCCTGCATCCTTCCAGGCTCTCGCAAGTGTTAAAGACTGAAGCGTGCTCTATGGAGGATGTTATGATATGATTCTTTTTTGAAGCCTTGACTATGCCTTTGATGCAGAGATTGTTGGATTCAGTGCCGCCTGAAGTGAAGATTATCTCGTTTGGCCTGGCGTTAATTAGCCTTGCTATCTTTTCCCTTACCTTATTTACTGCATTGCCAGCCTCGATGCCTGAATAGTGTATCGAAGAGGGGTTGCCGTAATTGTTGGATAGGCTGTCCTTAATCGCCCTGACGGCCTCCTTAGAAGGCTTGGTTGTCGCGGCGTTGTCCAGATACGCTTTCATGAATGATTAGTCGTCGAGAAAGTTTAAATACTTTTTCGTATCATTCCATCTTATGGATGCGAAAGAGATCGCCAAGAATGCTTGGGTTTTTCCCAAAGGGCCCAAGCTCAGCTGCAATGTATATTTCCTTAAAGACAAAATGACGCTGATTGACCTGGGAGAGCATGGCAACCACAAACTTTTGGTGCGGAGGCTTCAATCCTTGGACGTAAGGCCCGAGGACATCAGGCGCGTGATATTCACACACCTCCATTTCGACCATGTGGGCAGGCCGTCAGTCTTCGCAAACGCAAAATTCTATGCGTCGAAAGAGGCCGTGGACGATCTCAGGCGCTTGGGCTATTTCTCGGTGTTCAAGATCAGGGCGCTAAGCGAACTGAAGAAGCTGAAGTTCTCACCTCTCTCGGGAATAAAAGACCTGAAGGTCATAAGGACTCCGGGGCATACGCGCGGCTCCGTCTGCCTCTGGGATGGGAGAAGGAAGATATTATTCTCCGGGGACACCATCTTCCATAACGGAATAATCGGGAGGACAGACCTGCCTGACAGCGCCACCGCCAAGATGCAGGCTTCCCTAAACAAGCTCAAGAAATACCATTACAAAATCCTCTGCCCGGGCCACTAACCAAACTTTTATATATTCTGAGATAATTGTCTTTGGCATCATGTCATGGCTCGACCAGTACGGGGACAGGATAAAGGCCGCCTTCTTAGCCGCAGGCATGGTTACGGGGCTTGGAGCGTGGTATTACTATAACATGAATGCAATGGGCAGATATTCCCAACATGCAAGGACTGAGCAGGCAGAGAAAAGGAAGAGCTCCATGCTAAGGCAGAGCGTAGGCGTCATGCTTGACTCGTCGCTTGAAGGCATGGTCAGGGATGACGTGATCCAGGCGTTGGGCGAAGTCGCTGAAAGCTACAGGACGCATGTCAAGATTGACTTCGATTTCGAGCTTAAGAAATTGGACCTGTCAGGCCATTACATATCGACCGAGGATTCCTCGCCAATAGATGAACGTGACTTGGGCTCTTACGTGCCTTCTGATTTCGAGATGAAGGACCATAGGCTAATAATTACTAACCTGTCCGTCAAGATAGACGGCAAGGATGAAAATGCGCTTCTTGGATTCTATAATTTCCAAACAAGGACAGCAGTCGTGCACAGGGCGGGGACATACAGCCTTGACACCCTCTACAATATAATCGCGCACGAAATGGCGCACGGGCAGCTGATGGAAGACAGGCATCTCGATGACCCTATGTGCATAATGCATGAGAGCCTGAATTACCCGTTCAAGCTTGATTTCTGCAGGCAGATGGCAAATGAAATCATCAGAAAAAAATGAGCCGCGACGATTATTATTCCGGGATTGCTGACGGCTATGAAAAGCTGCACTCCGAAGAGCAGCTTAAGAAACTGAGCCTGATAAGAAAGCATTTCAGGCCCAAGGCGCCTTTACTTGACATAGGCGCAGGCACTGGCATCGCCATAAGGTTCTTCAACGTCGACGGCGTAGCGCTGGACCCGTCCGAAGGGCTGCTCAAGCAGTACGGCGGGAAGAAAGCAGTCGGCGTGGCTGAATCTTTGCCGTTCCCTGACAGGACGTTCAACTCTATAGTCTCCTTAACGGCATTGCATCATGTCAATGACGTAGACAAGGCCATCTCGGAGATAAAAAGGGTGTCCAAGGAAGGATGCATCTATGCATTCACTATCCTGAAGAAAGCCAGAAACTTCCAAGAGCTGAAGGCCAAGCTGGAAGACAATTTCAAACTGAAAGGGATAGATGAAGAAAAAGACTTGATTCTTGTCAGCCGAACATGCTGCTGAACCCCTTGCTGCCGTCTTCAGGCGAGCTGCTACCTCCGCCAAAGAAGCCGCCGCGCTTCGACCTCAAAGTGTCATGGGTATTCTTCTCCGTCTTGTTTATCTCTTCCAATACCCTGTCCTTGAAGTCTTTCAGGTTCCTTGTCTTCTCCTCTTCCATGGCATGGAAATCCTCACTTGCCCTGTTTATCTTTGCAAGCTTCCTCTTCTTTGATTGAGGTATATTCTGCTTAGGCTTTGATGGCCTCGACAGCAGGAAGAACAATAGGAACAATGCGAACAGCACGATGAACATCACGTACAGCCAGTTGAACATCCTTATCGGCTTGCCGTCGACTATCACTACGTCCTTGAATATCACCGGCGCCTTGTTGGGCAGTATGACTGACACGTCGTAAGTGCCGTCTGGAGCATAGTCGCCAAGCCCTATGTCCATAGACTCTTCAGGCAAGATGTTATTTCCCAGCCTCACGTTGTAATTGTCTTCGCCCTCAAACAGCACTTCCACCTTGCCCTTGAACTTGATGTTGCCTGCGTTGGTCAGCTTTACGCTGTCGCCGTTAAGGTCAACAAGCACTTCCTCCTTCTCTTTCACCGTGAACATGTCTTCGTCGGCAAGCTTGTCCTTGCTTGACTTGACTTTCCATTCTCCCGGGACGGCGAATTCGGGGACCTTGAACGTCACTTTCGTGTTGCTCTTGATTAGCTTGCTCACCCTCAGGTTGTCTTTCGGGTCGAATATCTCTATCAGCACGTCCGCGCCAATCTTGTCGCCAGCCTGGTCCAGCAATGTTATGGCCACCGGGAAATCCTCTTCAGGGAACACGCTCAATGAGCTCAACTCGTTCTGTATCCTAGTAGGCACAGCATCGATATTTATCGCCATCTGCTCTCCGCCAGTGTTGCCCTTGCTGTCCTTCGCCAAGACCGAGACCGTGTGCTTGCCTGTCTTGACGTCGGTGGGTATCGCTAAGTCGTAGCTGAACATCCCATTCTTGACTTCTGTAGTGAACGTCTTGAAGTCCAATGATATCTCGACACTTGCGTCCTCGACGTTGTCCATGTGGGCGTTCTTCGCCGTGCCTGTGACCTTTATCGTCTCACCAGGCATGTATTCCGCCTTGTCCAGGCTAGAAGTCACTGACAGGGTGTTTATCAGCATGAAGCTCGCGACGTTGTCGAACATCATCTCATTCCCGTAAGTGTCCCTCACCAACATGTCGACCATGTAGTTCCCTGCCGGAGTAGCGGTAGCCTTGTACGTGTATGACAGCTCGCCGTCCTTGACATCGATAACATCCATCATGTACTTGGTTGCGTTGTGCCTGAAGTAAACTTCCGCAATGCCAGAAACCAGGTCTCCGTCAATCTGGCTGACCTTGCCGCTGATTGTGAGCTGGCTGCCTACCTGAATCTTTGAATCGTCTATGGCAAAGCTGCCTTCGAGAATCTTGACTATGCTGAACGCGCTGCTCGACGCGCTGTCTATGTTATCTGTGCCCTCAAGCAACGACAGGCGCACCTTGCATGAGTCCGACATGCTTGACGAGATAGTTATCTGGGGAAGATTCACATCCTCGGGGAACATGACCTTGTCGTTAGCCTTGACCTCTATAGGAATCAGCTGCAACGGGAACTCCTTGTCGCCGCAGACAAGCTCGGTGCTTATGAAGCCGCTCACATCTTCCGATTCGAAGATATAGCCTGAGATGCGCACGACGTCGCCTACATTGTATCTCTCTAGCGCAGGTCCCTGGATTGAAATTGAAGCGCTGACTAACGGTGCGACCAAGACTAAGAATGCTAACAGGTTGAATTTACCCCTTTTCATACCTTATTTGTTGGCTGTTTCTATATAAATAATTTGCTCTTGCCTGAAATTGGCAACATTTATAAAAAAAGACTTGTTTTCCATTGGATTATGCTGAAAAAACTGCATCTGACGCTTGAGAAGCTTGAGAACAACAAGAGGTTCACCGATTTCATAAAGAAGAACAAGAAGGCGTATTTCGTCTCTGCTTTCCTCATGGCAAATGATACAGAGGCAAAGGATGCCGAGTGGCAGGTAGACTATTATTCTTCTGAGAAGCACAGGATTGCCAGCTTCACTTTCTCCAAGGGGGGCTCTTTAGAAGTTAAAGAGGACCAGGAAGTCTTCCAGAATAACCGCTCTGACCTGAAGAAGCTCAAGCTCGGCAAGGTCAAGATAGATTTCGACAGGGCAATGGGCATCATCGAGGAACTGAGGAAGGCCAAATATCCCGGAGAGACGCCGAACAAGGTCATCGTATTGCTGCAGGACATCGACGGCGAAATATTATGGAACATAACCTACCTGACCAATTCGTTCAACATATGGAACGTAAAGGTAGACGCCGCTGACGGTAAAGTCAAGTCTGAAAAATTAGAGAGCGTAATACAGTTCAAGAAACCTGAATGACTTTCTTCCTGCTCGTGAAGCCCACGACTATCTTAGCCTGTTTCTTGAATTCCCTCGTGAACAGCTTTACTACTTCCTGGTTGGCCTTGCCCTTCTCAGGCTCGGCCTTCACGTTAACTATGTAGGCGTTCTTTTCTTTATCGAAACCTACTATCCCGCTCCTCTTTGAATTTGTCTTTACTATTATATTGTATCTCATCCTATTACCCTGACGCTTCTCTTCTTGTGCTCGTTCCTCAGGATGATATCTATGTTAGTGAGGCATTCCTTCGCTTCCTTCCCTGTCATGCCAAGCACCTTGGCGAAGCTTTCCATGTCGCTCTTCGACCTCAGCTCCCACCTGTTCCTCGCGAACGTGGCGAAGACCATCCTGACCCTGTACTTCCTGCACAGCCTGACGTTCTGCATCATCCTGCCCAATGTCTTGTACCTGCTCCTCGCGTTCAGTATCTCGTTGAAAGAAAAACCTATCGCTATGCCATTCTTGTTTGCCAAGGCGCATAATACCTGGTCCAATCCCGAGTTCCTGTGGTGCAGCGAATCCTTGTACGTCGCCTTCTCCGGGCTTAGGAGGATGTCCACGCTCTTGTTCTCCATGACTTTCCTGTTGAATTCAATGTCTCTTCCTTCGACTATGTTGACATTGTTATTTAATTTCTTAAAGTCAGTCAGCTTGGCAGCTATTGTGCTATCGAAGCCTAACCCGTTCTTCCCCTCATACATTACCAAGTCTGTAGCCATGCAATTAGAAAATTAAGAAAGAGGATATTTAAATGTTAGCTTTTGTTTCCAGACAAACCTCCACCATTTTTCTCACTTCCACCATCTGTAGAGGCTGCAAGCTCTCCCATTGATTCTGACGTAATCATCCTATTCATTGCACCAACATTCCGAAGACGTCGCAGGCTCCGTCTTCTGCATTTCGAATCACTAAACAAAGTAGGTTTCCAAAGGGGTTGAATCATAAGGCAATTAACTGAAGAAAAACTGACTATTCCAGCAGCCATTTCCAAATAGGAATTAGCTTAATTGTCTTCTTTTGCCTTACAATCTCTCTTGATTCATCTTTTGTAATGATTATTCCTGTTTTAAGGTTGAAATGCTCCATTGCTGCAACCAGCGAGTTTATTTCCCTTTCTCTTGTTTGGTTTTCTGAAAGGGAGTAACAAACTTGGATTGCTGAAACTGCTTTCTTCCCTTCACTAACAATAAAGTCCACTTCTTTCCCTTCCTGCGATTTCCAGTAGTTTACATCCATTATTGGATTTTTATTCTTAAGCATCAATAAGTGAAGCAATGCAATATTCTCAATTCTTTGCCCATAGTTCTCAAGTGAAAACAGATTAATGAATCCAATGTCATCAAGATAGACTTTGGGTATCGAAAGACCTTCTACCTTAGAAGACCTTTCAAATTTTCTCAATGCAAATACAAATAGCGAATCTTCGAGTGCACCGAAATATGAGTAAAGCGTATTCTTGCTGACTTTCAACCCCTGTGACTTCAATGATAAATATAGACTGTTAAGGCTAAGCTCTTTTGCCGCCGAACTCACTATTGCTCTTATGAGCCATTTTATTAGAGATGGGTTCTTCAAGCCATATCTCTCAACAAGATCCTTGTAGACAGTCATGTCCATATAATCTTTCAGAATCCTCAGTTTCTCATTGTTATCTTTTTCGAGCACGACTTCAGGATACCCGCCAAACTTCATATATCCCTCAAAATAGTTCGATATCTTCGCGGTATCTGCTGAGCTAAGCTTTTTCGTATCGGCTGTGAATCCCTTAAATGAAAGAAATTCCTTAAATGATAATGGCAAAAGCATTACGGTTAACGACCTGCCACGTAATGAGGTCGCAATTTCCTTGCTTAGCAAGCGAGATGAAGAGCCCGTTATGAAAATATTGCACTTGTAGTTGTCATAAATAGATCTGACTGCCAATTCCCATTTAGGTATGACTTGTGGTTCATCTATGAATAAGAATAATTCTTTCTTTATTATTTCTGGATACAATGACCACTGGGCGCTTATTATTTCCTTTATCTCATCATACTTAATCTCATTTAAGGCCGGATCCTCAAAGTTCACATAGATGACCTGCTTCCTGGATATACCAGAAGACTCAATATCCCTTATCTTGTTAAAAAGCAAGTATGTCTTGCCTACTCTTCTTGCTCCAATTATAGTCTGTATTTTGCTTGATTCCCTTATGTTCAACGCCCTTGGCTTTATGTCAAAGTCTCGCGACTGGAAATCTACTAGGTATTTTTTTATATTGTCTATATCCATATCACTCTAAAGGTTGATACTCATATATAAATGTTTCCTTGTTGAGAGGGAAACTTTTTGCTATTCTTTCCCTATTAGAGAGGAACCTTTTTTATAGAAAAGTTATTTATAAAGGTTTCGTCCATATTAGGAACTAGTTTCGACTGTAGCAGGAACTAATGTCAAATTGGCTTTCTGTATCAAGGATGAACAACTTTGTGCATTTAGAATGAACACTTTTGTTGGCTACCTTGTCATGCCCTTACTCTTAGAAAGTTCAAAAAAGAATCAATAGTAGTGCTCGTCAATCAAGTCGTCTGTGCTCTTGCCCAAAGCCTCTTCCATCGCCATGGCCTTCTTGGAATTGCCATTTGTTACCTTGGCCTTCTTCTCAGACTCATCCTCTTCCTCAAGGCTGATCTTGGACAGCTCCTCGTCTATCTCGGTCTCCTCGTCAAGCTCCTTCCTTTCCTTGGCCAGCTCATCGTCTTCGACAGAGACATCTTCCCAGTCCTTGTCCATCTCCCCCTTTGGCTTCTCTTCCTCGACCTCCTCCTCGTCAGGGTCGCCGAAGATGCTCTTCTCATCAACGGAGATATCATTCTCCTCGGGCAGGCTATCCTCGTCTATCTGCAGGAATATCTTCTCCTCTTCAGGCTCCTCCTGAATCACGACGGAATCCCCGAACATGGCGCCTATCATCTTGTCGGTTATCCTCTCAGACCCCGAGTCCACCGCCTTCTTGCACAGTGCCTCGCAGCCCTTCAGCAGCTCCCTTGCGTTGTGGTTGGATGCCGCGAAAATCTTCTTGACCATGTCGTCAGGAAGCAACGGCAGCTCGCCTACCCTCTTCCTTATGATCCGGACAGCGTCCTCATCCTTCAGCCTCTCAAGCCTGAACACCTTTATCGAGCCTTTCAGCTCCTCAGGCATGTTGTCAGGATTGTAGGACTGGCTGACGAAGACTATCGACCTGAAGTTGCCGTCCTTCTTGAACTTAAGCAGTTTCTCTACGTCGTTTACGTTTATGTCGCTCGCCTCGTCCAGCAACAGCACCATGTCTTTCGGCCTGATGTCGAACCACACGCCAAGCCTTCCGTACCTCTCGTTCAGGAGCTTCCTTATCTGCAATCTGCTCTCCACCCTGTTGACGCTGAAGTACACGACCTTCTTGTGGCCGCCGAAGTGCCTAAGTATG
Organism: Candidatus Woesearchaeota archaeon; assembly: GCA_964358335.1. Lineage (GTDB taxonomy): Archaea > Nanobdellota > Nanobdellia > SCGC-AAA011-G17 > GW2011-AR17 > CAYHOW01. The sequence goes on from CAYHOW010000004.1 coordinate 20,792, forward strand.
TGCTTGAGCATCGTCGTCTTGCCCTCGCCGTACGGGCCCTCGATGAATATCACCTCGTTGCTGCCCACTGCCTGGACTACCCTGCCCACCAGTTCCTCATAGCCGAAAAGCATGTCGTGGAACGCCGCAGGCTTGATGCTGAACGGGTTGTTGTGGAACCCAAGCTGCCTGTACCATATGTTGTTCATATTGCCACCGCCGTTACGTTGTCTTCCATTATCTTGTCGACCTCTTCCTCTTTCAGGTCCTTGTTCTTCCCTGTGGCCTTGCATACCTTCTCGCAGTTCTCCATGAACCTCTTGACGTTCCTGCCTGAAATCTTGTATATGTGCTTGATTATCCTGTCAGATATTATCTCATTGCCGACCTTCTCCCTGACAAGCTGCACGGCCTCATAGTCCGAAAGGTTCTTTATTATCAGCTTCTTGTGCACCCTGTGCCTGAGGCTATCGGACAGTCCCGCGGATTCCATGTCGCTGCCCGAGAAGACAACCGACCTCACGTAGTTCTGGTCGAAATAGTACTTTATCCTCTCGCTGTTCTTCCTTGACAGGTGCTCTACCTCGTCCAGCAACAGTATCATGTTCCTCGGCTTCTTGTTGAGGATGGCGGTAGCGAACCAGCCGTACCTGTCCTTCAATAGCCTCTCGATGTTAAGGTCATTGTGAATCTTCTTGCAGTTGACGTAAATCACTTTTCCGTGGCCGCCGAACCTCTCTATAGCTTCCTTCAGCAGCTTGGTCTTGCCGCTGCCGGATTCGCCCTCGATGAATATCATGTTGCCTGACACTATCGCATAAAGCATCTCGTCCAAAAGGTCCTCGAAGCCGATCAGCTTGGTCTCCTTGTCGAAAGGGTTGCTGTCGAAGTCCATCTCCTCGTACCATTCCATCTTCAGGCTACCTCCCTTGCGGCCTTCCTCAGCTTGTCAGCCTCGTTGTAATACTCGTCGGCCAGCTCCACATCGCCTCTTTCGTAATAAGTCTCGCCCTGCATGTGCAGCTTCCTTGCCCTGCCGAGCATCCTGCGCTTGCCCGGGTTGAGAATGGCGTAGCCTATGATAAATACCAGAAATAATCCGCCTATTATAGTAAGTTCCCTTAAGATTTTGGCCACCTTTTTTAAGCTGTAATAGGAATAAATCCATCATTTATTAACTTTTTGGTATTTTTTGTAAATGTTTAGCTGCCCCTTATTTTTGTGTATCAATGTTGAATTACCAAGTATGGTGGGAAGGACAAGGAGTGTAACGACGAAGAGTTTTTGAGTTGCCTTACTTGTCGGAGTTTTCCAGATGTAATGTTACACGTGGGTGAGGGCGTTCATCAGTTTTTGCCTAATTTTCGTGATTTGAATTGAAGCAATATTTTCAATAATTTCTTCCATTTTCAGAACAAAATTCCCCGCTTCCGCTGAATCTGTTTTCAGTTTTACTTTGTCGATTTGTTCAGTCACATAATACTGGGTATCAACACGCAAATCTTTTGATAGCAACAATTCATTGTATAACTGTTCTCCGATAATTTTTTCTTCAACAAAAAGAAAGCGCATTAATGAAATGGTGCAGTCATGGATTTCTGACTTTATGCCACATTTCTGAAGCAAAGCATACAAAGCAAAATACCGAGAATAATACGCTGTTGTTGCTATCCAATCAATTTCCTCTTTCTCAATGGCTGAATCAAGCATATTTAGTGCGCTCTTTGCTTTTTCGATATAGGCATTACAGAGATTGTTGTTTGGGTCTTCCAGTTTTATGCCTCGCTTCTGCTTCCAGCACCAAGAAAGATGGCTTTTGGAATTTTTAGCCTCTAATTTCATGGTAATACCTCCATAATGCGTTGATGAATGTATCTGCATTTTGTAGTATGATATGATATTTTATGATTTCCATAATTAAAGAGTCTTTTTTACGTAAACCACCCTCAAAGTTCGACAAAGTAGCAGTTTTAAGATTAATGGCTTTTCCATAAATTTTTCCGATGGACTTTATTTTCGCTGTTTCTGTTTCTTTCAGTTCCCCTAAATAGAAAATATCAATATCGCTGTCTTCTTTAAATGTTTTTTTAGCGTAAGAACCAAACAAGATAAGTGATCCCGAAACATTAAGTTTAGATATTTCGGTGGTTATTTTTTTTATAATGAAGACTTGTTCCTGATATAGCATTGATTCTGCAAGTTCGCTTATAATCAGATAATTTTTTGTGAGGATATTGTCCAAATTTAAAGCATAAACTTTGTTTTTTCCAATTGTTTCCGCTATGAGAACCTTGTCTTTCACTAGGGCATTTAGATGGGGCAAAAGAGTCACATGGCTTTTCTTGGTTAATTTAGCCATTTCTCTGGTATGATATTGGGCTAAATAGCTTGAATGAAAAAGGATAAAAATTCTCAGTTTATTATCGGTTGTTTTATCTACCATGTGGTATAAATAATTACCATCTGTATAAAAATGTTTTGTTTTCTAAAGTTTTGCGTTTTTAGATAGGTAAAAGATTGTAATTCGTTATCTACCTGTTCATTTTTAGGGGTGCAGTCCATATTTTTTTACAGAGTTGGTGTTCTATTGCTCAGTTCAGGAAGCTCTCTATCCATAGGAGGAACCTTATGTGCCACGGCTTGTCCGTAACCTCAATTACATAGCTCAACTCTTTGCCGTACTCCTTGCCTATAATGTCATGATAAGCCAGCACGACATCCACCTTGCCCCTAAAGAAATCCCTGGAGTCGAAAGGCGCAAGAACCTCGTATCTCGTGTCGAACTTTTCTATGGCGCTGTATCCTATCCTGTTGACCTCTATCCTGATGTCCCTCACAGGCGCAGTGGTGTTGAGCTGGAACGAGAACTGCGATTCGTCCCCGTACCTTACCGACGCGGGCCTGAACTCCGTGACCTTGACGTCCGGGACGCCGACAACCCTCACCCTCGCATACGCCTTCCTGGCCATGTTGCTCGTCTCTGCGGTGACTATCACGCGCTCGTCCGTGAACCCTGCCAACGGGATGTCGAAGCCTGCCTCCTTCTCCTCGTTTATGCTGAGGCCAACGCTGTTGCAGTCCCTGTAGTAGCATATCCTGATGTTCTCGAACGCCATGTTGCCTATGTTCCTGACCGAGCACCGTAGCCTGGCCGTCTCCGCCTCGTAATAGTACGGCTTCTCGAACGAGCAGTTGAGCCTGATGTCAGGAAGGAATTCCTTGTCCGTCACCGGCGAAAGCCTCCTGACCTGGTCTTCAGCCCACTCCTTGCCCATCACTTCAGCTCCGCCCTCATACTCCACCTCCGCCTGCGCTATCGAGCCGAACGCAGACCTCACCTCTATCATTGTAGTGTAGACGAAGTTGTCCTTCACGTCATCAGGTATCTTGATTATGAAATACAATTCCTTCTCTTCCAGTGGAGACATGAGCACCATCTGCCTGCTTCCATCCTTAGGGTACACTTCAGGTGCCTTGGTGACCTGCAGCTGCAATGGCACGTAGTAGTCGTTGGGATTGGCTATCGTGACTATCACCGGGACATAGCTTCCGGGGCCAACGACCTTCTTCATCGGCTCAACCATAATGCCCACGTGCTTCTCCGTATCGCCTGTGGCCTTAGTTATGTCGGTCTTTATGGCTATAGGGTTCCTCTTGAAATCGATGTCGCTGGTCTTCCAGCGGTACATCGCCGAAGGGTCTCCTGAATCCATGGACTCCTTGAACTTTACGTGCGTCGCGTCAATCCAGCCTATTTGGCCGAACGTCACGTCGACGGGTATCCAACCTACGCCAGGATAGAAGACCTCTGCCCAGCCGTGGTTGCCGAACTGCTTGTCGCTGTTCGAGTATACCTGGCCGCCGACAAACCTTGCGGGTATGCCTATCGACCTCAGGAACGATATGTAGAGGTTTGTCAGCTCGTCGCAGACGCCCACCTTGTTCTCGTAGACCCAGCTTGATTTCTGGACGGCTTCAGACGTCAATGTGTTAAGGTCGTACTTGATGTTCTGCTCGACCCATGCCGCCATCTTGTGGATGACGTGATAATAGTCCGTCTCGCCAGCCACGATGTCGCTGGCCTTATCCCTTATCTCCTGGTTGAAATCTATGAACTCTGTCGGCGCCAAGTAAGATGCCGCCTCGGAAGGCACGGAGTCCAGAGGGAAATTGACCCCGCCCTTGATTTTGTTGAGGCGGTTTATAATCTTGAGCTTTGCGTCAACTTCATAGAAGAACTGCTGCTCCCTCGGGTCCTTCCATGAAAGGTAAAGGTAATCGTTCGTCTCCAACGATTCGGCCTCGGGGTCAGCGCTGAAATCCCTGGCGACCAGAAGCTGCCTGTCGCCGTCTGCCCTCGGCAGGAAGGTGAGGTTGACGTCCAACTCGTCTATTATCGGGTTCCTGCCAGTCTCAGACGTGTATATGCTGGACGACAGCTTAGTGTATATCTCCAACACCGAATAGTTGTCATAATTGTCGGGCTCGGCTGAAACTGCCGGAATAATCAGAATGAGGAAAATGAGCACACTGTACTTAATCGCCATTTAATTTTGCCTCTTAAAGCTTCTTTTCCCATATGTTCTTCGAAGACTTCTGCTTCGGCTTGAAAACGCTCGGCTTTTTCTTGCCTGACAATATCCTCGTGCCGTTCTCCGCCTTCGGCTGTCTCTTAGGCTTTATCAGGAGAAGCATGAGGACTATCCAGAAAAGCGAACCGCTGACTGCAATGATTATCGCCCACCTGATTATCTTCGATTTGGGCATCAAAGAATATGCGAGCTCCCTAATCGTCTTGTGCCCTGCCGCTGACGTGACAAGGTCCCTGCATCCGTTGATAGCGGCATCCATCAGTGCCATTGCCTTCGCTGTCTCGTTGTTATCCAATGCGATTTCGGCCTGGCCTATAAGCTCCTGCAGCTCAAGGCATTCGGGGTTCTCCTTGAACAGGTCGGCTATGAACTTTATCTTGTCCATGATGAGAGTCCTGTTAGCGTCGGTCGCGTTCTCTAAGTCAGCGGCCAGTGTCACCAGGAGCTTCACGTATTCGTTCAGCTCAGGGTCGCTTACGTTCGCGAACACCGTGACATCATAGTTGCCCGGCGTCGAGTGCGACGTCAGCGTGAGGGTGATGTTGTTCTGCTTCTTGCCTTCCTTTATCCACGGGATGCTTGTCATGGATATCTCCGGAGTGATGTCTTCAGTGTTCGAGACGGCGGAAAGCTTGATGCCGTTAAGATCTGTCTCCCCCTCGTTTATCAGATTCACCGGGACATCTACCCTGTCGGCCAGCCCCATGAGTATCGGGCCTGGCATGACTATGGTCAGTATGACCGGTATGTTCGACGTTCCGCCGCCAACCGCCGCGGCAGGAGTGCTAACCGGCACAGTAGTCGTGGCAGTGCTCTCTTCCAGTATGAAGACAGACATGTTGCTGAAGGTTGCGTTGACAGTGTTTGCTGACTCGTCGACGCTTGAGCTCAATGCTGACCATGTGCATGATGCCTCGCTTGCGCACTTGTACACGCCTAGGTTGCTCTCATGCGTGACGCTTGCCAGATAGTTGGTATAGTTGTAGATGATGTACGACACCTCGAACGTGAGGTTCGACGATATCTGGAACCTGTCTATCGCCCTTGTGTCCGTAGGCGCAGTGGACTCGTCAAGGTTCGTGTACGAGAACACATTGCCGTACGACTCATTGACCGTGACGTTCTTGTGGATTATCCTGAACTGGCTGTTCGCTATCTCCATGTTGTACTGGCCGGGCGTGATGTTGAACGTCATGTTAGGGCCCGACGCAAGCATGATGTTCGTGCTAATGTCCCTCAGCGTGAAGTTGCCGCCCACAGAGGACATGTTTATGGCCACTGAATCGTTCGCCACCGCCTTTATCGACCTGTTCACCTGCAGCTGGTTGATGTCTACCAAAGTCGTGTTTATGAGGTAATTGCCGTTCATCGTCGGCGTGAACGTGTAGTTGTAGCGGTATACCAGGGTTGGCGATGAGTAGTTGCTGTATGTCGGGCTCATTGTCTGCACGGTGCCGTTTGGCCAGCTCAATGTGGTCTCGATGGATTCTATGATGGTGTCCAAGGATGCAATCAGGCTGACGTTGACCGAAGTCCCTGTAGTCGTGTATGTCGGATACGTGGTGAACTCGGTTATCCTCGGGGCCGTCACTGCAGGGCCGACCGTCCTTGTTATTTTCACGCTGATAGTGTCGTTCACGGACTCCGTGCCGTTGTAGCCCCTGGCTATTACCGTCAGCGTCCTCGGCGTCAATGACGACGCGATGGAGTAATTGTAGTACATCGTCGAGTTCTCTTCTGCTGTGAGGTTTGTCATGTTGTATGTCGCGCCTATGTCGTCGTTCAGTATGGTCACCGTGAAGTTGTCCAGCCATTCGCTCCTGTTGGCCTGCTCCACCCTTATCGCCAGCACATTCCCAGGGTACACTATCTTGTTGTTGGCAGGCTCTGTTATGTTTACCCTCGCCTGTATGACGTCGACGTTCCATATGTCGCTGTATGCTGCTGAATATTCGTACCCGTCATAAGTCCTCACCCTCCAGTACACTGTGCCGTTCGGTATGGAATAGTTCACGAACGACGTCGAGTTGGTCAGTGCGTTGGTGTACAATGAGCTGAATCCGTAGTCCGTGGCTATCTGGATGTTGTATGATACTGTGTCGCCGTCACCGTCCGTGCTTGCGTTCCACCTGAACGTCAGGTTGTTGTATATCTTGCTCGAGCTGTTAGCTTCTAATGTGATGTTTGTGGGGTTCGGCAGCGTGTTCGGGATGTACGATATTCTTGTCACGCCCAAGTTGTTGACAGTGTCGTTTGCATAGAACGTTATGTTGTTGTAGATTCCTTTTATGATGGTGGTGTTTTCGCTGTTTGCGCTGCACGACACCGTGACATTGGTCGCGTTATCGTTGAGATGGTACCAGCATGCGCTGAGGTAAGCGTCTGACGCCGTCCAGTTGAAGAGCCTTGTCGGGCCTATGGCAGGGAGCCTAGTGTAGTTGAACGGGTAGGTTATGTTCACTGCCGGGGCCGTGGTGTCGACCTTGAAGTATATGGTCGCAGACGTGTTAGAGTACACGCCGTCATGGCACGTCACGTTCCAGTAGTGCGTCCCGTCGGGGATGTTCTGGACGGTCAGGTTCCTCGTGGTGGCGTTAGTGGACAGCATGTAGGCCGTGTTGTTCACTGCGCCGTCTATCGTGATGTTGCATAATGCCGACGAGTTCAGGTCGGTCATAGTCCAGTTGAAATTCACTGAGGATGATGACGTGTTGTAGCCGTTCCCCGGGGCGTCCATGCTTATCGAAGGCGGAGTAGTGTCCACGACGAACGACCTCAATGCGGATGTGTTCGAATACGTCCCGTCCTGGCATGTGACGTTCCAGTAGTGCCTTCCGTCAGGGAAATTCTGGATGGTGAAGTTCCTCGTCGTCCCGTTTGTGGACAGCATGTATGCCGTGTTGTTGACCATGCCGTCTATCGTGATGTTGCATAATGCCGACGAGTTCAGGTCGGTCATAGTCCAG
>CAYHOW010000004.1:28428-29696 GCA_964358335.1 Candidatus Woesearchaeota archaeon
CCCGGGGCGTCCATGCTTATCGAAGGCGGAGTAGTGTCCACGACGAACGACCTCATGATAGAGGTGTTGAAGTTGAACTTCTCGTTGCAGGTTACGTTCCAGTAGTGCCTGCCGTCAGGGATGTTCTGGATAGTGAGGTTCCTTGTGGTGCCGTTGGTTGAGTCTAGAGGCTGGGTGTTGTTGACTATGCTGTCCAGCGTTATGTTGCAGACCAGTGTCGCGTTGGCGTTTATGGCCGTCCAGTTGAAGTTGACGTAGGATACCGATGAGTTGTACCCTTCCACCGGAGCGTCCGAGATGACGAGCGGCCTGATGGTGTCTGTCGTGAATCTAACGTCGGTATAGTTCAGGTTGTTCATCGTGTCGTTGCAGTAGACTCTTAATGTATTATTGTTCTCTGCTGCCGTTATTGTGGCGTTCCATGCCGTGCCGTTCCCTGTCATGGATATGTTTGCATTCCAGTTAAGCGAGTATACGCATGAGGAGGCGTATTCATTCACTGTCGCATTTACATTGTGCGACAATGTCCCGTAAGACGTGTTCAGCGGGCTTGTTATCGTGACCAATGGCTTTGTGGCGTCCAGCGTTATCAGGAACACGAGGCTGAACTCGCTCAAGTTGTCGCTGTCGTTAACCCTAACTTTCCAGTAATATGCATTGTCGCTTAATGATTCGTAATGGAATGTATTGGACGTTATGTTTGTTACGTTCAGCTCAGGGGATGAGAATCCCGAATCGTTGTCGGCAACTATGTTGTAGCTGTTCTGGGTGTCGTTGTCGTCGTCAGAGAATGACCAGTTGAACAGCACCAAGGCATTGTTAGTGCGGGTGTTGTTGTCCGGGCTGACCAATGACACGTTCCTTGGCAGGGAGTTGAGGACTGTCGTGTTCGTTGTGTTGATTATGCCGTATTCCGCGCCGTCATACGAGTTCGCCCAGAAGCTGAGGTTGTCCTTCTTGCTCCAGTTGGCGAAGTGCACCACCCAGCTTACCAATGTGCCATTTGCTACGGATGCCTGCGTGTAGGACGCCCTGAAATTGCCGTTGACGCTCAGGTTGAAGAAGACCGTGCCTGAATCAAGGTCTTTGTCTGAATAGATGGCGCTCATGTTCACCAGTGTGGTGTTGTATACGGCTGTCACATTTATTGACGGGGACATCGTGTAAGGCGCAGCCTTGATAGTTATGTTGTTGCTTACAACTGCTGTTCCTTCCTCCTTCCCGTCGTTCGGCGTCACGTACGTCCCCCAGATGTCGCCTGCAGTCGT
>CAYHOW010000005.1:0-29663 GCA_964358335.1 Candidatus Woesearchaeota archaeon
CAAGTCTTTTTTTTATGGTTCTTATGTCACCTAATCAACAGAATTATCTATATATTAATCAACTGAACACAGAAGAAGGGAAATCCCAAAAAATAATAGAAGTGAGAAATAGTGGAACATATCGAAAAAAATATTATTAGCTTCATGGAATATACGCCAAAACCCGATTTATCGCCTAAAAAAGAATAAAATTTATATACTTTTCAATCGTTTGATTTCTTCATGGAACCAATAATTCAGTTTCATGGTTATACGTTGACATATCAATTAGGGAAATATTTTTCTGGCACATCAAGGCATGATTGGCTAAGAGAACATCTGCTACATAACGGATTTGAAGTGAAGGGGCACAGTGTTTTACCTCTCGAATGGGATGGAACTGGCCAACATCACGTAAATGATAAGCCCCTACTTGGCCTTCTTAGGAGAAAAACATTTTGGCATGAAAATGAGTTCTGTCTGGATTATGCATACTTGCTGGGTATCCCATGCGTCACGGTAACTAGGTCAACAGAGGATCATACGTCCTTGCTTGATATCCCATGGATTAAAGGAACTAAGTCGATAGGGGATGGAGTGTTTCATATCACAACGATAACAACGATAGGGAGCATTTGTTTTGGCACTTACAATCCTTTCGACGAAAGCAAGATAGAGCCATACGTCAGGCGCGTCAAGGACATCTGCGACAGATTAGAGTAAAAGGTCAAGGTTTGTCCTCTAAAAAAGAATAAGCTTTTTATATGACTATTCTATTTCAAGGTGCAAGATTCCGATATAGTCTTTAATATCCACAAAAAGGAGTGAACAACCATGGACAGCATTCTCCGCGAGGCGGCAAACAGGAGCAGCGCCGAGGTCAACGAAGGCAATGCAAAAGGCCCGATGGGCCCGAAATTCCAGGCCCAGATAAAGAGGAACCCTATGGATGAGGAGCTGGAGCAGCTCATATCAAGGCAGAAGGCGAAGATAAAGGTCGTAGGCGCCGGGGGCGGAGGAAACAATTCCATCAACAGGATGACCGAGGTAGGCATCACCGGATGCGAGACAATAGCCGTCAACACTGACGCGCAGGACCTTCTTTACACTAACGCTGACACGAAGATTCTCATCGGAAAAGAATTGACGCAGGGCCTGGGCGCCGGAAGCATTCCGCAGGTAGGCGAGGAAGCGGCGAGGGAAAGCGAGCAGGAGCTCAAGCAGAAAGTCCAGGGCGCCGACATGGTGTTCATTACATGCGGCATGGGCGGAGGCACCGGCACCGGCTCGACTCCGGTGATAGCGGAGATAGCCAAGAAGTGCGGCTCGCTGACCGTGGCCATAGTTACGTTGCCTTTCAGCATGGAAGGCTCGAGAAGGTACGAGAATGCGGTCATCGGGCTGGAAAAATTAGCGGCAATCGTGGACACATTGATAGTCATACCCAACGACAAGCTGATGGAGCTGGCACCAGACTTGCCACTGCACACAGCTTTTAAGGTAGCAGACGAAATCCTTACCAATTCCGTCAAGGGGATAGCGGAACTGGTAACGAAAGCAGGCTTAGTGAACCTAGACTTCGCAGACATCCGCGCCGTTATGGGGAAGGGCGGTGTCGCGATGATAGGCATCGGCGAATCAGACTCCGAGAACAGAGCCACCGAGTCAGTGGAGAAGGCCATCAACAATCCTCTCTTGGACGTCGACATTACCGGAGCCAATGGCGCATTGATTAATGTTGCCGGCGGGCCGGACATGACTTTGGATGAAGCAAGAAGGGTGGTAGAGACCATCTCTGAGAGGCTGGACGAAGACGCAAGGGTGATTTGGGGCGCCCAAATTTCAGCCGACATGGCCGGGACAATAAGGACGTTGCTGATAGTGACGGGAGTCAGTTCGCCGCAGATTTTAGGGCCGAAGAAGAAAAGAAGCTCTGCTGAAATGAAGCAGGAAGTCCAGAACGAGCTAGGCATAGAGTTCGTGGACTGATTCTTTTTTTTGATTAAAAATGGGCTGGATAAGAAAAACATTAGGCGGGATAACTCTTTCTTTAGCCCTGGCTTCAGGATGCGGCCTGTTCCAGGAAGACCCTGAGCAGGTTAGGAAAGTGGAGAAAGCGAAGAACAGGAACGGCTACCTGAAAAGATGCGAGAAGGATTTAGGCGAGTACAGGAAGCTGGCCAAATCATACAATGACAATGGTCTTCTTAAATCATTAGGCAGCGAGAGATGGTGCTCTAAGGAGAGGTATGACAAGCACGAGGACATCGCTGAGCTGAGATACTTGGCAAGGAAGAGGTCGCTGGCATTCTGCAACGGCAGCTTCAGCGAAGCGCTCAAATCATCAGAAAAGTACGGCGACCCAGCAGGCAGGCTGATGCTGAGAAGGATAAGCAAGGACCAGGTGTGCGAAGGAAGCATAAGGGGCAACTACGAGTCGGCGGAAATCTACATCGAATACGTTCAAGGCTTGAGGCGAAGGCAGAGGGTCCGCAGATGAAGAAGGCGGTCTACGCAGGCACTTTCGACCCGATAACCAACGGCCACCTGTGGATGGCCAAAGAAGGGGCGAGGCTGTTCGACAGGCTAGTCGTCTCGATAGGCGTGAACCCCAAAAAAAGGTGCACGTTCTCTTTAGAGGAGAGATTGGACATGCTGAAGAAGACATTGAAGGAGTTCCGCAACGTAAAGGTGGACTCGTTTTCGAACCAGTACCTTGCGAACTACGCGGCATCTATAAATGCAGAATACCTGCTGAGGGGGATAAGGACAGAGGGCGACTATCAATATGAACGCACGATGCGCCACATCAACAGCGACAGGAACCCTAACATAGTCACCGTCTACCTCATGCCGCCAAGAGAGATAGTTGAGGTCAGCTCGAGTATGGTCAAAGAACTTATAGGGCCCGAAGGATGGGAAGAGGCTATCAAGAGCTACGTCCCGGAATACGTCTACGGCAAGCTCATTGAAAAATTCAAAGCCAAGCCGCCCCAACAGTAACATTTATAAATGCGACCTATTTCTTTATGCTTTAACATCGTTATCATGGACATAGGGCAGGAACTGTCCGAATCAAAGCCTGTCAGAGATGGAAACGAATTTCTGTCAATGAAGCAGGAAGCCATATCTTCAACATCCATAGGTGTTAGGGTATGAGTAGTTCACAACCAGCTAGTTTGGAAAATGGCAAAACTAACAGAAAACTGGGTAAGGCTGAAGAGCTTCGTCAAGGAGTGCTACAGGGTAGTCCAGGTGACAAAGAAGCCTACCATGATTGAGTTCAAGACGATAGTCAAGGTCACGGGCATGGGCATAGCGGCCATAGGTTTGATAGGCTTTGTCATCGCTATAGCTGGCCAGCTGTTGGGAATATAAAAAAATGGAAAACAAAATCTACGCACTGAGGACGACCGCAAACAGGGAAGACCAGGTTGTCGACTTTATATCGTCACATGTTCAAAAGAAGAAGCTAGAGGTTTATGCTATCGTAAGGCCGCACGGCATGAGGGGCTATGTATTCTTAGAGGCTAAGGATAAGGAAGCTGCCGAGGAATCTTTCTTCGGCGTCCCATACGCCAAGGGCCTGCTGAAGGAACCTATCAAGTACGAGGAGATCGAGCCTATGCTTGAGCAGGTCAAGACGCAGATAAATATCCAGAAGAACGACATAGTGGAGATCATATCAGGGCCTTTCAAGAGGGAGAAGGCGAAGATAGCGAGGATAGACCCGCAGAAGGAAGAGGTCGTCGTCGAGCTTTTGGAAGCCGCAGTGCCCATCCCGATAACCTTGAAGATGGACTCTGTCAAGGTCATAAGAAGGGAAGGCGAAGAGGACAACAAGGAATTATAGGTTCCTTTTATTTCACGCTCAAAACCAATGATTGAATATTAGGAGGTTTCAAGATGGATGAGAAAGAAATGCAGGAGAGGGCTTTCGAGGTAATCGAGCTCGCGAAGAGGACTGGAAGAATCAAGAAGGGTTCTAACGAGGTTACAAAGGCGATTGAGAAGGGCGCGGCCAAACTGGTCGTTGCAGCTAAGGATGTAAATCCGCCGGAGATTGTCATGCACTTGGCTCCATTATGCAAGGAGAAAGGCGTGCCGTTCGTCATGGTCAAGAGCAAGGACGAGCTTGGCACGGCTGCAGGATTGGCGCTATCGACAGCGGCAGTTGCAGTGGTGCAAGAGGGCGACGCAAGGAATCTTCTAGAGAAGCTGTCAAAGGAAATGACTGAATAAAAATGGCAAAGAAAAACCCGGAACAACAAGCCGCTCAGAAGGAAGAGACAGCATCAACTAAATCTCTCTTTTCAGTAGCTGTTCCTGCAAGGGTTGAAGAAGTTGTGGGAAGGACAGGCACCAGGGGCGAGGTAGTCCAAGTAAGGTGCAAGGTCCTGGAAGGCAGGGACGCTAACAAGGTCCTCACAAGGAACGTCAAGGGCCCGGTAAGGGTCAGGGACATCCTGATGCTGAGGGAGACAGAGATTGAGGCTAGGAAGATGGGCAAGGGCGGTGGCAAGTAATGGCAAACTGCTCATTCTGCAACAAGGCTCTGGAGAAGGGCACGTGCAAGATGTTCGTATACGCATCAGGCAAGATATTGTATTTCTGCTCGACCAAGTGCGAGAAGAACATGCTAGTGCTCAAAAGGAAAGCGAGGACCCTTAAGTGGGCATCCGCGGAGAAGAAGAAATGATTGAGGCGACGCTGGTGCTGGTGAAGCCCGACGGAGTCATGAGGGGCCTGATAGGGGAGATTGTCAGGAGGTTCGAGCAGAGGGGATTGAAGATTGCCGGACTCAAGATGATGAGGATAGACCCTGGCTTCGCCAAGGAGCATTACGTCGAGCATGTCGGCAAGGCATTCTACAATGGGCTGGAAGAGTTCATAACATCCGGTCCGGTAGTGGCGATGGTGGTGGAAGGCGTGGACGCGGTCGAGCTGGTAAGGAAACTTGTTGGCGCAACAGAGCCCAAGTCAGCCTTGCCTGGCACGATAAGGGGCGACTACGCGCACATATCATACAGCCACGCTGACGAGAAGAAGATCTCAATCAAGAACCTGGTGCACGCATCGGGCAACAAGAAGGATGCCGAGAGGGAAGTCAACCTGTGGTTCAGCATCGACGAGCTGCACAACTACCCGATGGTCCACGACGAGCACGTCTTGTGATTTTTTTTATATTTGCTTATCTATTTCTTCAGCTATATTTTTCATTGAAGTAAAGAATTCGTTGGCGTCTTTCTTCAGGAGATCTATGAGCTGGACAAGGTTATTCGTCCGGAGCATGTACTTGTTGCGTTTAGAGACGACGATGCCGGCGTCCATCAGGCGGTTAAGGTGATGCACCACAGTGCCTCTAGTGAGGTTAAGCTTGTAGGCTATCTCGTCGCTCGACAGCGGCTTGTCTATTTTGGACGCCTTAAGGAGCTCGACGAAAATCCTGAAGCAGGACTTCTCCTTGTCCCTGAGGTTGAACAGCCCTAAGGAGTTGGAGAACCACTGTATCTCCTGGTTGACGGTCTGCGTCCCGGCCTTGTCTATCTTGACAATGGTTATCCTCTTGAACGAATTTATCATTTCAATGATTAGAGTGCATAGGTTCGTATAAATAGTTTGTGATGGGAAAAATAAAAAAGAATTATTTCTTCTGCTTTGCCGCAACGGCTTGAGCCGTGCCCTGGTCGATATCGGAGCTGTTTATCAGGAGCGTGGGGCTGATGCCCTTGTCCGTGAGGATGAACTTCGAGTTGTTCTTCAATGAGCTCTCGACGACCTCAAGCTGCTTAAGGAGCTGTGCGTTGCCCTTGAAGTACTTCTCTGCGGACTCGTTGATTATCTTTATCGCGCCTGCCTGCGCCTCGGCTTTTAACTTTATCGACTGCGCCTCGCCCTCGGCCTCCTTGATCTTTGCCCTTCTCGAGCCGTCAGCCTCTGTCTCCTTGGCTGTGGCGAAATCTATGGAGGCGGTCTTCTCGTTCTCGGCGATGACGACCTTGTTCATTGTGGCCTGGACGTCCTCGGGAGGATTGATCTCCTTCAGCTCGGCCCTGACAATCTCGATGCCCCAGTCAGCGGTCTCGGTGCTTAGCGTCTTCATGAGGTCCTTGTTTATCATGTTCCTTTCGCCGTTCGCGTCAGAGAGCTTCATGGTGCCTATGATGTTCCTCAATGTCGTCCTTGCGAGGTTGACTATCTGGTTCTCGCAGTTGTAGACGTAGTACTGTGAGTTCTTGACGTTCTTCTCGTCTGCCCTTATCTTGAAATATATCTGGGCGTCGACTTTGGCGTTAAGCTTGTCGCTGGTGATTATCTCCTGGGACTCGACGTTGACCATCTTCTCCGTGATGTTGACGACAATCATCCTGTCCACTATTGGGATTATCCAGTTGAAGCCGTTGTTGGCGAACTTGTGGTACTTGCCGAGCCTTTCTATGAGGCCCTTCTCTGTCGGCCTGATTATCCTTATGCCTGCGAAAAAAACCAGTGCAAATGCGCCTATAGCTGAATAGATATAGATATTTGACATTTCGAGGATTAGAATCGGCGGTTTGTTTAAAAATGTTGCTAATCTGGGAGGCTTTGCACACAAACCCTGCCCTGCACATAAAGTCCATATTTGATGGAATTGGCTGAAATCGCACTTGTCGACCTTAGATTGACAAGTTGCACATAAATGCATATAACCTTGTCAATGTTATCTTAGGATTTAAAAAAGAGCCAAGAAGAATTAGCCTAAAGTCAAATACTACTTATAGAATTTTTTTGCTTCATCAAAAAGTTTAGTCAATTCATTTAAATCTAAATAAACCATCTTTTTTTGGTCTAACATTTCTAAACATTTGGGAGTAAAACCAGATTTCGAAACAAATAAATAATTGAAACTACCACTTTTATTTATTAATTTGGATTTTTCATCTAATTTTTTTATATCTAATACATCCATTGGTTTATTTGTCCATTTAACTTCACAAAGAATAATTTGCCTTGTTTTTGAATTATTAGCTACAATTTCAATCTCTTCAGTTACCCCTGCTAAATTTTTTCCCCACCACCAACTAATCTCATCAAAATTAATATGAAGTTCTTTTATATTTTTAGTATTATATAATATTAATAATTCTCTTATAATTTCCTCAAATCTAAAACCTATAAAGCTATTCAAATCAGTCTCTATTTTCTTTTTTAATAAGTCCCTTCCTCCGATTTCAATTAAAGATAGATTAGGATAAATAAATTTATACCAGAACTGAAAAAAATTATCAATAAATTTATATCTTGGTTTTATATTTCGTGTAGGAAAAAGAGGCTCTGTTTTTTTAATAAGATTTAAAAGTTCTATTAGGTTAGTGAAGTAGAAATCAATTGAACTTTGAGGAATTCCTGATTTTTCAATTATTTCTTCCCTAGTTCCATTACTCTGTGCAATGGCATGTAGTATTGAATTATAGTTAGTTTCTTTCTTTAATTCCATTGTTATAAAATTTGTTGGTTCATCTATTAAAGGAGCAGATCTGCGTAAAACAAGTTTATTAATAATAGTCATTAAGTCTTTATTCGATTCATCTTTAACAAACCATAAGAAATGCGGTGTACCCCCAAATATAGAATAAAGTTCTACTTTCTTTGCTTCATCAAGATCTTCAAACATTTCTCTAAAATCAACATATCTAAATGGTTTAAATTCAATTTTTAAGGTCATACGCCCATATAAAGGCGCTGTTTTTTCCATAAATATATCATACATCATACTCATAGATGATCCAACCGCAAAAAACATTATATTTGTATATTTTAGTTTAGAATCCCAGAAATCTTGAAACATAGTCAAAAACTCAGGAGATTGTTCTTTTAATCTTGGAAATTCGTCCATTATAAAAATAAATTTTTCCTTAGATGCCTTTCTTTCTAAATATTGGAAGAAACTTGCCCATTCTACAAAAGTTTCTCTTTCCCCAGTTTGGTCAAAAATAGTATCTGATAATAAGGTCAGTAGTTCTTTTTTATTGGTTTTATTTACAAAGTAATAAACTGCATTTTTTTTATCTTCTATAAATTTCTGAATAAATAAAGTTTTTCCGAGCCTTCTTCTTCCATATATGACGCAAAATTCACCCTTTTTAAGTTCCTTATATCTTCTATCTAAATCTTCTAATTCCTTTCTTCGGTCATAAAATTCCATTTTACCTAGTCTAACCAAAGTAATTTACCTTGTTCTAACAAGGTGAAGTAATACATATTTATAAACCTTTCTTTTTATTTTACATTCTTTTAACAAGGTTTTTTACCTTACTCTAACAAGGTTATTTTTATTAATTCAAAACTATTTTGAATTAGTAGCCTGATGGCTACAGGCTTTAGAGGACTTTGAAAAATTCCTATTTTTAAAAAGTTTTTCTATTTTCAGCCTGAGTTTGACAGTTGTTGCTAATTCTTGAGAATTTTAGCGGAGTGCATGCTCCAGTTCGGCGTTAAGCCTGATTTCTAACCACTTTATGTGCAAAGCCTCCAAATCCGCAACCTTTAAATATAAGTTGCAGTTTACTTAAGAGAAATAGGCGTTGACTTAAAGTCAACGAGGTAAAAATGAAAAATAACGATAAAACCAATGAAAACGTGGAAGTAAAGGCAGAAACAGCCATAAAAGAAGATGCCAAGGAGACCAAGCAGGAAATCCAAGAGGAGAAGAGAGACAATGAATCAGTAGCCAAGGAATACCTCGACCAGCTTCAAAGACTCCAAGCCGAGTTCATCAACTACAGGCAGAGGATAGACAAGGAGCGCTCAGACATCGTCAAGTTCTCAAAGGAGGAATTAGTATTAGAACTCCTAGAAGTTCTGGACAATTTCGAACGCGCCTTGGATTCGATGAAAGAGGCTGAAGACGTCAGTTCGTGCAAGCAGGGCGTCGACATGATATTCGTCCAGCTAAGATCAATACTAGAGAAGGAAGGGCTCAAGGCTATAAACACAGACAAGAAAACATTCAACCCGTACGAGCACGAGGCCATCTCAAAGGAGCATTCAGAAGAGGACGAAGGCACAATCATAGGCGTATTCCAGAAAGGATACAAGCTTAAAGACAAAGTGATAAGGCCGTCAAAGGTCAAGATATCAGGAGGAAAGAAAAATGAGTAAGATAATAGGAATAGATTTAGGCACAACAAATTCAGCAGTCGCAGTCCTAGAGGGTGGCGTATCCACAATCATACCTTCGGTTGAAGGAGGAAGGATAGTGCCCTCTGTGGTGAGCATAAAGAACGACGAAATAATCGTCGGCGAAGTCGCAAAGAGGCAGGCGATAGTCAATCCGAGGAACACCATAAGATCGATTAAAAGAATCATGGGAACCAAGGAGAAGATAGAGATTGAGGGCAAGAAGTACAGCCCAGAGCAGATATCTGCCATGATACTGCAGAAGATGAAGACCGACGCGGAAGCGTACTTAGGAACTAAGCTAACAAAAGCAGTCATAACAGTCCCAGCATACTTCGGCGATGCGCAGAGGCAGGCGACGAAAGACGCAGGCAAGATAGCAGGCCTGGAAGTCTTGAGGATAGTAAACGAGCCCACCGCAGCGGCACTGGCTTATGGATTAGACAAGCAGGACAAGACGCAGACGGTACTGGTATTCGACCTCGGCGGCGGAACTTTTGATGTCTCTATCCTGGAAATGGGCGAGGGAATCTTCGAAGTCAAGTCAACATCTGGAGATAATCACCTGGGCGGCGACGATTTCGATGATAAGATCATCGACTGGCTAGCAGCTGAGTTCAAGAAGGACAACGGCATTGACCTGAGGGAAGACCCGATGGCGCTGCAGAGACTGAAGGATGCGGCAGAGAAGGGGAAGATAGAATTGTCCTCGATGTCGCAGGTCTCGATAAACCTGCCTTTCATAACATCAGACGCTAAAGGCCCGAAGCACGTCAACGTGAACCTATCAAGGGCGAAGTTCAACGAGATGACTGCTGACCTGATTGAAAGATTAATCAAGCCGACGAAGCAGGCATTGAAGGACGCGAAGATGTCGCCCAGCGACCTGAATAAGATCCTGTTAGTGGGAGGCTCGTCAAGGATGCCTTCAGTGCAGGATAAAGTAAAAGAATTGCTGGTTCAGGACGGCGAGAAGTCAATCAATCCCGATGAGGCTGTAGCCTTGGGCGCAGCTATCCAGGCAGGTATACTTGGCGGAGAGATAAAGGATATTTTATTGTTAGACGTCACGCCTTTAAGCTTGGGCATCGAAACTTTAGGCGGAGTCTGCACCAAACTTATCCAGAGGAACACCACAATCCCGACGAAGAAGACGCAGGTGTTCTCGACGGCATCAGACAACCAGACGGCAGTGACAATCAATATCCTCCAAGGCGAGAGGGAGATGGCAGGCGACAACAAGTCGCTGGGCAGGTTCGACCTTGTAGGGTTACCGCCCGCGCCGAGGGGCTTGCCCCAGATAGAGGTCACGTTCGACATCGACGCAAACGGCATAGTCAACGTCTCAGCCAAGGACACAGGCACCGGCAAGGAGCAGAGGATAACCGTCACCGGCGGCTCAGGGCTTTCGGACAAGGACATCGAGAAGATGGTCAAGGAGGCGGAAGAGAACGCTGAAGAGGACAAGAGGAAGAAGGAGGCCATCGACACTAGGAACGAGGCTGACTCCATAGTCTACAGCGCCGAGAAGACGCTGAAAGAGTACGGCGACAAGGTCGGCAAGGAAATCAAGGACAAGATAGAGGAGAAGATAAACGCGCTGAAAGAGTCCATGAAGTCCGACGACGTCGATAAGATGAAGAAGGGCATCGAGGATGTCAACAAGACGCTCCAGGAGATAGGCCAGAAGATATACCAGCAGGCGCAGCAGCATCAGCAGGAGCAGAAGTCCGAGAAGAAGGGCAAAGTCGTCGATGCGGAATACGAGGAAGAGGGGAAAGAATAAATACCTCTTCACCTTTTTTTATTTATTATGATACCGACATTAATGAAATGCCACGAATTGCAAGATAGGTATAATATGATGTCTACCTCGAAGATACATGCTGGAAAGATAAGGGACATCTCATTGGACTTAGTCAGCAGATTAAAGCATAAAGGATATAATTTAGACGAAGAAGTCATGGAAGCTTCCGCATTGCTGCACGACATAACAAAGGTCCATCAGATAATTTCCGAAGCTGTAGAAAGCAACGATGTGGGCGAGCTGAACAGGCATATTAATTTAGTCCCGAATTCATTCTCGGACATATATGCGCAGATGATGTGGATGAGGAGGCAGTTCGCATTGCCCGACAACGTCGAGCACGCCGAGTCAGGCTGCCATCTTCTCACTTATTTAGGGTACGGGGAGATAGGCGGCATAATCAGGCGGCACAACGACCCTATTGTGGAAATAAGCGAAAGAGCCATATTATGCTATTCTGACAGGATAGTCTCGTTGGACATCGTGCCTCTCGAAGAGAGGTTCAGGTACATCTACAGGAAGTACGGCGACAAGAGCGAGCTCTATAATAGCTCGAAGGAATTGGAAAGGCTTTTATTGTCAACGGCAGGCATAACGTTCGAGGAGTTGGAGAGGATGCACCATGGCTAAGGACTATTACAGGATCCTTGGCGTGGACAAGAATGCGTCCAAGGAAGATATCAAGAAGGCCTACAAGATTCTGGCAAAGAAGCACCATCCCGACCTTAACAAGGAATCGGGCTCTGCCGAGAAGTTCAAGGAGATAAACGAGGCTTATTCTGCGCTGAGCGATGACACTAAGAGGTCCAACTATGACAGGTTCGGGGATTCGGGAGAGCAATATTCGGGTTTCCAGGGCGGTAATTTCAATGACGAGATGTTCAATGACATGTTCGACAACTTCTTCGAAGGAAGCATATTCGGCGGCCAGAAGAGGGGCAGAAGAAAGGGCGCAGACCTGAAATACGAGATGGAAATCGCTTTCGAGGAGGCTGCATTCGGCACCAAGAAGAAGATAGACATAACCAAGTTAGGCAAGTGCGACAAGTGCGGCGGCACAGGCGCAGAAGACGGGAAAGTAACGGCTTGCGACGCATGCAGCGGCGCAGGACACATAAGGCAGCAGTTCAGGACGCCGTTCGGCATGATACAGCAGTCTGTAGTATGCGGAAGGTGCAGGGGAAGCGGCAAGATGGCGAAGAGCGCATGCAAGGAATGCGGTGGCAAGGGCAGGAAGAAAGTGTCAAGGTCAATAACAATATCCATACCTGCGGGCGTTGACAATGGCTCGACGCTGAGGGTGTCAGGCGAAGGCGAGGCCGGCGAGCAGGGAGGCAGCGAGGGCGACTTGTATGTAGAGGTTTACGTCAAGCCCCATCCCATATTCGAGAGGGAAGGCAACGACATAACATTGGAGCTTCCGATAAGCTTCGCGCAGGCGGCGCTGGGCGACGAGGTCAAGGTCCCGACGCTGGAAGGCGACGTCACGATGAAAGTTCCCGCAGGCACGCAGTCGCATTCTCTGTTCAGATTGAAAGCTAAGGGCATACCATATTTAGACGGCTACGGCAGGGGCGACGAGATAGTCAGGCTGATAGTCAAGACTCCCAAGTCATTGTCGCAGAAGCAAAAGAAATTATTGCACGAGTTCGCTGAAGATAATAAAGAAAGCCTAAAAATAGAGAAAGGTTTTTTCGACAAGGTTAGGGACGCTCTAATCTCTGACTAATACTCTCATAGAACCTTATTGCTTCTTCTAAAGCAACTATGTGCGAGCCAGTAGCGCACTTATTGTTCATGTACGAGCTTGGCGCGACAAGGACCAATGCAGGTATGTTCCGTTCCTGGCACGCAAAAGCGAACTGGTTTCTCGTCCTGAACACCAAGTTTCCTTCCTCAACGAAACCCTGGAACACTACACCAGGCGAAGTCACGATGTGCCCGTCTCCCAAGTCTCCATCCTTAGGGTTAAGCAGGTGTACATTTTCCTGCATAAGCTTGTTAGCTAGCGAACCGCCAACGTCTTTAGCCTCCGGGAACAAGAATTTAAGCCTATTCGTGCCATCATCTTCAGATTGGAGCGTGGTCAGCTGATAGAACATGAAATATCCGTTCAATGAAGGAGCCTCTTCAGCGAAAGCCTCAGTCAGAAGCAAAGCCAAGTTATACTTTTTGGAATCAAGCAAATTCAATAAGGAACTGACTTGGACAGGCTTGTCAGTTTCAAGGTAAGCAGAATCTAAGTATTTCTTGTTGCCTAAAGTGCATCCGATAGACGTCCTTGTGCCCGGATACCCTTCGGTGTCAAGCACAGGCACCATATCGACAGAAGTATGTGCTGGCTGTTTGAGCCTAAGCTTGTCAGCCACATAAAGCATCGCGTTAGTCCCAGAGACCTTGTCGCCGTGCTCAGCGCCGATGACTAATATCTTATACATTTCTTCCTTGGCAGGGAACTGCAAGAATGGCAAAACGCCGTAACTGAAACTGTTGCCATACTCCTTCTGGAGTTTAGAAACCAAATCATTCATGATAAACACCTCATTATATTCTAAAGCATTAGGGTATATTAAGCTTTTTACTTGCTCAGTTTCCCTTTGCCTTCGATAATTCCGTCGATTATGCCAAGCTTAACAGCTTGTTCGGCTGTCATGAACCTGTCTTTCTGGAGCCACTTCTTGAACCAGACTTTTAGCTCAGCATCATCCATCTTTTTAGGTTTCATGTCAGTGACATGGTCCATATCTGTCTCTCCTCCGAACTGGTGGAAGTATCCATCTTTATCTCTATTGATATGCTTGAGGTATATGTCAATGAACCTGCTGAAAAGATCATTGATGTAATCGTTCTGCACCAGCATATCGCTAAGCCTTCCGCCAGTACCCCCACTGGCCTCATGCAGCATTATTGTGGCATTCGGCAAAGCATATCTTTTTCCTTTTGCGCCAGCGGCCAAGAACATGCTGGCCATGCTTCCGGCCATGCCTGTGACCACGGTGGAAACATCAGACTTTATGTGCTGCATGGTATCATAGACCACAAGCCCCTCTGTAACCATTCCGCCGGGGCTGTTGATATACATGACTATGTCCCTATTGTCTTCCTTGCCCATCGAATCTAAAGCGAGCATTTGTTCCATGGCGGACTCGGAAGTCCCGGTGTCTACCATGCCCGTGAACATAATTATCCTCTGCCTGAACAGCAGCGACCTAGGCGAATATCTGGCAGAGCTGTCATACATGTACACGCCACCTTCTTGGGAGCACGAACGCGCATGGCCGCCCTCTAATTTATCTGCCAAGTCTTTTGGTCCCCAGTAGGGACCGGATTGAAAAATTCTTACAGCCATTTTTAGTCCTCCATATTACTAAATGTCCACGTTACTAAAGTCCCACATCAAGTCGAAGAACACATACTCCAATGCTGACTTTGCGCATTTGTCGCAGTACAGCGCCTTCTTCTTGAGGTTAGTTATTATCCTATCTATCTCCTTTCTTGCAGGCGGATTAATTGACTGGTCCTTCTTGGTGCCTATCCATTGTACGCTCCTCCGCAACTCTTCAGGAGTCACTTCCATCTTCTTGATTGCTCCCTTAAGCAATGAGTCATATATGAACTGATAATAGTCATCAAAAAGTTCAGTCACGTCAAGCTGAGGGATATTATCATATCCTTCTTCTTCTGCCTTAGTCCGAGCTTCCCTGTAGTCCACAGCCAGTTCCAATACAACGTCGCGCCTATGGCTTTCCCTCTGCTCAAGCATGGAAAACACGCCAATTAAGTCTTCAAGCCAGTTCATCTTCTTCTCGCTTGGCGGCTCATATTCCTTTGTTATCGGGTTGTATACAGTACTATTCTCAGCCCAAGCCTGCACGTGAGTTACATACTCGATAATGTTCTTGTCGAGCTCTTCCTTTGGCATGCCTACTATTGCCCACTGCACGTCCTGCTGCACTGCAGCATCATACTCATTTATTGCGCTTTCAAGCAAATGTCGTATGTTAAGGTACTTTTTCTCTTCCTTCTTGCTGTAAGTTAAAGCGCCAGGTATCCCGGACTCAACTATCTTTTCCAATTTTGCCTTGAAATCATTTATGCCGAGGCATACGCACTTCTTGGTCCTGCACTCGATGTCTTCCTTATATCCTATTACGTCAGTGATAAGGTCCATTATCCTTCTTGGAGATATTCCCGCCATGCCTTCTTTCTCATAGACAACGCCATCTTTTGTGATCTTGACCCCCTGAAGTGGATTATGCTCTTCCCTGAGCAACTTTTTTATCATCGGCGCAACAATAAGCTTCTTCTCATAAGTTGCAAGTCCCAAAGGCATCTTGTCGTCGTATATCATTGCCTTCTGTATTGGAGAGAGATCCTTGATGATATCAAGGGTGTCTTTGTCAGCGCCATTTTCCTTATAGTATTCAGGGCTTGGCTTGTATAGCCTTGTCAGCACAGCGAATAACGCAACAAAATCCCTTATGTGTGGCATGATATGCTTATGGTCGCCATGCTCAGGATCCTCGCTGTAACCGGCTTCCTTGAATTTTGATAGGTATATCTGCTTCTCGTCGGAAATTTTTATTAGGTAAGGGATGTCAAAGGAGCGAGTCCTGTCAAGGAGCGCCTTGTTGATGGCGTCCATCCTTACGGAACTAAACCCTTCAATATTTGTGGTGCCTATTATAAGTGTGTCAACTGTTGCCTGCACGCCGTTGAAGTCCTGAATATGCTCCTGGACGGCGGAAAGAAGGTTGTTGTGCTTAGAGTCTCTCATGAACATATCGCTGAAATGCAGTATGCCCCTGTTGGCATCAACCCATTTGCCTTCAAACTGGTGAAGTGATATGCCGGGGAAAAGTTCAGCCAGATTCTGGTATGATGCGCCTTCCCTGACAAGCAACTTTGCATTGCCTTCGACGTTCTGGACGGGCTGGACGGTTGCTGCGCCAATCTGCTCAATCTCAGACACTAGCAGCCTAAGAACTTGGATGTGGTTAAGTACCTTGCCAATGTCACCGTCGTACTTGTCTAGGAGCCTATCATAGATGGTCTGGCAGTTCTTGCACAATTCATTCTCCAGAAGAATCTTAGGTATGACCACATCCTTGTGGCCGTCATTGACAACTTCCTCAAGATACTTTCTCCTTTTGTCCTTGGGTATAAGCATTAGCGGATGGTCGTTCATCTGGCAAGGCACCCTGATGAAAAGGTCCTCATCTGCTAGGTGCGCAAGCGACTTAGTATTATTAGAATGGTCATGCGGAAGGTTAAATCCGATATTCTCCATGAAACTGTCCTCTACAAAGACCCAATCGAAAGTGTATATGCCCCCGTTACTGGTCCTTGAATAATGCTGAAGACCGTTTATCAGAAGTCTTATTATAGAAGTCTTTGCCGTGCCCTGCGGGCCATGGAGAATGATTATCCTCTCATCGCCACCTTTGTTTGCGGTAGTTTCGATATAATTTACTATTGCTGACACCTGCCTGTCAAGCCCGAAGACAGAATGCTTGCCTAACTCGGAACTTATCTCCCTATCGAAAGGATCATCGAAGAGCTCGTACCTGATTATCTTCTCTCCGCAGTCAATAATATCGCGTGTGCCAAAATAGTTAATCATGTCTGATATCATCTGGAAAGCGGTCCTTGTGTAATTGTAAGGATTCATCTCAAGCTTGTGCAGGAATTCGTCGAACGACGCGACATACTTCCTTGCGGCATACTCTTCCCGAACTTCATTCTTTATTACGCTGAACTTGGTTGCCATTTTGTTTTTGGTCTCCTTATCTCCTTTTAAGGTCCTTGGTCTTAATGTCCTTTCCGTCATAAGTTATAATGACTGGCTTGCCACCTTCCCTTGTGGCTATATGGACAGTCCTGCCCCACACCTTGAATATGTTCTTCAGGGTCCTGTCCCTCTTGTCTGTCTCGAGAATAGTCTCATCATAAGACTTATGGAAAAGCAACAATTCTCTGGAGTTTCCGAAGTTACCATTAATGACCTCAATCACCGGCTCGCCACAGTTAACTAGGGGCGCCATTATAGAGTCCCTTATCTTTTCAGGGTCCCTGTCATTGATTTTGTACCAGTTGTCCCTTTTGTCCAAGGAAAAATTATAGAACTGCTTCCTTTCAATCAAGTCAGGAGTGAAGAAAGTTCTTAGGAACTCATAGTCGTCCATGGTGTCCCTCACTTCGAACATCTTCTTCATGCCTTCTCCAGCCTTAGTGTCCCAATTCATTCTCTTCTCAGCATTGGTCTCACGTTCGAAATTGATTCCATGCCTTCCAGTGTCCCAGCATTCCTTGATATCCTGCCAAATCATGTAGCCGATATAGTAAGGGTTGACCGAGCCAGGAGCAGTAGCCAATACACTAGCATTTACCTTGCAGTACTGTATGACATCATCCCTAGCGAAACCTAGGTCTTCCATGAACTTCCTGTGCCAGTAGACAGCCCATCCTTCGTTCATTATCTTGGTCTTCCTTTGCGGAAGGAAATAATAAAACTCGTCCCTGATTATTGAAAGTATATCCCTCTGCCACGGAGTCATGCCTTCTCCGTGCTGTATCAGGAACCTCAGGACGTCCCTCTGCGGTATTTTAGGGAACCTATCATTTGCCTTCTCATTGTCAGCGTCAATCTTCTTCATCTCATCTATGAAATCCTGGGGATTGATGAAAGGGTCCATGTAAGGACTGCTTATCCTGAGCCTGTACTCGAGATTTTTTTGTTCTTCTTCCACTGTGCTGTCGCAACATCCGTGGTCGCCACTGCACTTATGGTCTTCGCTACAGCGGCCGCACCCCTTTTTATTTTGTATTACGGGGCTGCCGTCTTCCAGAGGCCTGAGGTCCAGATATGAAGCATCATAATCAATGAGGTTTTCGAGAGATATAGCAATCTCGATGAACTTCTCGACCTCTTCATACCCGAACTTCTGCTGGTAGAACCTTATCATCTCGGCATGGTCTGACATGACATTATGCATGTTCCTGTTAGTCCTTGAGAATAGGTAATTGTTCTTGAAGAAATCCGCATGGCCGTAGACATGCGAGATAACCATCTTCTGTATGACCTGCGGGCTGGTCTCCAAAAGATAAGCTATGCTGGGATTGGTATTTATCACAAGCTCGTATATGTGCGAGAGCCCATAGCCCTGCTGCTTCTCATAATATTTCTGCTGCATGCCGAAGTACCAGTGCGGGAACCTCTTAGGCATTCCGACGTACGACGTTACTTCCATAAGCGTATCGAAGTCAACCATGACGAAATGGACAGGAAAATAATCCAGCTTGAACTCATTCCTTGCTATCATATCCATCTCTTTGCTTGCTTCTTTCAATTCTTCAGTAAGTGGCCCTTGTTTCATTTTCCAGTCCCCAAGAATATTTTTAATGCAGCTAATATATCATCTTCGCCAGTTATCCTCGCTGTCATCAGCTTGTCTTTCTGATTTTTTTTCTCAGCATACTCCTTGATTTCTTTCAGATACACGCCCTCGGTATCAGTCCCGCCGTATACGCGGCCGTAATAGTCGGTGTAAGGCAGGTCAATCTGGCCGTAGCAGAAAAGGTTTGCCTTAGGCATTATCAAGTCAAGCATCTTGAACTCATCCTTGTTATTTCCCCAGTTATCTCCGTCCGACCACTGGAAGCAGTAAATGTTCCACTCTTCAGGATTGAAGAACTGGTTGATGACAAGGTCGCAGAGTTCGTACGCTGAAGCGATTCTCGTCCCGCCAGAAGTCGACGTCCTATAGAACTCATAGTAGCTTACCTGCTTAGCAGAGTAGTCATGTATGATATAGATGGACTCTATGCCCTTGTACTGAGACCTAAGGAAAGTATCAATCCAGAACGACGTCAGCCTGGCTATGCTCTTGTGCCTTTCGCTCATAGAGCCTGAAACATCCATCATATAAATTAATACTGCATCTGACTCGGGCTTTGTGGTAGTCTTCCACGACCGATACCTCATGTCCTCTTTCCTTATTGTTATTATAGGATCCTCCGGGTCATATTCGCCAGAGGCGATTGTCCTGAACAAGGCCTGCATGAAGGTAGCCTCGATGCGCAACAAAGCATCAGGGCCTACTGTTCTCGAGCCAGAATACCTGTCGAACTCAGTATATATCCTCTTCTTCCTGCCTTTATCCTCAACGTTAGGCAGCCCCAACTCTTCCTTCATTATACTTGCAAGAACTTCGAGATTGACCTCAACCTCTATAGAATGCTCACCTTCGCCCTCGCCGGCTTTCTTACCGTCGCCTTCGCCCTCGCCCTGCTGCCCAGGGAAAAGCTTATCACCTACATTTCCCGGTCCCCTGCCTACTCCACCTTGACCTTCACCATCACCTTGGCCATCTTCAGAATTGTCAGGCGCTTTCTTGAACCGGGGAATCTCGACATGTGGCAAAGGTATAGAAATAGTCCCGTCCCTCTTTGGCTTCAAAATATCGTAGTTCTTGATGATATTCTTGAGGTCTTTCCTTACGCTACCCTTGATGATATCCTCGAATCTTTTTTTGTTCGAGTCTCCGTAAGCCATTTCAATTACCTGTTACGGGCATCTCCTCTTGCAAAGATGCTTGAAGCGGCCTCAAGGACTCTTCCAGCACAGACATCGCAATACCCGAACTCCTTCTTAAGATTAGCCTTGATAAGGTCTATTTTCTCCATTTCTTCCTTGGTCCGGACTTCCTTGAACAGGGCGCTGAAATTAATCAAGTCTTTCTTTTCCTCGAAAAGCTTCAGCACAAGCCCGCGGTAAAGCGTCTCGTTAGTGTCATAGTTGAGCTGCTCCTTGCCCAAGGCGCACCTGGATATGAACGATACAATGCCGGACCTGAAATTGTCTTTCATAGCTTCGGTAATCTCAATTTTCTCCTCGATGCTTCTCATGAGCTTCTCGTCAGGATCGATCATCCTATGCGGCTGGAACGGATCCCGAAGCTTCTTCTTCTCGATGTAAGCTTGGAGGTTGTCAAGATACTTTGTGAACAGCGACCGGAGCTCTTCAGGGTTGTTGACTACTGCTCTGTTGACCTCATCCTTGATTATCTCAAGGTACTGACCCTGTGACAACTTCAACAAAGCCTTATACTCCTTAATAGTCTCTTCGCTGTTTAAAATGGCGGACTTGTCAAGCAGCATCTCTATCTGGGCATAGACCTGGAATGGGTTCAAGCAGGACTCATCACGGTTTTTTACTGAGGCATCTCCTATTGCGTCAATGATGAACCTTGTTGAAATCCCATCCAATCCTTCCCTTTTTGCTTCTCTGATTAGTTTCCTCACATAGTTATCATCTTTATCGGGGAACTTTCTGCCATTGTAAAGCCACATCTTCTGGACCTTGCCAAGGCCGTCGTCGTTCGCCTCTTTTGGAGCCTCAAGCCTCGTAAGTTCGGCAAAGATTGATGCAAGCTGGAAAGTGTGGGGTGCGATGTGCTTCCTGACCTTTCCCGGCGTGAAAATCTTACCATAAATTTTCTCTTCTTGATCAAGCACTAAGTTGTAAGGGACATCGTACCTTGATGTCCTGTCCTTGAAAGCCTTCATAAGCTCGTCTTCCAGCAGCTTCCTGAACTCTTCCTCGTTCGTGTGCCCAAGAATGACCAAGTCGACATCAGTAAGCGCGAACTTCTTCGGCTTGATCTTCTGTTCCTGTGAAGCGACTAATAAATCGTAAAGGAATGCCCTCTCAAGCTTCAATATTTCTATGAACTCGATGATGCCCCTATTTGCTACACAGAGCTCACCATTGAAGTTGAATGCTCTCGGATCCGAGTCGGAACCTAAGATAGCAATCCTTCTGAAATCCATACTGCCTGTAAGGTCAGCGGCATCCTGGTTTTTCTCATCTTTGGGCTGGAAAGTTCCGATGCCCCTCCTGTCGCCTTCGGAAATGAAGAACCTGAAAACCTTGATATGGTTCATGACCTTGTCCCAGTCTCCGCCATAGTGTGCCATAAGCATGTCATAGTTGAACCTGCAGTGCGGGCAGAGCTGCCCAATAATATCAATAGGATACTTGACTTTCTCATTGTTCCTGTTTGCGTCGTTTATGCTCCTTACGAGGTCAGGCCTCCTTGAGACATCCACCAGCTTCAATGGATCTTCATGCAGTTCGCACTCATGGTCGTACAGCTTGACAACTCCTACGCCTGGGGCATCTACAGTGAACCCAGAATTCTTGTCATCGTAATTGCCAAGGCCTAACCACCTGAATGTGTAGATGGGGTCTACGTGCGAATTGTTCTCTAAGCCTCTCTTAAGTAACGTTGCGATTGTGCTCTTTGCGCTAGCCACGGGCCCATGCAACAGCAATACTCTTTTCTCCTTGCCTAGCTTATGTGCTGCCGCATCGAAATGGTTGACAATATTTTCGAGGTGCTCATCAATGCCGAACAACGAATTCTCGGAGGGCGTTCCGTCGGGCTGGAGGTCCATGAAGAAATGGTAAGCTTTTACCTCATCCCCGAACCTCTTGTACTTCTGCGAACCTTTCTCAATAATCATATCGAATACCCTTTGGTTGGCGTTCCTTACTGGCCTTGCATTTTCGTGCAGCAAGTCTAAGTACTCATGCATAGTTATCTCGCGCAAACCTGCATACTTTTCGATTTTACCGCCGAATTTAGAACTCGTTTCTGACATTTGTATTTTCACCTCTTAATTATCGGTTTTGTCTAATTTTTTAATATAATTTTAATATTGCTCTGAAAGAGCGTATTTCTGGTATCATAAAGAAGAGAATGTGCATTAAAAAGCTTGTGACAAAATAGAGTAACATTTATAAAATCTGACATATTTAATGGAATAAATGGCACATACAACAAAAGAGGTAAAGCATATCCTAACAAATGACATAGCGGTCCAGAGCTGCCTTGCGAGGGATCTTATCAACGTGCGCGGGCTTGCCAAATACATCATAGACAAGTACAAGCTCAACGCTTCCGTGGATTCCGTCATAAGCGCGATAAGGCGTTTCGATGCA
Organism: Candidatus Woesearchaeota archaeon; assembly: GCA_964358335.1. GTDB lineage: Archaea > Nanobdellota > Nanobdellia > SCGC-AAA011-G17 > GW2011-AR17 > CAYHOW01. The sequence continues at coordinate 21,951 of CAYHOW010000005.1, forward strand.
AGCTGCGAATTCTATTCCCACCACAACAGGATAAAGGACTTGTTTGCCGGCTCCTCGATAAAGACGACGACTAACCTGTCCGTCATAGACATCATAGGCAGGAACGACATCAGGAAATGCCTGGACCAGTTCAATTCGCTTGTGGACATAGACAAGGGCGACACGCTAAGGCTAGTCAAGGGCAACAACCACATGCGGGTCATAGTAGACGAGCACAACCTGCCCAAGCTGAAGGAAGCTTTCATACTTTACGACAAGGTCAATGTGATAAACAATCTGGTAGAGCTCAGCATAATCTCTAAGTCGACAGATAGCCTCAATGAGACGAAGGGCGTCATGGCGAGGATATCGAACGAGATGGCGATGCAGAACGTCAACATAGTGGAGATGATATTCAACGCAGACACCATAAGCATCTATGTCGACAAGAAGGACTACGTCAATGCGAACAGCATCCTTGTCTCTCTTTCGGAGATAAATATATAGACTATTAATATCCGAATGAGAAAGTGAGGATTGATTTTAGCGATATCCAAAGCATCTCGCATTCTTTTGCTGATGAAATCTTAAAAAATAAGATGAATAACATTCAGTTTTCTAATTTGAATCCAAATATTAAAAAGATGTTTGAAATAATCGGAAAAAGATATTCGAAGTAAAAGGAAAGCTTTTTATATTACCCGAGGGATTTCTAACGTAAAATGATAAGGCAGCCCATAGTGGTGTTGGTAGGCCATATTGACCACGGCAAGAGCTCAATACTCGAGAGGCTGAAGGAGATAGTGGTGACTAAGCAGGAGGCCGGCGGCATCACGCAGACCATAAGGTCGTACAACCTGCCTATAGACATGATACAGAAGAAATGCAAGGACTTATTGAAAGAGAAGGCATTCTCAGTCCCGGGACTGGTCATTCTTGATACTCCAGGGCATGCGGCGTTCAACAACATGAGGAAGCGCGGCGGCAACTTGGCCGACATAGCAATCCTGGTCATTGACGTCAACGAGGGCATAATGCCGCAGACGGTGGAGTCGATAGAAGTATTGAAAGCTTACAAGACTCCGTTCATAGTAGCATTGAACAAGATAGACAACATCAGCGGCTGGTACAGCCAGCCTGACAAGCATCTCAAGGCTAGCTTGGAGAACCAGAACGAGGCAGTCAAGCGCGTTTTCGACACGAAGTTCTACGAGATAGTAGGGAAGATTTACGAGAGGGGATTTGTCGGAGAGAGGTACGACAGGATAGAGGACTTCACCAAGCAGGTCGCCATAGTCCCTTGCTCGGCGAAGACAGGCGAGGGCATACCCGAGCTGTTGATGGTCCTAGTTGGTCTGGCCCAGAAGTTCCTGGAGCAGAGCCTGGAGACAAGCGTCGACAAGCCTGGGCACGGGACAATCCTGGAAGTGAAGGACGAGAAAGGCATAGGGACGATTTTGGATGCTGTAATCTATGACGGCCAGATAAGGAGGGGCGACCAGATAGTCATCGGGGGCATCAGCGAGCCGATAGTCACGAAGATAAGGGGATTGTTCGAGGCTGAGAGAGGCAAGATGAAGCCCATAGAGAGCGCCAATGCGGCTGCGGGAGTTAGGATCGTCGCTCCGGACGTCAAGGGCGTCGTATCCGGCATGCCATTATTGGTTGCGAATTCCAATCTTGAGGATGCTAAAGAGAAAGTGCAGGACGAGGTCGATGAGGTCGTCATCGAGACTGACAACGAAGGGGTTGTTGTGAAAGCTGATTCTTTAGGCTCCTTGGAAGCTTTGATAGGATTATTGAAAGAGAAGGGCATCAGCATCAAGAAAGCCTCTGTAGGGGAGATAACCAAGAAGGACCTGGCAGACGCGAGCGCAGAGGAGGAGCCGCTGAACAAGGTCATTTTGGCTTTCAATGTTTCCCCAGTAGAGGCGAAAGATGTGAAAATAATTTCAAATAATGTAATATACAAGATAATAGAGGATTATGTTTCATGGCAGGAAGAGGAGAGGAAGAAGCAGGAAGAGAAGAATCTTGAGAGCCTCATAAGGCCTGCGAAGATGGAAATCATCAAGGGCTGCATATTCAGGCAGAGCAACCCGTGCGTGGTCGGAGTGAGGATACTTGAAGGCACGCTTAAGCCGGACGTCGAGCTGATGAAAGCCAACGGGAACAAGGCGGGCTACGTCAAGAGCATGCAGGTCGAGAACGAGACCGTGAAGAGCGCCGAGAGGGGGAAAGAGGTAGCCATCTCAATCCCAGGAATAATTGGCGGAAGGCAAATCTTAGAGATGGACATACTTTATGTCGACATGCCGGAACAGCATTTCCGCGATTTGAAGAAGTTCAAGAAGCTGTTGAAGCCAGCGGAGATAGAATTATTGAAGGAGATAGCCGAGATAAAGCGGAAGGAAAACAACCTCTGGGGCGTTTAGAAAGCTTAATATATTCTATATATATGATTTGTTTCTTATTGGGCCCATAGCATAACCCGGATATTGCAGTCGCCTTCGGAGCGATTGGCGCAGGTTCAAATCCTGCTGGGCTCATCCATATCGATTAGCAGGGGCAAAATGAAAAAGGGAATGGATAGTGAAGGGAGAGCTGTCTACAAGTTCAGCCATGGTGTGTGCCAAGGCGGATATCTATACGGGCATAAGACGAAAGAGGGCTTTACCATAGAAGACAAGGAAGGGCTGAAGAAAGCACTTAGCGCAGTTGCAGAGCGATATGGGCTGATGGATGTAACAATAAAAGCCTATGATGATGTTTTCTTTATTTTCTTCATGATGAGGCCGTCTCTTGCGCCGCAGAAGATAATCGACAGCATACAGAAAGAGATAGGGCAGATTTCAGAATGGCCTGAAGACTATATCTTCAATGGCATTTCAGATTTGCGCAAAAAGAGCATCGAGGAAGAGCTGAATAAGTTGGGGATGAAAGATGAGCAAGGGCAATGAGCAGATTTGCAGCGTCTGCAAAGAGAAAAACAACAGGGAAATATGCGATAGATACAGAGATCTTATAAAAAATGGCGCTTCCGAAGAGGCGGTTAAGCGGATGCTGTCCGACAAGGAAACAAACAAGGTATGGGAAGAGAACAAGCACACCGCTAACATCCTAGCTGACGCATATTATGAGAGCATCCTTGATGAATTTAAAGGGGAGATGAAGAAAAGCAGCAAAGAAACTTTTGGCTACAACACATTTGCCGAAGGCATAACTATTGCACTTGACATCATAATGCCTATGCTGGACAAAGAATCTAGGGCAGTCGTAAAAAGAAAGATAGACATGATGATTAGTGCAAGGAAAAAGCATGGGAAGGGGAGAAAATGAGAACCATAAAGACGTACGCATTGAGCGAAGACACATTGGAGAAGGACTTGGACAAGTTCATCAGGGCGGCAAAGGGAGGAGCATACCAGTTCGATTATAAGTGCGGCGGCGAAGGCCTGAAACTTATCAAGGCGTATTTCAGGATGATAGAGGCCGAATACAAGCAGGACAATTATGCCGTAGCAAGGGCGTGCTACAAGAATCTCATGTTCCTCCTGCTGCAAAGTGATTATAACTACTTCAATTATGAGGACATCGTTGGCAAGCTGAATTTTGAGAAGTTCATAGGGAACTATTTCACATGCCTGATTCATACATGCGATGCCGATGAGCTGTTCAAGGAGTATGTCGAATACCTAAAGGTTAAAGTGGATTATGGCTTTGATTCTGCGCATGTCACGATAATCAACAGCCTGCCCGAGCCCAGCTTAAGCCGGTTCATGGAGTTAGTTACCAAGGAGGCAGAAAATGTAACAGAAGAGGATTATGCAATGCATGACATGATAGACTTACTGCTGGACATGGCCAAGTCAAGGAGCAATAAGGAAGAGTTTGATAGGCTATCAAAGAAATATGAGCATATACTTGGAGATGATATGGACGGAGAGCTTGCCTAATGACCAAACTATACATCGACACCAACATACTCATCTATGCTATTGAAGATAGCTTGAATCCCTTCGGAAAAGATATCAGCACATCCTCATCAAAGCTGTTTGGGGAAGCAGCTTCATGCAAATATCAAGTAATCATATCGACATGGGCCCTTAGCGAAGTAAGAAGAATCAGGAACATCGATGATTTGGACATGCTGCTGAAAATCGTGGAAAAGAAAATAATCATCCAAAAGTACACGAAAGAGGATGTTGAACAGGCAAAAAGGCAGAATTCAGATCATTTTCAGGACGAGCTTCATGGAATGCTCGCATTACGGGCAGGAGCGGATTACATCGTTACAAGGAACGTTGACGATTTCAAGCATCTCAACAAACAGATTAAGGCAGTAAAACCAGAACAATTACTTAAGCCCAGCTCTTCTTAACAATTCATCCTGATAGGCGTTTTCACCATTCTCTGCCCTAATCTTCTCAAGCTTTTCATTCTGCTTACGCAATTCAACTTTATCTGCAGGTTTGGCTTTCTTGCGAATGGCTTTTATCTGCTGATACAGAGCGTCAGATGGCTCTTCTTCCTTTGGAATCAAGCACTGCAGTTCAGTGCCCAGCTCTATAATCTCATCTTCCTGCTGCACAATGTCAAGATAGAAGTAAGACTTCAGTGCCTCTTCAGTATAGTACTTATGCTCCGACAGCTCTTTCTTGAAATTAAATAAAGCGATATATTTCCATATAGCCTCGAACAATAATATGAAATTCCTCTTGTGCTTGATGATTACATCAGCGTCAAATCCGCTATAGGCATCGAACATCATGTCATGATAGGCGTCAAGAATATCGTCGTATTCCTTCCTTGAATCCTTGGGGCTGGCATCATATAGCCTCTTCAAAAATTTCAGGATGACAAATATTGAATTCTTAGGATGTTCATCGAACTCCTTCGAATATAATATTGAGAGTATCTTTTCCTTGATTTCGTACAGGCTTTTAGGCTCTTCATGATACTGGATCTGCTTAACCTGATAAGCATACTGTACCTTGGAATATTCGACAGTTGTTGTCCTAATGAAAGTTTCAATCTTGGCAGGAAGGCCAGAATATGCATAATCCACATCATTGTCAAAGATGAATATGTCAATTCCGCCATATTGGTACCATGCCCTTGGAAGGTGGTCCAATTCCTTAAAAGAATTGATTACTTTATATGCAATCTTCTTCGCATGTGTATTGGTCAATGGCTTGCTTGTTGACTCATTCCAGAACTTTTTTATTAAATAGTATAGCGAATTAAAATCCTTCTCCGCCTTATCAGTGAGGGGGAGTCCAAAATAGGTTTTGGATTTGTTGGCGCGGGCAAGCGTAAGCATCTTGCTGGGCCCTACATTCTCTTCATGCAACAAGCCAATATCCACAAGAATCTTTATGTATCTTGATACTGCAGTCCTATCAATGCTCATCTCCTCAGCTATTTCAGCAACCGATTTAGGACCCTTTGCCAAGCACTCAAAAATCTTCCTGATAAGAACCTGCGTAGAGCCCCTTCCCATAGTATATCGGTAAGATACAGGCATATAAAAAGGTTTTGTTTTAAAGAGATAAATAGATTCATCTTAAAGGTTATGTTGCTAAATAGCATTAAAACTTATAAGCTCGGGGCTATTTATAGAAATAACCAATTAAAGGAGGATGAAACAATGGTTCAAAGAATATTCGGGCTTGGGCTCGGCGCAACAGGGATTGTAGGCACCCTGATTATCGCAGGAATCCTGCTAAAAGTGACAAACACTTCAGCAGGAACAGGGGACGTAGCTATCTTTAGCGGCATAGGGATAGGCTCCGTATTAGGCCTGCTAGGCATCGTTGCCGTTGCGAAGAGAGTAATGAAGTGAAACCATGAAAGGGACAGTAACTAGGATTATAGACGGAGACACATTCTGCGTGAACAGAAAGGTAGACGGCACAAACAAGATCAGGCTTGAGAACGTCAATGCACCGGAGAGGTCATCTATTGGCGGACCGAAAGCCACTAACATCTTGCGAGGCCTGATTGGCGGGCAGACTGTGACAATAAACCCTGTAGGCAGAAGCTATGACAGGATTGTCGCAAAAGTGTCAAACGAAAGGAAAAGCATCAACAAGAGAATGATAGAAAAGGGATACTGATGGGAAAAGCCACAATAGCCGCCGTAATAACATTCTCATTGGCATTGTTTGGCTTCCTCGTCTATGACTCTATAGAAGGAGCTATACAAGACACAGCCATCGATATGACGGGAGAAGCCGTAAAGGAAGCTCAAATGGACACCGGAATAAAAGCATCTATAATTAGCGCTTTTGACCTCTTAAAAATAGTAGGCATTGTTGGAACTATTGGTGGGATTGCATTATTAGCGAAGAAATATTTCTAGACGGTTCAGCATCTGCAAATTTAATCAAAACAAATATAAACATCAACACTTTTTAAGGAAATGAAGATGAAAGGCAACAGGATATTATTTGGAATGATTATATGCAGTGCTCTAGCTATAATAGTGGCTGCATATCTGGTCTACATCTATTACATGGCAGACGTCACAGGCATATGCCAGCCAGGGACGAAATTCGACTGTAATTCTGTCAGCCAGAGCAGGTACGGATTAATGTTCGGGCTCCCTGTATCGTTGTTCGGCCTGACTTTCTACACAGTATTCTTCCTTTTGGGCTTGGCGCTGTACAAGGGTCTTGAGCTAAGGCACATACATAAATCGCTGAGCAGGAACCACACGTTCTGGCTGATGTTCCTCATACCTCTGTTCGGCACGGCGTTCTCATTGAGGCTGAGCTACATAGAGGCGATGGTATTGAAGGCATGGTGCCCGTTCTGCGTGATACAGCAGTTCATAGTGTTCATAATGCTCATCTTGTCATTATCGATGCTGAGGCACAGGCACCAGATATGAAGGAAAAATTTATAAACGACAAAAGGAACGAATAATTGTATAAAAAGAGGTTGGTATTGAATGATAGGGAAATGTTTAAAAAGAGCATATATATTCTACATTCAGAATCAGTCAGAGGGTAGAAAATGGTAGAATTATTTTCAATTAAAGAAATACCAATAGAGGTAAGGATAGAACTACTCAAGGAGTTAGGTTATGATTCTGATGGAGAATTTGTTCTCAAAAATAATAAGCCCCATCTAGATAGATATACTGAAGAACCTGTACGAGTTGATAATATGGTAATCCTTCCTGGCAGTACTATAATTCTTGATGACAACCCTCTAAGTATCTCATCTTACTTTGAGGAGTTTGGAGATGTCATCTGATAATGCTACAGACGATGATTTAATCAGAGAAGCAACAAAAGGAGCCTTAGATTGGGCTAGCGAGAAAGGGAAGAGCCTTATCAAAAACCTAGCAGAAAAGATTAGGAATAAGGATTTAGTTTTTATTGGTGATAGAGATACAATTGAAAGAGCTAAACAACAGCGCCATAAATCAGAGTTTACATTCTTTAAGCAAATAATAACGAATACTGACAGCCGTAACCTTTTTCAGATGGGTCTTACGCTAAGAAGCCTGCAAAGAGATAATAAAGAAGCAGAAATGAAAAATCTTAAAACAAAAATAAAGAATAAATTTGATCATAATGGATTACACTTCGCATACTTTGTTCAGAATGGCCTATTTAGCAAATATTTGGGGATTGTCGGAATAAATGAATATGAAACAATAGAACAACTTAGAGCCTGTCCCAGTAGCATTTAAATATTAGTTTGATTTCTTAGATTATGGGG
>CAYHOW010000006.1:0-28941 GCA_964358335.1 Candidatus Woesearchaeota archaeon
GTAAATGAAATGGGCTACTCTGCCGTAAAGGTTTTCGCCGAGAACCTGCTTTGCCAAGGCACTTAAGCCGAGACGCCGCAGCTTTCCCATTTACCTATCCATCTACATATTAAAAGAGGAATATAAAACTTTTGGCATTCAAAATGTCTCATTCAAATATCAGTCTTCTCAGCCTGACTTCCATCCATACCAAGGCCACAAGGCTGGAAACTATCCCGCCGACCACAAGCGCAACAGGGGCGGCGACATAGCCCACCCCAAGATAGCGCACAAAGACGTAAGCCAAAGGCGCGCCGATTATCAATAGCCTCAGCATGTTGACCACCAGCCCGGGAAACCCGTAGCCCATGCCCTGCATGGCGCGGCTGACCATCACCGTCACGACCATGAACGGGTAGGTGAACAGCTGGAGCTTAAGCAGCGCCGAGCCGAACCCAAGCAGCACCTCGTCGGAAGTGAATATTCTAAGCGACAATGCAGGGAACAGGAAGAACACAAGGCCCACGGCAAAGACAAACACCATACCGGCCTTGAACGAGTACCAGAATATCTCCCTTATCAGGTCGTACCTCTTTGCGCCGTAGAACATGCCGACAAGAGGCATCAGGCCGAAAGACAGGGCGATGACAGGCATGATGGCGACCGAGTCTATCTTGGACACCAGGCCGTAGGCAGCGACATAATCAACGCCGAACCCAGACATCAGCCTGTTTATCACGATATTGTAGACCGATATCATCAGCATTATTACCATAGCAGGGGCGCCGACCTTCAGTATGCTCCTGACAACCAATGACGAATACTTGAAAGCGCTCCGCGAGACTTTCAGGTATGATTCCCTCTTGAGGAAATACACGGACAAGATAAACGCGAACAGGAACGATATCGACGTGGCTATCGCTGCGCCCTTGACTCCCATATCCAACGTGTAGATGAATATCGGGTCGAGGATTATATTTAAAATCAGGCCTGCAATCTGTATCTTCATCTGAATCTTCGTGTCGCCCTGCGAGGAGAATATGCTGTTTATCACCATCGTGGGGAACTGGAAGAATATCCCCGCCAGAACTATCAGCATGTAAGGCACGGCCAGCTCAACGACAGAAGGCGTAGCGCCGAAAAGGACGAATATCCTCCTCATGAATATCGCGCCCAAGATGAAGATTATCGTTGCTAAGATTAAAGATATAACTATCCCGTGCATGGCCGTGTTCTCCGCCTTCTCCTTCTCCTTCTCGCCCAAATACCTTGAAACCCTAGAGCTCATGCCCAGGCCCAGGCCAGCATTGAGCGATATCATGATGAAGAAAATAGGGAACGAGAACGTCAAGGCGGCTATGGCGTCAGCGCCAAGCCTTCCGATGTAGGCTGTATCCACAATATTGTACAGCAGCTGGACAAGGTTGCCAACCAAAATAGGCAACGAAACCATCAATAACGCCTTCTTTGGGTTCTTCAAGAAACCGTCCAGCCTGCTCTCGTCCATGCTAAATAAAAAAGATGGCCGGTTTATAAAACTATTCAAGAAGCTTCAGTACGAATTCCCTTATCTCCTTCGGCCACTTGGCTATCTGGTACTGGTGCAGCTCAAGCTCGCGCTTAAGCGCCTTGCTCAGGTTCATCTCGCCGCCTATGACCTTCACCAGCTCCTCCTTGACCAGCGAGTGGACCTTGTCCAGGCTCCACACCTGGCTTTTCAGCTTCTCCTTCACAGGGTCCTTCTCCGCCTCGTACTTCTTGACCTTGTCCTCGAAGAAATCCTCGTAGTCAAAATCCTCCTTCTTCGCGTCAGGCTTCATGCCTATCCTCGCCAACACCATCCTGTGCATCTTCTTCAGGAACTCGGACTTGTCCTCCATCTTAAGGATGTCTGAGTAGCCCTGCAATACCAGATTGAACGCGAACGGCGACGGGATTGTAGTGGTTACTTCTTTTATTTTTATCTTGCCTTCCTCTATGGCCTTGAGCACCCTTATGGAATTCTCTACGTCCATCAGGTCATCCATAACCTCCCTCCTTGACTCTTTCAGTATGAAGAAGTCGTCGGATATGCTCCTCACCGCAGCCATCAGTATCATCGAAGAGACCTGCTGCCTTCCCACCCTCTTCTTGTGTCCCATGTACTCCCTCAATATCATCAGCGCCCTGCCAGCGCAGTGCCTGAACCTCCTCTTGAGAATCTCGCTCTTGTCTATCGCGTTCCTCAAGATGCCGTGGAACTCGTCAGACTTCAATAAAGTGAAAGCCTTGGACGCGTCGAACTCCTTCTCGAAAGAAAGGTAGAACCCGTTGTCGCTTATCCCAATCTCGACATCCTTGTGCTGCGTCCTGGTTATGGCGTAAGCCAGAGACCTCGACAGCGCATCGTTGACCCTTCTCCCGTAAAGCGTGTGGAAGATGACCATCTTCTTCCTCTCTTCCTTGTAGTTTTCGATGTAGAGCTCCCTCTCGTGAGGGATGCCTATGTAAGAGTGCTGCTCCTTCATGTAATGGTAGATGGCCTTGGCGGCGTTCTCGTCGACGTACAAATGGTCGTGGATGAACTTAATGACTTCCTTCTTGTCCAGCTTCTTGTCCAGCTTCTCTTTCATCAATTTCCTGAAGTTCTGGATGCCGTTGGCCAAGTCGAACGATAATGGTAAACTTTCGGAGAACCATGAAGGCACTGTGGGTTTTCTTCCTGACGCCGACGACACCTGGACCACCATGCCCCTCGCGAACTTGTACTGGTAGCAGTCTCCGCCCAGGACGAATATGTCGCCCGGCTTCAGCTTCTCCAGGAACCCCTCGTCTATAGTCCCAATCTTGTAGTTCCCTATCTTGACCGTGATGCCCGTGGAGTCAGGTATCGTCCCCACGTTGGTCATGTAGATCATCCTCGACATCCTGCCCTTCTTGCCCATCATGCCCGTGTCCCTGTCGTACCATATCCTCGAGTAGATGTGGCGGTCCTCCAAGGAATATTCGCCTGCCAAGTATGAGAGGACGTTGTCGAAATCCTTGTAAGCGAGATCCTTGTAGCAGTAGCTCTTCTTAATTGATTCGTACATGTCTTTTACTTTCCACTCGTGCTCCAATGACATGCCGAATACCTGCTGCGCCAAAACATCCAAACAATTCGTCGGTATGTGGACCTTGTCGATCTTCTTGTCCATGGCGTGCTTCAGTAGAACTGAACATTCCACCAGATCATCCCTGTCCATCACGATGAACCTGCCCTTGGTCGTCGAATGCAGCTGGTGGCCTGAACGCCCAATCCTCTGCAATGCCCTCGCGACAGATTTCGGCGAGCCTAACAGAATTACCAAGTCTATGTAGCCTATGTCTATGCCTAATTCCAAGCTCGTCGAGCTGACTACGGCCTTCAGCTTGCCGTTCTTCAGCGCGTCCTCTATCCTGAACCGATGCTCCCTCGACAGCGAGCCGTGGTGAGCCCCTATCAATGACGCGACCTTAGTCGGTGGCCCCTCGTGTATCTCGTAATAGTTCTTTGGGTACTTGGTCTTGAGATGGTGAACGACACGCTCAGTGCCAGCCCTGGTATTGGTGAATATCAAAGTGGTCTTGTGCTCCTGCACCAGTTTGTCTATCAGCTCGTATGTCTTGCTGCTCAGCTGCTCATAGGAGATGTTTATCATGTCTGTCACCGGAGACATGACCTTCATGTCCATGCCCTTCATGAACTGGACGTCGACTATCTTGCACGGCCTGTCGTTGCCGACCAGGAACTTGGCTAGCTCTTCTAGAGGCGACACAGTAGCAGACAATCCAACCCTGCACATGCCCGGGCTTAATTCCTGAAGCATTTCCATAGACAATGAGAGGTGGACTCCCCTCTTGTTGTCCGCCAACGCATGGATCTCATCGATGATGCACCACTGGGCGCCTGCTATCTTCTCTTTAAATCTTGTCGACGTGAGAATAATGGATAATGTCTCTGGCGTACATATCAAGATGTGCGGCGGGCGCCTGAGCATCTTCGCCCTTTCATTCGCAGGCGTGTCGCCGGTACGGACCCCGATGCGGATCCCGAACTCTTTCTTCGCCAACGCTTCCATTTCCTTAAGCGGCTCTTCCAAATTTCGGAGAATATCGTTCGATAATGCCCTTAATGGAGAGATGTAAATCGCATAGATCTTATCCTCCAGAATTCCTTTCTCGGAAGAATCAATCAATTCATTTAATATTGACAAGAAGGCGGTCAATGTCTTTCCGCTCCCTGTCGGGCTAGAGACTAAAATATTCTGCCTTGAATGGATATCTAATACCGCATACTTCTGAGGCAGGCAGAACTCCTCAAATTTACCATTGAACCACTGGCTAACAAAAGGGTGCAATATGTTGAATATTGTTTCTTCAGTATCCGGCGTGTCCTTGAACGTTATCATGACGCCTCTTTACTCTCCAAAGTCATATATAAAGGTTTTTACACAACCAGAATAGGCTCCAACGCGTTGAAAAGGTAGCCTATCACCACTATCGATGCGGCAACTATGCCGAAGAAGATGAGTATCAGCCTAAGCTTCACTCTTTGCCAGCCAAACCTTGACCCTGTCAGGATGCAGGTATGTCCTAAGATAGCCCACGGCGGTTATCATGACGAACAATAATATTATTATCTTAATCGTAACTCCACAAGGTTTTAGGGAATAGGTTGTCTTTTTCTTCATTTTTACGTTTAGAAATACTACCGAAAGATTTATATATTTTATATACCCTATAGGGTATATGGAAAAATGGATTCAAAATATACTCAATCAGGAACGAAAAAAGAGAAAACGACCTCTGGAAGTGAAAACACTGAACGGCAATCCTTACCTTTATTTGTCAACCACTCGCTGGGACAAATCGAAAAAAAAGATCAAGAAAGTAACTGAATATATTGGACGAATTACGAAAGATGGATTAATTGAACGCAATGCAAATGCGATAAAGCGAAGTGTGTATGAACATGGAAACTCATGCATCCTACAACAAATGTCTCAAGAAATTCATAAACCATTAGAAATGTCCTTTCCGTTACGTTGGAAAGAACTCTTGGCAGCTGCAATAGTGAAAACCATCCGTCCACTTCCGCTGCGGCTTATCAAAGGCGCATGGGAAAAACTCTCCGCATCACAGGAAATTACTGCTACATTATCGCCCAATACATTAAGCGACATACTCCATGAAATTGGAGCGAGTTATACCTCGCAGAAACAATTCTTTGATTTGATTATGAATGACAGCCAGATGCTAGCGTTTGATCTGAGCTCGATATTTTCCGAGTCAAAAAGCCTTGGCTTTGCCGAACGCGGTCACAATCCGGACCATATTTTTTTGAACCAAGTGAACTTCATGATGTTTTTTTCAATCGACAAGCAACTTCCAGTGATGATTCGTCCATTGCACGGCTCTGTTCGTGACATCAAGGCAATAAAAGAGGTTTTGCAGGATATAGACGTAAAAAAAGCTACCGTGGTCCTAGACCGCGGTTTTGCATCATATGACCTACCTTCATTACTTTCCTTGAAAAAACTTAATTTTATCCTGCCCCTAAGAAGGAACTTTTCATCAATTCGATACGATGAGCAGATGAAAAAATCGTTCACATACCGAGAACGTGGAATTAAGTGGACAAAATGGCCAGAAGGAGAACACTTCATTTACTTGTTTGAAGATGTTAAGATGCGTGCTGAAGAGGATACGACATTCATAAGGCTTATGGAACAAAAGAAAAAGACGAAACGTGATTACAAAATTGCTTCAAAGCGTTTCGGTAAGATTGCAATCCTATCAAATTTGGAAGTTTCAGGAGAAAACGTCTATGAAATGTTCAAGAGTCGTGAGGATATCGAGACTTGTTTTGATGCATTGAAAAATGAATTGGAGAACGACAAAACTTATTTGCGAGACGATGATGCTGTTCGCGGATACTTTTTCGTTTCTTTCTTATCTCTATACTTGCATTACAAAGTGTTGAACTTACTCAGGAAGAACAAAATAAATGACAAGGTTTCAGTAAACGAAACACTAATGGAATTGTCAAAAATTTACATGATTAATGATGGAAAGAAACATATGCTAAGTGCAATTCCAAAAAAAGTTGAAACACTGGTTAAGGTTTTAGGCATAAACATAAACCCTAAACCTTAAGGAGTTACGGATCTTAATAGAATCACAGATGAAGAAATTAACTGAGGAGCCTAATTTAGTAGTTGGATCAAGACCAATCAGGCCGTACACTAACCAGTCGACTAGCGCATGGATCATTCGCCTTCACAGCCGCACTTCTTCTTGGACTTCTCAACAAGCTTCCTGTCAATCTTCTCAGCCAGTTTGCTGAAAAAACCTTTCTTTTCAAACATGATAAATATATCGGAGATGTAATTACCTCTACTTTTTCTGCTTGAATGAATTGGCACAATGATGGCAACAGAATGCAAATTGTTTTCCACCAATTAGCTCTTTATAACTCCCCTCATATACCTTGCAGCCGCAATGCGTACAGATAGTCAATTTAGGCTCTATAGCCATATGCAGCAAAACACCAAACCTTTGAAGGTAATTATTTACAAATTCCTTTCCACTTTTGGTAAGCGTATATCTCTTCTTATTCCGTTCAAAAATAGTTTCTACTTTGACGAGCTTGTTCTTTTCTAGGATGCTAAGGAAAGGATACATTTGGCTGGTGCTTATCTTTCTTCCAAGTTTTTCTTTCATTTCCCCCATTAAATCATAACCATGCTTGGGTCCTTCGCTAAGTAAAAGTATAATGTAAAATTTCACCAGACTTCCTATTTTAACAGGCATATTAATTAGAAAGTCAGCGAAACATTTAAATATATCGATATATCTATATTTGAATATGTGTAAATGCCAAACATGGCATAACCTAAAATAAAAAAAGAGGTGTCAAAATGGTAAAAGAAAATGTACAGAGGCCACATTATGTGCATCCGACCGGGCTTGCATTTGCATTGACAGGAGGATTACTGTATGTCATTTGTGCTGCCTTTGTAGCACTCTGGCCAAGAGGAACCATTAGTTTCTTTAGCAAATGGTTCCATGGCATCAATCTTACAGAAATCGCCGCGACTACGCAGATTACTGTTGGCAACTTTATGATAGGACTTGCTGGAGTGGTGATAACCGCCTACCTTACAGGAGCATTCTATGCATGGACATACAATAAATGTGTTGCACATTGCATAAAGCGAGGCTGGATATATTAAATAAAAGATGAGGAAAAACAAGGCAAATACCTAGTTTAAGTGCCTCATCATTTTTTATTTATTAATGGAGATATGTTAGTTATGATGAAAAACTGGATTGGAAAAATAAAGCATAATCATGGTCTGCTGATGCTGATATGCTGCGGAATACCCTTACTTTTATTAGTCGGGGCAAGAACTATTTTTGGCTTAAGCAAGAACTATCTCCTATGGTTTATTTTTCTGCTTTGTCCAATACTGCATTATTTTATGATGAAAGACATGCATAATAAAAATTCAAAAGACTCGGGCAAAAAATGTCACTGAATAGATAAAAATTAACCCCTTTATGGCTTCCTAAAAAATAGAATATAATCTATGTCCTGTTTCCTAATCTCCAAATACATTTCCATGATCATACCTAGACATCTATCCAACAATGAAGAGAAGATAGTTTCCACCAAGATACAAAAAATTTATAACCTAATAAGTTCTCATCATCTAACATGAAGAACAGGATAGCAGGCTACATCGTGCTCGGTATTGACGCACTGATAGGTTTTATTGTATTCTCATTTAATAGCGCATTAGGTGATATAATCAATGAAGCATGCACGCACGGCCCCGCGTGCCCTATGTGGGGGACACTGGATTTCCAGACAAACGTAGGCATAGGGATAATGACATTTATCTTCATAATCGGGCTTTACCTGATATTCTTCGGCAAGGAAGAGAGGATAATAACCAGGATAGAAAGAGCAACGGTAGAGCCTAAAGAGATTACCAAGGAAAATTACCAGAAAGTCCTTGACAGCCTGCATGAAGAAGAGAAGAAAATATTCGAAATCCTCATTGAATCAAAAGGGACAGCATACCAGTCCGACCTCATAAGCAAGACTGGGCTTAGCAAGGTCAGGATAACAAGGATCCTGGACAAGCTAGAGGGAAAGGGCCTAATAGAAAGGAAAAGGCGCGGAATGACCAACTCAGTAGTGCTTAAGCATTAGGCTAGATTGCTTGAAGACACTTCCGATAAGGTTATATTTATGTAAGTCTATTAATCTATTCAAAAGAGGTGATTAAAAATCAAACAAAACCTAGACGCATTGGACAGGATATTCAGGTTCATATTGGCATTATGGTGGCTCGGCCCATTGGCCCCTAGCTTCAGTGCTATGTGGATGAATTGGGTCATTGCGATTGTCGGATGGATTGCGCTCGTTGAGAGCTTCATCGGCTGGTGCTGGCTGCATGACCTGCTGAAAATCAACCACAAAAAATAGATATTTGTATCAATCTTTTTTCTAATTTTTCATTCATAGAGGGAACTCAAGCACAATGCTCTCGTTAGAGTATGAAACTAGTTTCACGCTATTTTAATATGGTGTTTCAATCTGCCAATTTGCATCGCATATGGGAGATGCAAAAAAATGGAAGAAAATATCACAGAAGACTATAAGACAGTGGCCGCAATCTCACCGATGGTGGATTTGTGGATGGAGCCTATAAGGCAAAAGTTTGCCGAGCTGAGCAGAATATCTCCAAGGCAATCGATAATCGACATATGCTGCGGCACCGGCAGGCAGGCAGAGATATACAGCCAAAGGGGGGCAAGGGCCTACGGTCTTGACGCATCAAGGCACATGATATCAGAAGCCAATAAGAAAGCAAAGGCTACCCTGACATTCATCTTGGGCGATGCTACAGCAATCCAATGCCCAGACTCAATGTTCAACTATTCATCAACAAGCCTGGCACTGCACGAAGTCGACAACGATGTCAGGGATAAATTCATAAGCGAAATGAGAAGGGTCACTAAGCCGGACGGATACCTTATGTTCCTCGACTACGGGGCGCCTAATTCCGGAATGAGCTCTATCCTCCTAAGCCATTTTTACACGGGGGTCGAGATGATGTGCGGCAGAAGCCATTATAGGAACTATAAGATATGGGCAAGAAATGGCGGCATAGAGAACTATATTCGAAGCAAAGGACTAACTATAGAGGAAAAATTAGGCGCCCATTCAGGCAATATCCTGCTACTCAAAGTAAGGAACGAAAAGGGCGATTCGGCTGCAACAGCCTTAAAAGCCACGTTTACCCACATTTAAAGGACAAATGCAAATGAAACTAGTTTCACGCTATTTTAATATAGTGTTTCAATCTACAGGAAGTGGATTCGCGCACAAGGAGGTGCACAGAAATGAAAAACGTATTGTATAATGTCAAGGGCATGCACTGCAAAAGCTGCGAGATGCTCATCAAGGACAGCCTAGAAGAGATGGACGGCGTCCAGAATGTCGATGTCTCACATGAGAAAGGCTATGTAAAAGTAACCTTTGACGATAAGAAGCTTAAAGAGGACAAAATCAAATCAGCCATAAAGAATGAAGGGTATGAGGTAATCTAATATGGGAACCGAAGACGAAAACACCAAGCCGGCCATAGGCGAGGATACTCCAGCCAGAAATGATGGGATAATCCAGCTGAAGTCCTGCCTATGCGAAAAAGACAGCAAAAAGGCATCATCTGAAGGCACAAAAAACTTCGAGCAAAGAAAGGATGACCAATCTGCCAGCAATGATACTGACAACAGCAAAGCAAGCGAAGCTGACCCTGATGACGAAGATATAGTCATAGACATAGAAAGGGGGCATATAATCAGTAAAAATATCGTCAATAGCAAAGAGAGAGAAAACATAGTAACCGAGGATTTTGTCGCCGAAGGCACAACCTGCACAAGCTGCGCGGAAATTATCAAAAGGCAGGCAAAGAGAGTTGACGGCGTAAAGGATGCCAGCTTCCACTTCGAGACGGAAAGCGGAAAAATTTCTTATGACAAGAATAAGACAAGCATAAACAAGATATTTCATGAGATTGAAAAGAAAGGATATAAATGCTATCTAATGGGAGAGAAAGGTATAAAGACAAAAACCGATAAGGTATTCGGCTGGCTTTTCGGTATCCTAGGATTGCTGGCAATAGGCTATTTCGCGTTCAATTTCGTTGACAAGATCAACTTGCCAGAGATAAGCCAGAATATGGGCTACGGGCTATTGTTCGTTGTCGGCCTTCTGACCGGCTTCCATTGCGTCAGCATGTGCGGCGGATTCGTCGTATCATACAGCGCTAAAGAGGCGCAAGAAGGCAAGAAGAGCCATAAGTCGCATCTAATGTATGGCCTAGGCAAAACTATGTCATACACACTGTTCGGAGCAGTCTTCGGGCTGCTCGGCTCCATAATAGCGTTCACACCTAAAATGAGGGGCGCGGCAGGCATCATTGCAGGCATATTCTTGGTCCTATTCGGGCTGAAGATGCTTAATATAATCCCAGCATTGAGGAAGATTAATCTGCAGATGAAGACGCCGAAGTTCGTCACGAAACTTACCGGAGAGTCATCGAGCGGCCCACTGACTACCGGGCTGCTTAACGGCCTCATGATTGCGTGCGGACCGTTGCAGGCCATATATATTATGGCGGCAGGCACCGGCAGCATGATAGAAGGCGCAAAGATGCTATTCGTCTTCGCATTGGGCACGTTGCCAGTCATGCTTTCATTCGGATACCTGACCAGCTTCATCTCAAGCAAGATGACACAGAATATCCTAAAAGCCTCTGGAGCAGTAGTGATGGTATTGGGCCTGCTGATGCTTAACAACGGACTGAGCCTTGCAGGTACAGGATACGATGTTGCGTCACTAAGTACTTCATGGGGCGCTGACAAAGTGCAATTAGGTTCCGGACCTACACAAGCGGGAGCAGTGCCAAACAATGTAGCCTTACAAAAAGACGGGTACCAGGAAATTAGGATGGACGTCCTAAGATCCGGATGGGACCCTAACACTTTCGTACTTAAGAAAGATGTGCCTGTGAAATGGATAATCAACGGAAAAGAGCTTAACGGCTGCAACAGCGGAATACAAGTACCTAAATACGGCCTTGAATTCAAGATAAAGCAAGGCGAACAGACCATAGAGTTCACGCCTAAAGATGAAGGTGTAGTCTCATGGAGCTGCTGGATGGGGATGATTAAAGGAACGTTCGTCGTAAAGAGTGACATCAGCAACACAGCCAGCATACAGAAAGAAGTCCAAGCTGCAAAGCCGTCTCCGGGCGGAAGCTGCGGAGCAGGCGGAGGGGGATGCGGCTGCGGAATGATGTAACTTTTTTTATTTTTTATAAAATATTAATTTGAGGGAAACGAATATAATTTGGGGGAATAAAATCATGAAAAAAATAGAATTGCAAATAACAGGCATGCATTGTGCCAGCTGCTCTACATTGATATCTAAGGCACTAATGAAAATAGACGGCATCAAGGAAGCCAACGTAAACTTCTCGACTTCAAAGGCAACAGTGTCCTTTGATGAGTCAAAAGTCAAGGAAGAACAGATGATTTCAGCCGTAAAAAAAAGAGGCTATGGCGCCTTCTTATCTGACGGCAAAATTGACGTAAAGAAACAGGAGAATATGCAGAAGAGGGAGAAAAAAAAGCTCAAGAAAAAACTAATACTCAGCACCATCTTCGCAGTGCCGGCGTTCATGGTAGGCATGGTCCTTATGTGGATAGGCATTGATGTGCCTTATAGGGACTATCTTCTCTGGGCATTGGCTACGCCCGTACAGTTCTTCATTGGATGGGACTTTTATAAGGGAACTTGGATAGCGCTAAAGAACAAAAGCGCCAACATGGACACGCTGATCGCAGTAGGAACAAGCGCAGCATATTTCTACAGCGTATATATTGTTCTTAGCGGCAGCGAGATGGGACAGTACTTCGAAGTCTCAGCTATACTTATCACGCTAGTCCTTCTTGGGAAGTTCCTTGAGGCTGTGGCAAAAGGAAAAACATCAGAGGCAATAAAGAAGCTCATGTCCATATCGCCAAAAGTCGCTACAGTCATAAGGAACGGGAAGGAAATCAAAATTCCCGTAGATGAAGTCGTGCTGAACGATGTAATCATGGTAAAGCCAGGAGAGAAAGTGCCTGTTGATGGAACGATAATAGAAGGCACGACAAGCATAGACGAAAGCATGATAACGGGGGAAAGCCTACCTGTCGAGAAGAAAAAGGGCGATGATGTCGTCGGCGCAACAATAAACAAGCATGGCAGCTTCAAGTTCTCTGCGACAAGAGTAGGGGAAAATACGACGCTCTCACAAATAATCAAGCTGATTGAGAATGCACAAGGCAACAAGGCGCCAATCCAAAGGTTTGCAGACATAATATCCTCATACTTCGTGCCTATTGTCATCGGCATCGCCGCAACCACGTTCATAACTTGGTATTTCGGCCTCGGCAAAGAATTATCTTTTGCGCTAATTACCGCAGTAGCAGTGCTTGTCATAGCATGCCCGTGCGCATTGGGGCTCGCTACGCCGACCGCAATCATGGTCGGGACCGGCAAAGGAGCAAACAAGGGCATACTTATCAAGGGAGGAGAGGCTCTTGAAAGCGCGCACAAGGTAAAGGCAGTCGTCTTCGACAAGACAGGGACCATAACAAAGGGCGTGCCAGAAGTAACGGACATAGTGCCTTTCGATATGGATGAGGACACTTTGCTAAAACTGGCTGGAAGCCTCGAGAAGTCGTCTGAGCACCCGTTGGCCGAAGCCATAGTGAGAAGGGCGGCAGATAAAAAACTGGACATTAAAGAAGCGTCCGATTTCACCGCAATACCAGGATACGGCATAAAGGCGAAACTCAACAAGAGCCAATACTTCTTCGGCAATGTCAAATTAATGGAAAAAAATGAAATTCCAACTAAAAAGATAGAAGCGCAGATGGAAGAACTGGAGAACCAGGGAAAGACCGTAATGATACTTTCCGACAGCAAGAAAGTCTTAGGCCTAGTTGCGGTAGCTGACACCATCAAGGATACTTCGATGCAGGCAGTCAAGCAGCTGCAAAAAATGAAGATATTCGTCTACATGATAACCGGAGACAACAAGAGGACTGCGAAGGCGATAGCGAAGCAGGCCGGAATAAACCACGTGTTCGCCGAAGTTCTTCCAGAGAATAAGGCAAAACATGTAAAGGACCTGCAGAAGAAAGGAAAGGTCGCAATGGTCGGGGACGGCATAAATGATGCTCCTGCATTGGCACAGGCAGACATAGGCATAGCAATGGGATCTGGAACTGACGTTGCAATGGAGTCTGGAAATATCGTGCTGATGAGGAACGACCTATTAGACGTGCCAAGGGCAATCAAGCTCAGCAGGCTTACAATGAAGAAAATAAAGCAGAACATGTTCTGGGCGCTGTTCTATAACGTGCTCGGAATACCCATAGCCGCAGGGCTGCTCTATCCGTATACGGGATGGCTGCTATCGCCAATCCTTGCTGGCGGAGCGATGGCACTGAGCAGCGTCAGCGTCGTCAGCAACTCGCTGCTGCTTAAGTACAAGAGGCTATGAGCTCTTGTCAGGCGTGCAGACGAAGTTATTGAAGGCATTTTTTTTATTTTCTTCAAGCCTGCTGACAAATACAATAAGATTATATTCAAGTAAAGCAGCTTAATATTAAAAAAGGAGGATGATATAATGAAAAAAATATCGTTGATAACTTTAGCCACAGTGTTGGCTTCCGGACTGGTGTCTGCTGACATGGGAGACATAATGTACAATATGATGGGAGGAAGCGACATGATGGGCGGAGGCATATTCGGTTTCGGTTTCCTATGGCTGATAGGCCTGGCAATCGGTAGCTTCATATTCTCGCTGATATTCTGGCACACGTATAACCTAGTAGCAAAAAAAAGATGAAAGACCCAGTATGCGGAATGGATGTTGACCCCAAGGAATCTGAAAAGAAAGGGTTCACTGCAGAGAAAGACAGCAAGAAGTACTACTTCTGCAGCCTCAACTGCAAGAACAAATTCCTAGGGAAGAAGGAGCCAGCTAAAAAAAAAGAGAGGACGGATTCCATCTCCATCCCAATTAAAGGAATGACCTGCGCATCATGCGCAATTACTATCGAAAAAGCGCTAAGGAAGACCAAGGGCGTCTCCGAGGCAAACGTAAACTTCGCATCTGAGAAGGCGGCTGTCAAATACGACCCTAAGGCCGTATCATTAGATAAGATCGAGGAAGCAATCGAAGGCACAGGATATGAGGTAATAAAGGAAGGGAATGAAACCCTCGAGCTTAAAATCATCGGGATGGACAATCCCCATTGCGTCTCCACCATAAGCGGTGCGCTTGAATCTGAGGAAGGGATTATATCTAAGGAGCTGTTAGTTAACCAGAAAGCAAAAATCGTATACAGCCCAACCAAGACATCACCTTCAAGGATTAAAAAAATAATAGAGGATGTCGGATACAAGCCGATAGAAGTCGGCTCGCCTGTGGACGTAGAGAAGCAGGCAAGGGAAAATGAGATACGGAGCCAGAAAATCAAGGTGCTCATATCCATGCTTCTATCTGCCCCATTGCTCTACATGGCAATGTCAGCACAATTAGGATTGCCTGTCCCTAAGTTAGTAACAGATAACGTGGCAATTATACAGTTCATGCTAGCCACCCCGATAATGATTACCGGCTACCAGTTCTTTACAAGGGGGATAATAGCAGTCGTAAAAACAAAGTCCGCAAACATGGACACCCTTGTTGCCTTAGGCACAGGCTCGGCTTACATTTACAGCCTAATAGTCTCGACATTAATATGGTCAGGCAATGCTGATTATACAGCCGAAAGCCTATATTTCGAGATCGCTGGAGTCCTGATAGCTTTCATACTCCTTGGCAAATACCTAGAGGCTGTGGCAAAAGGAAAAACATCTGAAGCCATAAAGAAACTCATAGGACTCTCTCCAAAGACTGCAATAGTCATCAGGGACGGCAAGGAGACGACTGTCAATATCAAAGATGTCATTGTCGGAGACATCGTTATAGTAAAGCCAGGGCAGAAGATACCTGTCGACGGGATTGTCGTGTCAGGCAATTCATATGTGGACGAGAGCATGATTACCGGAGAAAGCATGCCTGTAGAAAAGAAGAAAGGCGGCAAGGTCATCGGCGCAACAATAAACAAATCTGGCTCGTTCAATTTCAAGGCGACAAAAATAGGGAAAGATACTATGCTCGCACAGATAATAAAGCTCGTGGAAGACGCACAAGGCAGCAAGGCGCCGATACAAGAACTTGCAGACAAAATCTCAGCGTACTTCGTCCCGATTGTCTTCGCTACAGCGGCCTTAAGCTTCATTCTATGGAGCCTGCTGGGCCTAGGATTCACGTTCTCATTGACAATATTCGTGGCTGTTATGATCATAGCATGCCCGTGCGCTTTAGGGCTCGCTACGCCTACCGCCGTGATGGTAGGGACAGGCATCGGTGCTAAATATGGGATACTAATCAAAAGCGCCACAGCGCTGCAAAAGGCGCACCAGATAGACACCATAATATTCGACAAGACAGGAACATTGACCAAAGGCAAGCTTCAAGTCACCGACGTAATTGAATTGTCTAATATCAAACCAAACGAGATACTCAAATACGCCGCCATCGCAGAGAGCAAGTCCGAGCATCCACTGGCTGAAGCCATAGTCATAGAAGCCAAACGCAAGAAAATAAGCGTGCCCGAGGCAAAAAACTTCAAGGCAATCACTGGAATGGGCGTAGAAGCGAAATATATGGGCAAGACTATACACATAGGCAACATGAGGATGATGAAGGAAATCAAGGCCGACATGAAAGGCGTCAGCCTGCTGGACCTAGAGTCAAGAGGAAAGACGGCAATGATACTGGCATTGAACAAAAAGCCAGTCGGAATAATAGCAGTCGCAGACACGCTCAAGGAAAACGCAAAAGAGGTCGTCGGCATCCTGCATAACATGGGCAAGGAAGTCATCATGATAACAGGAGACAACAGGCATACAGCAGAAGCCATAGCGAATCAGGTAGGAATCAAGACAGTGCTGGCTGAAGTCATGCCTAAAGACAAAATCGAAGAGGTAAAAAGGCTACAGGCACATAACAAAAAAGTGGCTATGGTCGGGGACGGCATAAACGATGCTCCGGCACTGACACAGGCTGATGTGGGTATAGCCATCGGGTCAGGAACGGATGTGGCAATAGAGGCAGGGGATATTGTTTTGATAAAGAACGACCTGAAAGATGTCGCAATAGCCATCGACCTCAGCAACTATGCAATGAAAAAGATAAAGCAGAACCTCTTCTGGGCATTCTTCTACAATATCATAGGGATACCTGTAGCAGCAGGAATATTGTACCCTGTCAACGGGTTTCTGCTTAACCCAATGATAGCAGGCGCAGCAATGGCATTGAGCTCAGTGTCAGTCGTGACAAACTCATTATTGATGAAAAGATACTTGCCAAGATTCAATAGAAAATGAACAAGGAAACGCGAGAAGAAAAAAGGAAGTATGACACCTATTCTGTCTTTTATAACATTGTAGAATGGCCGATGGAATTCTTCATGTCCAGAAGATGGAGAAAGAGGATAATCTCAAAACTGGAAGGCAACATACTTGAAGTTGGCGTAGGCACAGGCAAGAACCTGAGATACTATACCGACAAAGCCAAAGTCACAGGGATTGACCTTAGCTCAGGAATGCTGAGCAAGGCGAAGAAAGAAGCCGCACGATTAGGCAAAGACTTCAACCTTTTGCAGATGGACGCGCAAGACTTAAAGTTCAAGGCGAAATCCTTCGATTATGTGGTATGCACGTTCATACTGTGCTCAGTGCCCGAACCCGCAAAGGCGATAAGGGAGATGAGCAGGGTCTGCAAGCCCAACGGCAAGATAGTCATGCTAGAGCACGTGCTGAGCAACATCTGGACAGTAAAACTATTCCAGAGAATCGTCAGCCCAATAACCAAATACTTTTTCGGGTTCAGCCTGGTAAGGGACACGCCCAAAACAATAAGAGATGTTGGCCTGAAAATCATCTACGAAAAAAACCTAGCCGTGCACGACATGTTCAAGGAAATCGTGTGCACGCCGAAAAAGACGAAATAACTAAGCAAATATGCAATAAGCAACATCTATTTCCGTTAATATATTTTACAAAACATTTATAAATTTGTATGATGTCATATTACAAAGCAAAAAGAGGATTCAATTGCCACAGTATTGAAACACAGCTGCAACACCGCACCACACTCCTCTTACAAATAGAGGTGACCAAATGAATAGAACATTAGCAGCATTAGTAACAGCGTTATCTATTTCTATCGGGGGATGCAACATCCAGCCTGTAGAATATCAACAGCAAGAACAGAGAAGGGGGCCAGTACCAGCACAGACATATGTAGGAGAATATGAGAACAACAACAATTCCCTTGCAGAAGGGAAGCTGGAAAGCCTTGAGCAAAGCGTCGAAATGCTGAGATTAGAGGCAGAATACTGCGCCATAGGGCCGAACGGGCAGTGCGATACCGCCAAAAAGAACGAGCAAGTGCAATGGCGCGGATCAGGGACGGTCGTGCACCAGGACGGCCAGTACATGTACATCCTCACAGCCGGGCATGTCGCCTTGCCTGAACCAGAAGTCCAGACATTCTTGGGAGACAAGTACAAGCTCGTCGGCAAACCTAAAATCATAATAGAGGGAAAGAACATCCCCCTAGAGTTCATATCTGGGCTTAACAACGACTCGATGGACTATGCATACCTGAGGACGCCAAAAACTTCAAGGCTGAAAGTGATGGACGCTAAAATCGGAGACTCGTCTAAAATCAGCATAGGCGACATGGTCTATGTGATAGGCTACCCGCTCACTACAGGAAGAAGCATTTCAGCAGGAAACATAAGCTGCATCGTGCAGCAGACTCCCGCATCAAGAGGAGGAAAGGTGACGCCCGAACAGTTCATGTTCACGTCCCCCATCTCCGGAGGGAACAGCGGAGGGCCAATCTTTACCATAAAGGGCGGAGTGCTATACCTCATCGGCATCGCAGTAGCCACATACCCAGCAGGCCAGAACCTCAACATAGGCGTGAAGACAAACGACATACTGAGGTACACGAATGCTAACGTCAAGCCTTAGATGTTCCTCAGGCCGCAGATGTCGAAATAAGGCTCGGCCAGCCTAAGAAAGTCCTCCATTTTTTTGGGAGGATACAATTTTTCTTTTTTCATATTCTCATCAACCATCTCGTTCCTGTTGTCGAACTGCTGGATGTAGAACCTGTGCGCGCCCTTAAGGGACCTGCACACCTTCTCGAAATCATCCTTGGATACGAACCTAGGGACCATCGTAGTCCTGAACTCGTGCTCGATGTTGGAGCCCTTTATCATCGCTATGCTCTTTGATATCCTGCCCATGTCTATAGAGACGCCGCACGCCTCCGAGTACTTGTCGAAAGCAGCCTTGACGTCCATGGCGATATAATCCACCAGCTTCTCGTCCAGTATCTTCCTAAGCATGTCAGGATTCGACCCGTTGGTGTCAAGCTTGACCAACAGCCCCAACGATTTTATCTTCTTCAGGAACTCGACCAACTCAGGATTTATCGTCGGCTCGCCGCCTGAAACACAGACGCCGTCAATAAGGCCTATGCGCATCTTCAGATGGCCGAAAACCTCCTCCTCAGAGAAATTGGATGGCCCGCTACTTACTAGATTAGGATTGTGGCAGTAGGGGCACCTGAAATTGCAGCCCGAAAGAAAAACAGTGGACACTATGTTCCCCGGATAGTCCACCATAGATGTCTTGACGAATCCTGCTATTCTCATTGTAAACCTGAGCACAATTGCACTTTTCACCAATTATCTCACCTCTATGAATCAATCTTCGCTAAGCCACCTGTAATTCCTCACGCAGGCCTCGCAAATCAAGCCCCTCATTATCAATTCATCAAAGCTAACATCCTTGTTCTGCCTCGTTATCTCAACGCAATTGCACCTCTTATTCATAAGGGACACCTCTTGATATTGCCTATTATCTCAACGACTATTTAAAGATTTTTATCAAAAACCCCTGATTTTTCCGAGGCTTCTTAAACTATTTTCTTCACTTCACATACGCAAGGCGCTTCTTCCACGAACTCGTTGATCCCGGTCTTAAGCTTATCGGCACTCTCCATGCTCCTCTTCTCGCAGTACTCCTTCCTCTCCTCGAACTCCTTCTGCTTGCCGTCGTTCCAGAACTGGACAGGCCTGTAATAGCCCACAACCCTCGAAAAAACCTCGCACTCTTTCCCGCACTTCATTTTTGTATCACCTCTTCCTCTACTTCATAAGGGCAAAACCTGTGCTCGCCCTTGATGTAACCGTGAACAGGACACACGCTGAACGTAGGGGTTATGGTGAAGTATGGCAGCCTGTAGTTGGACGCTATCTTCCTCACCAGTTTCTTGCACGTCTCGGCGTCAGATATCCTCTCGCCCACAAAGCCGTGCAATACCGTGCCGCCCGTATACTTGCACTGCAATTCGTCCTGCAGGTCCAACGCCTCGAAAATATCATCAGTGTATCCCACAGGCAGATGGGTGCTGTTCGTGTAGTAAGGCACCAAATTGCTTCCCGCCGTTATTATGTCAGGATACTTAGCCTTGTCCAATTTGGCCATCCTGTAGGTGCATCCCTCGCCGGGAGTAGCCTCCAGATTGTAGTTGTCGTCGCTCTGGTCCTGGTAACGCTTCAGCTCGCCCCTCATGACGTCCAATACCTTCAGCGCAAACCTTCTGCCTTCCTTGGAAGCTATGTTGGTGCCGAACAGGTTCATGATGGCCTCGTTCATGCCTATCAATCCTATCGTGTTGAAGTGGTTGGCCCAGTACTTGCCCCTCATATCCTTCACGCCCTGAAGGTATTTCCTGCTGTACGGATACAATCCCTTCTCAGTGAAGCTCTCAACGACTTTTCTTTTTATGTCCAGGCTCTCCTTGGCCAAAGCCATCATCTCCAAGACGCGCGCGATGAACCTCTCCTCGTCCTTGGTCTGATAAGCTATCCTCGGTAGGTTCAACGTGACTACGCCAAGGCTTCCCGTCAATGGGTTGGCCGCGAATATGCCGCCTCCCCTCTTTCTCAGCTCTTTATTGTCCAGCCTAAGACGACAGTTATGCGTCAAAATACCAGTTGTCCCTATAGTAAACATTGGCTCATCATCCTTAACTTCAAAACAATATGCTGCATTTCCTGGCCTCTTCTCTATACTTTTGATTCTAACCCATAACTTATTATCCGACTTGAACCAAAAATCTCCATACTTCTGCCAATTCAATTGATAGACCAATACAGCATAATTTGGTTCGGTACCCAATCTACCCTCCCTATTATCCGTATAGACACTTGTTGCCGTGCCTAAAGTGGCTGCAAGCATATTCAATGTCTGCACCATCTTTTTAGACGAAGTGTAAATCCTATTCCTATTGCCCCCATCAGTAGCGTAATGCCCTGCGATCACGCCTTCCCTAAACTCAACGCTCATGCCAAAAAGTCGTGCATTATAGCATTTGTCTCTCTGCTTATCACATACAAAGTCCCTGCAAAGCCCTACTGCAGCTTTAGAGTGAACCTTAAGAGTATATAATTTAGTCTTATTATGTTGAGTTTCCGTAATGTTTGCACCAAAATAATCTTTTGCAATTCTTTTAAGATTTACAATAAGATCCTTTTTCCTCTCTCCTTCCAAAGAAAATACAACGGTGGTATCTTTATCAAAAGAGCCATCGCCTGCATATGCACCAACAAAATATCCTATGTCATAATTGCCGCCTTCGCCAAGATAAGTCTTCAATGAATATGGAAGATACATTCCTTTCTTGAAATCCTTGGCCTCGATAACTTCAGTCTTTGACTTCTCTTCGACCCTGACAAAATTAAGATGCTCTTCTGATAATGTTATGCTATGCCCATTCTCCAAATTAACTTTCAGCATTTTTTGATTTGAGAACTTATTAAATCTGCCTTTGACAAATTTTCCGTCGCTAAATATTTCATATTCTTCTTTCATGTTCCCTTCATAAATGAGCCTTATCTTTGAATATTCCAATCCTCTTCCCCTAGAAGATTTTGTAAGAATCATCTCATTCCCGTCCAATGGGCACATGCTCCTGACATCGTCAGGCTTCATGTCCGAATTCACGAAGTTGCCAAAATAAGGGAGGCCCAATTTGGCAGTGACCTCGAACAGGTCGTTCAGCACGGGGCTTTCCCAGTCTATATCTTTCGTGATGTTATAAGTAGGTATAGGAAACCCAAACGTCCTTCCCTTCGAATCGCCCTCGCCCATCACCTCGATGAAAGCCTTGTTGAGCATATCAACCTCTTTCTGGAACTCGCCGTAAGTCTCAGGCATCGGCTTTCCACCAATGATAACGGGATTGCGTTTCAGCATGTCAGGGATGGTGAGATCCATAGTGATATTAGAAAATGGACTTTGGAAACCGACCCTAGTGGGAACGTTCATGTTGAAGATGAACTCCTGCATCGCCTGCTTGACCCCATTATAATCTAACTGGTCATACCTAATGAAAGGTGCCAAGTACGTGCTGAAGTTCGAAAATGCCTGTGCGCCTGCGCAATTGCCGCACCATGCCGCCTTGCCTTTCCTTCTAACATATAAGGTGTGGTTAGGAACCTCAACGCAATAGACCTTGCCATTGTAATCCACGTTCTCTATCGAGTCCTTGCTTACCTTGAAATAATTCGTCCTTGATATCGCAACGACATACCAACTCCCAAGATTATTGCGCTTGGGCCTGACATTAGCGTTCATGCCTAGCTTAAGGACAATCTCCTGAACATCTCCAGCCAATCTCTTGCTGTTAGTATAATACTCGACATTTCCATTGTCGCTTACATAACCATCGCCAAGCATCATCCATTTAAACAGTATACTTAGCTGTTCCTTAGGCAACGCCTTTATCTCTGAGGGTATAAACTTGTCCCTGCTCTTGCCGAACTGCGACAGGTAAGTGTACATCTGCTTACCATAAATAACATATTCATTGTTCCTCTTGGTTGACTTCTTCTTCCAATGCAACGGAAGCCTGTTCAGCATCCTCTCTATCTTAGGATGGTTTTGCGTGTTGTCCTGGCTGATTCTTATATAATAATCATAATAACCTTTCTTTCTACCTTTAGGCATCTTCAGCTGCTTAGACGAACTTCCCTCTGCTATCCACAGCCCGAAGAAAGCAACCCAGTCATCAATCGGTATTTTTATCTCTTCCCTCTTCTCAGTCCTATATTTTGAGCCAAAATGAGCGTACTGTGTAATATCAACAGATGGCAGAACGAAAAATCCTTTCTCTTCGCCTTTCCATACGCCGCCTTTAGGTATCAGATTGGTATCCCCATTGTAATCCTTTGCCTTCACCAACGCCAAATCGTACTCTTTCCGTTTCCTGTCGGGCCTGTATTTAGCAACAAGCATATTATGGTCTGGCGTCACTAGCAGATCTACTTTATTGTTGAAGAAGTGCACCATCTCCTTAGCATCATGCTCGAAATATCTCAACGGCTTCTGCAGCTCTATCTCTTTCGTCTTCATGTTCAATGTGAAAATCTTGTCATTTTTCCGGTCTATATCCTTAAACAGCTTCCAGCCATTGTCCGTCAATACCTCTGTATCATCCGAATAGCATTCGCCTTGCAAGGTGTAGAAGAAATTGACCATCTGGCCCAAAGCAGTGCCTAGATGCTTAGGTGGCTTGCTCTCTATCTTGCCGCTGACACCGCCGAAACCTTTCAACAGCAAGTCCAGCAAATCCCAGCCGCAGCAGTACGAACCAAGTATCTGCAGGTCATGGATATGGAAATCGCCGCTGACATGGGCTTCCCTTATCTCAGGAGGATATATCTTGTTGAGCCAATAGTTAGAGCTGACTATGGACGCTATGTGGTTATTTAATCCCTGGAGGGAATAGCTCATGTTGCTGTTCTCCTTGACCCTCCAGTCCATCTGGCTAAGATAGCCGTCCATGATCTCGTTCGAGTTTACGAAAGAATGGAACTCCCTCAGCCTCTTGTGCTGCTCACGGTAGATTATGTACGCCTTCGCGGTCTTGGCGTGGCCGCACTCTATCAGAGTCTTCTCCACGGCGTCCTGGACGTCCTCCACTGTTGGATAGTTCTCCTCGTTGAAGCCGCGGGTCTTCAGCAGATGCAGGACCATGTCGGTGAGGATGTCGGCCTTCTCCTTGTCATTGCCCCCGACAGACTTGGCAGCCTTGAATATCGCGTCCGCTATCTTATTCTTGTTGAAAAGAACTATGCCGCCGTCCCTCTTCCTTATTTGGGTTATCAATTCATTCACCTTCTTTTTGGAAATAACTTGTTGAACGCGGATGCTTTTAAATGTTTATATTGTGCAACATCACTTTTTGAGCAGCTTGTTCAGCTCTTCCTTGAACATCTCTAAGTCCTCGAACTCGCGATATACAGAGGCGAAACGTATGTACGCGACCTTGTCCAGCTTCTTCAGCTGCCTCATCACTTGGTCGCCTATCTTCCTGGACTCTATCTCGGAATCGCCTGACGTGATTATGTCTGACTCGATGTCGTCCAGCGCCTTCTCTATCTGCTCCATCGTGACCGGGCGCTTCTGGCACGACTTGACTATGCCGGACTTAATCTTCTGGCGGTCGTACATCTCTCGCCTGCCATCTTTCTTAATGACAAGGATGTTGGATGTCTCCAAACGCTCGTAAGTCGTGAAGCGCTTTTCGCACTTCAGGCACTCCCTTCTCCTTCTTGTTACTGTCTGGTCCTCGTTCTCCCTGCTGTCAAGAACCTTCGTGTCTCCTTGGTGGCAGTATGGGCATTTCATTTTCAAGTGATAACAACATATAGTATGCTGTTTTAAATTTGGTACACTATATGTTGTGGTCGAGGTAGTATTTAAACATTTGTGTTGTGGAAGAGCGATGTCAGAAAAGCTGGACAAAAAGGAGGCTTTAGATAGGGCGTTCAGACGGTAACCAGTCCGTAGGGGCAAACTAGGCTACGACTTCCGGAAGGATGGACTGGGTATGC
This sequence comes from Candidatus Woesearchaeota archaeon, assembly GCA_964358335.1. Taxonomy (GTDB): domain Archaea; phylum Nanobdellota; class Nanobdellia; order SCGC-AAA011-G17; family GW2011-AR17; genus CAYHOW01. Next base: position 24,148 of record CAYHOW010000006.1, read on the forward strand.
TCATTTCAAATTCTCTTCAAATAGATATCCAAAAAATGTAATATTCAATTGAATGAAGAATTGCCATCTCCGATTATAACTTGATTATCCCTATCCCAAAATAAAATCCATAATAAATTTTCAGAAGCAACAGGGGCCTCACTCGAAAGCAATTTATCAATCTTCTTATTGTAAGCCAATTGTGAATTGTCAAATGCTTGCTTTGCAGTATTCCCCTTTAATAAAGAAAGGATAAGCTCATTTGAAGGTTCCAAAAAATATCTTGCAAGCTCGTCTTCTGACGGATCAAATGTCTTGGTCTTATCAAAAACAAATATGAAATCTTCATTATATCCGATATATGCAAGAGTTCCATTTTTAACACAAGAAATGCCTAGCTTCTGAGCAGATTTGCAAGAGATGGCATAAACTATTTTATTTATAAGTAAAGGTTCATTTTTGTTGATTTGAATTAACGGGCTACATTTATGGCCTGTAACCATCTCTTCATTGCCATGACCATTAAAAATGACTAATTTAGGTTGCTTCTTTTTAATTACACTCTCAAATTCCTTGCCTGTAACTCTATCGCTTCTTAAATCTATATAATCAATCCCATTAGCTTTTGCATAATCCAAACAAACTTCACACCATTCGGATAAATAATTAGTGGTATTATCAAAGTCAGGTCGAGTGATAACAAAAGACTCAGAGATTATTTCAGCCCCCTTTTCAATGCTTGCAAATAGTGCATCTGAACATTTATTATCTTCCTACCTATGGCATCCATCTTATTGACATGATCCATCAATTCATATTTATCAAAATCACCTTGGCTACCTATCGATAATTTCATATGCTCAGGCATAGCTGACAATCTAGCAATAACCAGCTCCTTTATTTCTTTGCTGATAATAGTTTCACTTTTTTCCATTTTAAATTATTTTTAACTTAACCAATTTTTTTAAAATTTGCTTACCTATCTTTGTATTATTAATAATTTCGAGATAAGCTACATTCCAACTTATAGGTTTATTATCTATCACTGCAATTATCTCTTTACGAATGTTCAAAGGCAAATTTGCATAGACATTTATAAATTTTTCTAAAGTCATAGAATCTCCAACCCATTAAACAAGAAATCTGCAAACCCACTGTTCATATAATTTTTTAAGGATAAAGATTTTAAATAGTTATTGGTATTTTGTAAGTCCAAATTCTGTGCAAAGCCCAAAACCCCGAAACATTTATATACAACATAAGTATACCATAATGTATACACAAGAGGTATACACCAAAGATGAAAGACATATACGACGCGACAATGTTCTGCGACAAGTGCAAGAAGAGCACCACAAAGAGCTACAAGATGAAAGACGGGTTCAAGATAAGGATATGGTCCTGCCCCCAATGCGGAGATACATGGGAGCATCCCGCAGACACGGAGGCGTACAAGGGGTTCATGGACATAAAGAAGCGGGACTTCGAAGTCAAGCTCAGGCCGGTCGGAAACTCTTGGACAGTCTCTATACCCAAGGAGATAATCAAGTTCGAAGAGGTCAGCCAGACCAAAGTCATAAGAATGTCCCTGAACGAGCCAGGGAAGCTTACCCTTTTCTTCAGAAGGGAAAAACGGGTGTACCCATAAGGAGGCAAAGATGGCAAAGGATGTAAAGCTCAAAGTCATGGAAGCCCTGCAGGAAGAAGCCTACAAGGGCATCGTAAGGATAGATTCCGAGACCATGAGGGAAATCGAGGTCAGGGTCGGAGACATCGTCGAGATTGAAGGCGGAAGGAAAACCTTAGGAATCGTCGACAGGGCGTATCCGACCGATGTAGGCCAAACTGTCATAAGGATGGACGGAATACTGAGAAGGAACGCAAAGACCGGCATAGGCGAAAATGTAATGGTGAGAAAAGCCGAAGCGAAGGAAGCGAAGAACATCACCCTAGCCCCTGCGCAGGAAGGCATTATGATAAAGGCCGACGGGGAATTCTTCAAGAGAGGACTTTTAGGGAGAGCCGTATTCAAGGGCGACGTCGTCGCTTTGGGCGGTGCGCAGAGGAGAAGGACTGCTATGAGCGATTCGCCTTTCTTCGGGGACATATTCAACGTATTCGACGAGGATTTCATGGCGCCGTTCTCGTTCGGAAACCTGAAGTTCATCGTCGTAGAGACCAACCCCAAGCAGGCCGTAGTGATAACAGAGAACACCAGCATAAAGGTCAGCCCGAAATCAGTGGAAGTGATAGAGGAGCACAAGGTCCCGGAGTTCACCTACGAGGACATCGGCGGACTGGATGAAGAGATAAAGAAAGTCAGGGAGATGGTAGAGCTGCCATTGAAGCATCCCGAGCTCTTCGAGAGGCTGGGAATACAGCCGCCAAAAGGAGTGCTATTGCACGGGCCGCCCGGCACAGGCAAAACGCTACTAGCAAAAGCGGTGGCAAACGAGTCTGACGCGAAGTTCCTCTCCATAAACGGGCCCGAAGTCACTTCAAAGTTCGTCGGAGAGGCAGAGAAGAAAATCAGGGAAATATTCGAGGAGGCCGAGAAGACCGCGCCGTCAATCATCTTCATAGACGAGATAGACGCTATCGCCACAAAGAGGGACGAGGTCTACGGCGAAGTCGAGAAGAGGATGGTGTCACAATTATTGACCACGATGGACGGGCTGAAGTCCAGAGGCAAAGTCATTGTCATGGCCGCCACCAACAGGCCCAACGCATTGGATCCCGCCTTAAGAAGGCCGGGAAGGTTCGACAGGGAAATAACGTTCGGGATACCCTCAAAGGAAGGAAGGCTGAACATCCTCAAGATCCATACCAGGAACATGCCGATGACAAAGGATGTCGACCTGAAGCAGCTGGCGAACATCACGCACGGATTCGTAGGCGCCGACCTAGAAGCCTTATGCAAGGAAGCAGCGATGAGCGTCATCAGGAGAATCCTGCCGGACATAAACCTCAAGGAGAACGCAACCATTCCGCAGGAAGTCCTGGAGAAGCTGCAGATAAGCATGACTGATTTCCAAGAATCAATGAAGGTTGTCTCCCCCTCTGCCTTGAGGGAAGTCCTGGTAGAGATACCCAACGTGAAATGGTCGGACATCGGAGGGCTCGAAAGCCTGAAACAGGAGCTGAAAGAGACCGTAGAGTGGCCGCTCAAGCACCCGCACGTGTTCAAGGGATTAGGAATAAGGCCACCAAGGGGCGTATTGATGTACGGCCCTCCAGGATGCGGAAAGACCCTATTGGCCAAAGCCGTGGCGAACGAGTCCGAAGCCAACTTCATCCTTGTAAAAGGGCCGGAGCTGATAAGCAAGTGGGTTGGAGACTCGGAGAAGGGCATAAGGGAAATCTTCAAGAAGGCCAGGCAAAGCGCGCCGTCGATAATATTCTTCGACGAGATTGATGCCATCGCGCCAAGAAGAGGGACGCACAGCGACAGCTCACAGGTGACGGAAAGAGTAGTCAACCAGATTCTTACTGAGATGGACGGGCTCGAGGAATTGAACGAAGTAGTAGTCATCGCCGCGACAAACAGGCCAGACATAATCGACCCAGGCCTATTGAGGCCGGGAAGGTTCGACAGGATAATCATGACCACTGTCCCAAACAGGGACGCAAGGCTTGAGATACTGAAGATCCAGACCAGGAACATGCCTCTGACGAAAGACGTCGACCTGAATAAACTGGCCGACAAGACCGACAACTATGTCGGCGCAGACTTAGACGCCCTCTGCAGGGAAGCGGCGATACTGGCACTGAGAAATGACATCGACGTGAAAGAAATCTCAATGAAGTACTTCGAAGAGGCAATGAATAAGGTCAAGTCATCCATCCTCAACGAGGACATCCTGAAGTACAAGGAGATAGAGGAGAACTACATCAGGACCGCCAGAGGCGCCGCGATGAGGACCAACCAGGGCCAGAACTATTTCGGATAGATATTTTTTCTTTTATTTATTTCAATATATATTTTGCAGGATATATATATATATATACTAGATTGGGCTCTGTCCTTACATAAAATAGGAGGTATTTATATTGAGGAAATTAACAATTATATTAGTTTTAGGATTGTTGCTGGCAAGCAGCCTAGTAACAGCAGGGTTATGGGACAGGATTACAGGGAGGCCAGTAGCACAGTCCACGGTAATTCAAACTCCATCTCCGATAAAAATAGTGCAGACTATATCATGTAAACTTATAGATGTTCCGAGTAATATCCTAAATGCTCCAGCCAAAACTGCAAACAACCTATGCCAAAACAACAATGCTGGCAGATGCGCACTACAAATAAAATCTAAAAATAGAAGATATTACAATTCTGGTCATTCTTGTGATCTCCAGTCACAAGAAGAAGCGATTTCAATAATGTTTGAATCAGATACAGAAAGTATATCCAAATGTGAAGGAAAGCTCAAAAAAAATATAGGAGACTGCCTCACGAATAGACCTGCTTTTGGAACAAGTGGGTCTTATCAGGATATAATAACAGATGCAAAAGTTCTGTGCTGTAAAATAGCTTAAACTTTTTTGATTTTTTAGTAATTGTTTTAGGTTTGTGGCGTATGCGTTCAAAACCGCCATGTTCAATGAAAAGAGAATAATCTACTGGCCGAAATACTTCTTCTTGTAGTACTCTATGAGGTCTTTCACTTCAGGGATGCAGCTCTTATCATGGATGCCGACCTTGGTCCTCTTCTGGACCTCCTCGAAAGTCCTTGCGCCTTCAAGCACAGCTTCCTCGATGTCCTTGTCGGTTATTTTCAATATCTTTTCTATGACCTTCGCGCCTTCTATTTCAAT
>CAYHOW010000007.1:0-25989 GCA_964358335.1 Candidatus Woesearchaeota archaeon
ATTAATCTCCCTCTTCATTAACTAATCTGTATAAAATAACCATTTAAAAAGTTTTTGTATTTTTAGTCCTTATTTCTTAAGGTTGCAGTTTTTCGCTGTTCTGCATGTCGAACAGCATAGCAAAAAGCAGGAACATCATGCCCATTATGAAGAACAATGCAGACAATACTGTTTCGTTTGTAGGCGCTGCTCCAATAACTGCATAGTATACGACTCTTGCGCCAAAAATCAATCCCAATGGCAACAATACAAAGCTTGACATGTAGAAAAAAACCAGCGGGTTGAAGTCCCTTAAAACATACTTGTTCCAGAGCCTCCAAAGGAATTTCCGGAAGTACAGCGGCGAGACCCTCCTCATGTACTTGAAAATCTTTATCTGGGACTGCCTTTCGCCCTTAAGATATATGGCTCTTCTCGGGACGTCTTTTACTTTTATGTTGTAGGCGTTGAAGACTATCAAGAAGTCTCCCGGGTAGCCATAACCCTTGTACACGTCGCCCCAGTTAATCTTGTTAATTGCTTCTTTAGTTATCGCTGTATAACCGTCTTGAGTGTCGAAGATTCGGTAATATCCAGAAGACATCTTGACCATGAGTGATAATAGGCTGTTGCCCAACAGCCTTTGCATAGGCATGACGTCTGGCCTTGCCAACGATTCACTGCTGCCTCCTGCGTACAGGAACCTGTTGCCTTTTGTGTAGTCTGCCTCGCCTTTTATTAACGGCTCTAAGAAATTAGGTAAGTTTTTCAAGTCCATCTGATTGTCGCCTCCGATGACGACCGCTATGTCGTAACCTTCCTTGGCTGATTTCAAGTATCCTGTCACTATGCCTGCGCCGACGCCGAAATTCTTCCTGTGGTTCAATAAAGTTATCCTGGAGTCTTTCTGGATGCACGCCTTGACGACGTTGACCATGTTGTCTGTGGAGGCATCGTTGATTACGTAGACCCTGTCTATCTCCGCAGGGACGTTCTCCAAGGTAGGCTTGATTAATCGTTCCTCGTTGTAAGCTGGTATGACCAAGGATATCTTCTTGTTTTTGTACATGATGGATTTAGAAATAGAGAAGTGTTATTTAAAGATTGCTGTTAGTCTTTCTTGATGAGGCTCAATGCGCCAAGGGCACCCTTGATGTAGAATGACAACTGCTCTTTCGTCCTTATGCCCGATAGCATCTTAAGTATGTAGGATGGCCTGAAATAGAACTTCTTATAGGCTTTCCTTCTCATCTCAAGGAGGTCTTCGGGGTTGAGCGTCTCTGTCTTCATTATGGGCGTCTCGGCCATCTGCACCCAGCCGTTCCAGTCGGGGTTTAGGATCAGGCCTTTCTCTTTTGCTTCGTGGAACAGGTCAGTGCCGACAATTGGAATGGCTACGAAGAAGAACGCCAATGTAGGATTGATTTCCTTAGCCAAGCTCAACGTCTCCTCGAACGTCTCCTTGGTCTCGCCTGGATATCCTATTATGAAGCTCGCCGAGTTCGCGATGCCGACCTTGTTGATCATCTTGAACGCCTTCTTGACCTGCTCGACCGTTATTCCCTTGTCCATGCCGTCCAGTATCCCCTGGTTGCCTGACTCTACGCCGAACCTGACGAAATAGCAGCCCGCCTCTTTCATCTTGGCCAATGATTCCTCGTCCACCGAGTCAACTCTCGTGAGGCAGTTCCAGTACAGCCCGTGCTGCTCCTTCCTCTTCTTCAGCTCTTCCAATAGCTTGAACATCCTGGGCTTGTTGATTATGAAATTCTCATCGTTGAACTCCAAGCACTTGATGTTGTAGTTCTTTATCAGGTAGTCTATCTCCTCCATGGTCTTCTCTACACTCCTGTACCTGACCTCCTTCTTCCACATCACCTTGGATGCGCAGTACTTGCAGTTGTAGGGGCAGCCCCTCAGTGAGAAGAAAATCGTGAACGGGCTCAGCTGGATGCCTTTGCCTGTGAACGCCGCATGGTGCGCCGGAGGCAAGTACCTGTCCATCTTCAACAGGTCGTATGCAGGTATCGGCAAAGTATCGAGATCCTGTATCATCTGCCTCTTGTCGTTCATGACTAGCTTATCTTTCTCCCTGAATATCAGCCCTTCGACAGATGAGAAGCCTTTCTTTTTCTCCAATTGCTGTAAAAGCTCCAAGAACGTTATCTCGCCTTCGCCTATGACGCCGAAATCTATCTGCGGGAACTCCTTCATCGTCTCTTCAGGCAGCGCCGAGATGTGGTCGCCGCCCAAGACAGTTATGCAGTTAGGGTTCGCTTCCTTGGCTATCTTCATTATTTCTGCCGCGTTTTTCAGTGTAGGAGTCACGCTGCCTAATCCTATGACATCCAAATCCTTGGGGATATGGTCCTTTATCTCGTCCAGGCCTATCTGCTCTACTTCGCAGTCTAATATGCTTACATCCTTGTACCCGTGCTCCCTGACGTAGGCGGCTATGCACGCCAAGCCCATTGGCTGGGCCAGGCCGGCTATCATAGGAACCTTGGTGTAGACTTCCTTTTCCGGTGGCTTTATCAGAAGTATTTTCATTGGTGTTTTAGAAATAGGAATCGTTTATAAATTTTATGGAGATTTATGCGAATAATTTGTCAATATTTCTGGGCTGCATGTCCTCATCTTCGATGTATATCTTATTCCATATCTCTAAACACATAGTGTTCCAGATCTGCCTCCCATAATACAGCTTAGACGAGTCGTACCTGTCGAACATCTTCTGCAGGTATGCCTTGTTAAATATTGGATTCTTAGAGCCCAGGATTATTTTCTTTGCCGACTCTTTCATGTCAGTTGTAAGCCAGTTGTCTATGGGCACGAAGAACCGCTCTTTCCTTCTCTTGACTATTTCCTTTGGCAGGATGTCTTTCATTGCCATCTTAAGTATCCATTTCTCGTTGATGCCCTTCATCTTGTATTTAGGCGGGATTGTGCCAGAAAATTCAACAAAAGTATGGTCCAAGAAAGGTACTCTGCCTTCAACCGCATTAGCCAAAGTCATCCTGTCCACCTTCATGAGGAAATCGTCGGGCAAGGTCACCTCTATCTCGTACATCAGCATCTCATTAAGGAAATCGTGCCTGTCAGACCTGCTGTTGAAGTACCTCTTGAAATTGTTGCGCATCTGCGATACGTCTATGCCGTCTTTAGCGGAATATAGCTGGCCTTTCTCTTCCTCAGTGAAAACTGAATATAAGTTGTGGAAGCTCTTGTCCCTCTCGTCAAGATGTTTCATTATCTGCGTGAACCTGTTCAGGCCTTCCTCTCCCAATGATGACGAGTACTCGAAGAACTTGTTGAGCAGTCCCATCGGCGTCTTGCTGACCATAAACGGCAAAGCTTTCCTCGATATCACTTTAGGGACAGGCTTGAGATATTTCTCAAATAGCATCATGAACTTGTAGTGCTCATATCCCGCAAATATCTCGTCCGAACCATCGCCAGTAAGAACTACTGTGGCGTACTGCTTGATGCTCTTCGCCAAGAGGTAGGTCGGTATCAATGCAGGATCGCCTATAGGCTGGTCGAAGTTCCAGATTATCTGCGGCAACAGCTCTGCGGTGTCCACCTTGACATTCAGCTCCTTGTGGTTCGTGCTGAACGTTTCAGCTATCAGCTTTGCATAATTCAGCTCTCTCTTGTGCTGCTCTAAATCGAACGTAACCGAGTATGTGTTGACTGGCTTGTCTGAGGCTTTCGCCATGAACGCCACTACCGCGCTGGAATCTATGCCCCCTGAAAGGAATGCGCCTAATGGGACATCGCTCATCATCCTCCTTTCTACAGATCTCTTCAGCTCGGTCTGCAATCTCTTAACGAAGTAGCCGATAGGCTTGTCCTCAGGCCTCATGGCCATCTGCCAGTATCTCTTTATAGTGATTCTCTTGTCTTCTACAGTCAGTGTATGGCCCGGCTGCAGGCTGTAGATGTTCTTGAATATGGTTTCCGGGCCCGGGACGAACCTAAGGTTGAGATAGTTGTCTGCGGCTTGGTGGTTTATCTCGCGCTTGATTCCCTTGCAATGGAGTATAGATTTTATCTCTGAACTGAACAGGAGCTTGCCGTCATTGTAGTAGTAGTACAGAGGCTTTATGCCCAGCCTGTCCCTTGCAAGGAACAGCTTTTTCTTGTTAGAATCCCAGAGGGCGAATCCGAAGCATCCGTTGAAAAGCCTAACGCAATCATCACCGTACTCTTCGTACGCATGCACAATTACTTCTGTGTCGGCGTTAGAATAGAACCTGTGGCCTTTTTCTTCTAGGTCTTTCTTTATATCCTTGAAATTGTATATCTCGCCGTTATAGATTACCCAGACAGAATTGTCCTCATTATGCATCGGCTGCTTGCCATTCTCGCTCAAGTCGACTATGCTTAGCCTTCTGTGGCCTAGCGATACCAAACTGTCTGAATAATAGCCAAACTGGTCAGGGCCACGGTGAGCTATGGCTGTAGTCATCTCTTTAAGCAGTTCTTTATCTTCAAATCCATAGAACCCTGTAATGCCGCACATTTTATTTCTTCTGCATTATCATATCCAATGCGCCTTTTGCGTTTCTCTTGAATTCCTCAAAAGATTTCAGCCTAAGTATTGCTTTCGCTATGTAGGATGGCCTGAAATAAAATTCTTTGTAAGCCCTCTTTGCCAATTGCTGGATCTCCTCTTCAGTCAAGTCGCAATCGGGCCTCGGCAAGTCCATCTCATAGTTCTTGTCCAGAATATATTTCGACCAGTAGTCCTCCTTTAGCTTGGGCTTCAATAGAACGTCGTAAAGCTCGGTGCCCGGCAGCGGGCTTACCTTCGAGAATTGGGCATAGTCCAGCTTCAGGCTTTTTGCAAATCTTATGGTTTGCTCAACTGTCTCCTTTGTTTCTCCGGGTGAGCCTACCATGAAATAGCCGAAAGTGTTTATCCCAACTTTCTTCGTAAGCTTGATAGTGTCCCTTATCTTATCCAAATCCGTCTCTTTCCTTAACGTCCTTAAGATGCTTGAATTCCCCGACTCTACGCCATAGTAAACCCTCATGCATCCTGCCTTCTTTATCGCCCTCATCATCTCTTCGTTGATGCAGTCAACCCTTGACCTTATTGACCATGAGATGTCTATCTTTCTTTCGATGATCTCCTTGCAGATGTCAAGAACTCTTTGCTTGTTGATTGTGAACGACGAATCGAAGATGTCTATCTCCCTTACGCCGTGCTTATCGTAGCATTCCTCAAATTCGTCAACGACGTTCTTAGCGTCCCTGAACCTGAACTTCTTGCTGCCTTGCTCGCAATAGATGCACCTGAACGGGCATCCCCTGCTGCTTATCAGGCCGGTGAAGTTCTTCCTTTGAGAGATGAAAGAATAGTATCTGTCGTTCGGCATCAGGTGCCTTGCCGGGAACGGAGTCTTGCTGATGTCCTGGACCAGCGGCCTCAGAGGATTGACTATGACGTTGCCTCCCTTGTCCCTGTACACCAATGACTGGACCGTGCTGAGGTCCCTCCCTTTCTCATAAGCGTCCAGGAAGTCAGGCAATGCCTCGTCAGCTTCGCCCATGATGGCATAATCTATCGCCTTGTAGTGCATCGTCTCTTTTGGATAGAGTTCCACATGGACGCCGCCTGCAAGTATAGGCAGATGTGTTTGCTCCTTGATGTGGCTGATATACTCTATCGTCTGATGGAATATGTAAGTTGTTATGGTGAACGCAAGCATGTCAGGGCTGAAACTCTTTATCTGCCTGATGACCTCTTCCCTTGACAGGCTTAGGGCATTAGCGTCTATGAACTGGACCTTGTGGCCCTGCTGTTCCATTATCGCCGCAACATAGCCTAAAGTCACCGAAGGATAGATGCCGTAGTTCTTTGCGACTTCGCTTATGTTCGGCTGGTTCTTTGGCGCCTCTTCGGAATATGGGGGATAGATGATGGTGATTTTCACTCTATCACCTCATCGACAATGTACGAATCGTTATCCTTATAATAATTCTTAATCTGTATTTCGCCCAATAATCCCAATGAAAAGAATTGTATGCCTATGATTATAAGCATCACTGCGCCCAAAAGCAATGGCCCTACATGGACAGGTATGCTCCTTAATAATAAGTATGCATGATACAATATTATCATCGTAGCTAACATTATACAATAGAATCCCATCTTTCCGAAGAAATATAACGGCTTTGTTGAGTACTTGTGCCAGAAAGTTATGTTTATCAAGTCGAACATTCCATTGAAAAGCCTCTTATGGTTATACTTTGTTTTTCCTTTTATCCTCGGATGATGGTTGACCCTGACTTCGCCTATCTTGTATCCCTTAAGCTGGAGTATCGCGGGTATGAACCTGTGGGTTTCGCCGAGCAGGACTAGGCCGCTGACCGATTTCTTGGTGAACGCCTTCAATGAGCATCCTGAGTCATGTATCTTCTCTTTTGTTATCATTCGTCTTATGCCGTTAGCCAGCAGCGAGGGAAGCTTCTTGGTAAGGAAAGGGTCGCTCCTTTTGTATCTCCATCCTGAAACAACGTCGTAGCCTTCCTTTATTTTGTTCAGGATATTCTGGATGTCTTTAGGATCGTTCTGCATGTCGCCGTCCATTGTGACGATGATGTCGCCCTTTGCATATTTGAATCCTGCTAGCATTGCTGGCGTCTGTCCGAAATTCTTCTGGAACTTGATTATTTTGAGCTCATGGTTCTTCGGCTTTAGCGACTTCAATATGCCGAAAGTGCTGTCCTTACTTCCGTCGTCTATGAAGATTATCTCGAAAGAATTTGTTATCTTGATCATCTCGTCCCTGACTCTTTTCAACACTTCCTCTACGTTTTTCTCTTCGTTATAAACAGGGATTACGACTGATATATTTACCATCTTTGAAGTTGCCTTGCGAATTTATATTATTTCCTGGATTTGATTTATAAAGGTTATGTATCTACTGGAACTTGAAATAGCATTTTACCGCCATCAGGTATTTCTTGAAAGCATCAACGGAGTTCAGCTGTGCAATGTTCCTCAGCAGTACCATTGGGGTGCGGTAGTACGTCTTGAACGCATAATTGTACAGCTCTTTCATCTTTTTCTTGCCTATCTTCGGATTGATGTAAATAGGATTGTCAAAGTCTAGGGCATTGTAGTCTTTCCATGTGGCATTTGGGTTGATAGTATTTTCAGCCTTGCATATATCGTACAGTGGCGTCTTGGGGTAGGGTATAGGCAGATAGAACAGGGCTTGGTGTGCGCCGAGCTTCTTTGCGTACTTGATTGTGTTCATCGCATCGCTGTAGTCTTCGCCTGGGATGCCGATTATGTAGTTGGTAGCAACGAAAAAGCCCAGCCTGTTCGCAAGCTTCACGCCCTTGGTGTTGGTCTCTACAGTATTGTTCTTCCTTATCAAGTTCAATGATTTCTGATTGCCTGACTCGATGCCGAAGCTTACTGACCAGCAGCCTGCCATCTTCATTAGCTTAAGCAGGTCTTCATCTATGGTATCGGTTCTCGTGCTGCAATCCCATGTTATCTTTATGCCCTGCCTGATAAGCTCGTTGCAGAATTCCCTTACCCAGTTCTTGTTGGCCGTGAATGTCGAGTCATAGAACGTTATACCCCTGGCGCCGAACTTTTCTTTCAGGTATTTTATCTCTTCCATTATCAGGCTGATAGACTTGTACCTGACTTTCCTGCCATGGATGTCTGTGGCATTGCAGAATGCGCAATTGAAGCAGCAGCCTCTTGAGACCAGCATTGTATAGGTAGGGAACACTTTTGAGTGCGTTGCCTGCGCCTGGTACTTCTCCATTGGGAACAGGTCGTACAGTGGCATAGGCAGCATATTGATGTCAGAGACTAATTGCCTTGGCTTGTTCCTTGCAATCTTGCCATCTTTTCTCCACATTATCCCGTCTATATTACCATACTGCTTGTCGCTGATGATTGATTCTAGTAGTTCATTGAATGTAATCTCGCCTTCTCCGATAGCCACGAAGTCAAGCTCCTTGCATTCCTGCATAGTCTCTTCCGGCAACAGTGACGCATGTATGCCGCCAAGGACGATTATGCAGCCGGGCAACGTCTTTTTGACAAGCCTGATTGTTTCTAGCGTGTATGTTATGGACGCCGTGAAAGATGAGAATGCTACCACGTCGAACTTGTTGTCTTTCAGGAAGCTGGCATACTTCTCTTTTGATATGCATTCGATGTTGGGGTCTATGAACTTAATGTTGATGAACCCCTTCATCTTGCAGTATGCGGCGACCGATGCCATGCCGTAAAGGAAATTGTTTGTGCCAGAATCCTTGCCGAACTTTCCCCATACTGCGTCCATCGAAGATAATGGCTCTGAAAATAAGATTTTTAGTTCTGATTTCTGCATTTTTTATCTTCAACTAATGATTTTGTTCGGTTTAAATAATTTTCTAATCTAACCTCCTGCATTCGCGAAATGGCGCTTAGATTAATAAGGTTTAAAAATAACCGCTGTATTAGCCCTGGATATGCTCCGGTATAACACCAAGAGGCTGTTTGAGAACAGGTACGCTAAGTTAGCTCCGGTAGCATGCCTGCTTTTGGTCTTTTTGGCTTTGCTTCTCTCATCATCATTGAACAACTCCTTTTACTATCATTCGGGCGAAATGATGTTCCTTGGCTACTCTTATCTTAAGGACGGAAACTCCTTCAATCCGCATGGCATACCTATACTCTCTTACATAGTCTCGGCCGTGCCCTTGCTGTTCATGGATGTTAACTATCCGGAAAACATGGATTTCGATAATCCCAAGGTGTTCGGTCAAGCAGAATTCCTGTATTATGGCAACAACGACGCCAAATCTTTTGTGTTTTGGTCCACAATACCATTTATGCTGTTCGGGCTTATGATAGGGATACTGGTCTTCGTCTGGGCAAGGCAGCTTTACGGCTACAATGCTGGGCTTTTCGCGTTGACGTTATTTGCATTTTCGCCGGTTATGCTTGCGTACTCATGGACGATACTGCCTGACATCATGCTTGCAGGTCTGATGCTGCTTTCAATGTACTGCTTCTGGAGATTCTATAAAAATCCCAAGCCGTTGACACTGGTCTTGTGCGCTGTATTTTTCGGCCTTGCTCTGGCCACTAAGCCCACGTCTATGTTCCTCTTAATTATCTTCCTTGCTGTAGGAATAATAGGCATATGCAGGAAGGATTTCATCAGGCATCTCGGAAGAAACAGGATTATCTCCCTTGCACTAATGCTTGCAATAATATTTATTATTGGAACTGCTGTCTTTGTCGGGGTTTACATTAACGAGATTCATCCTGTGTACACTGATAGCGATCCTATGTATAAGAATGCTGGGTACGCAAGGTCGAACGAGAGGCTAGATATCCTGATTGATAAATTGCCAGTGACCAGCGATTTCGGCAAGAGCGCTATGGACTATCTCATTACCAGGTTCCCTGTGCCCGCGCCGCATTTCATTCAGGGTCTGTACTCGACTAACACTATAGTCGCGTCTGGCAAAGATGCCTTCTTCATGGGCGATTATTATCTCGGCACCAAATGGAAACTTTATACGCTAATATTCATGATGAAGAACTCCATACCATTCCTAATACTATTATTTTTGGTAATTGCATTGCTGAAATGGAACATGCCTGAAGACAGGATGTCTTTGTATCTTATTATGGCCGCGATAGTTATCTATCCATTGTCGTTCCTGTTCTCGAAGGTTTACGGCGGGCTTACTTACCTACTTCCTTTGTATCCTTTCATGTTCATCTTCATGAGCAATCTGGTCAACTATAAGCAGCTTAAGTCAAAGCTTTTCAAGTGGATGTTTATAATTCTGATTGCGTCTTACATAATTGTTTCTCTGCTTGCTTTCCCTGGCTACAAATCGTATTTCAATTCGTTCGCCGGAGGTTCCGAGAACGGGTACATGGTTTCTATCTTAGATACGGATTATCATCAGGACATGTACAGGCTTAACGATTACGTCCAGCAAAATGATATACATGGTTTGAAGGTCAACTACTCATCATACAGTAGGTTCTTGCAACATCAGAGCATTGATTATTTGCCTCTTGAAGGGAACAATCCGCAGATAGGCCTGTTGGCTGTTGACGCTAACGCCCTGATAGGCCATACAAGGTACCAGTACGACGATTTCGCATGGCTCAGGAAGCTTCAGCCCATCGACAGGATAGGCGATACCATCTTCATATACAACGTAACTGAGCAGGATTTGCTGGGGATTTAAGAATATCTATCATATACCCTAATCGTTTGATTTTCCCATTCTGTTTGGTACAGGACTTTATGGCCTAGCTCATTTGCAGATATAAGGTATCTGCTGTCATACTCGCCATTATTGTTCCTGATAGGGTTGGAGAACCACATGCCTGAATACAATATATAAGATGTCTTTGGAGTTTCCTGCTTGAAGTTTCCGCCGAAAGGGTGGTTGTCGTAAAGGATAGTCTCCTTATGATTTATATTGTCGTTGACCCATCTGCCCAGCTTGCTGACATCGTAATTGTACCATATATAGTTTGAGCTGTAAGCTATTACTGAGTATCCCATCATCGAGACCAGGACAAAGAACATCAAGGACAATGCGCTTGCTTTCTTGAACGTAAGCTTCCTTAAGAGCAGTAAAACTAACGGGGATAGAATGAACAATGCTATTATTATTTTATGGCTTAGCATTTTCTGCAGTATGCCCAGGTACACCATGGATATGTTGTTTACCGGGAACATCGAGAATGTTACAAGTGGGTAGCTCAATATAAAAACAGCTGTTATAGACAGTATGTGCCGCCACCTTATCCTCTGCAGGTAGCCCCTGTCCATGGCTATCAGGCCTATGAGGATGATCATGGGGAAAGCCATTGCCAGATATCTTCCATGCGGGATTGCATCCTTCCAGTCGGCGTTCGCCCCGCTATGAACTCCCGAAACAATTGAGGCTGACGTTATCGACATGAAGCTCAGCCAGCTAAGGACTTTCAGCTTTTTGTCCTCCTTATTGAACATCGTGAATATTGAGATCAAAAAGAAAACGATGCCTGTGGCAATGATGGCGTAACTGAAATGCATCAATGACCAGTATAGTCTTGAAAAGAAGTTCCATCCGATGTTTATAGGTAGTACGTCCACATACCTGCCTATGAGTCCGGATGTGCTCGCGCCGTAAGTCATGGTGTTCCTAATTATCCAGGGGGATATCACTGCCATCGCAACCATCAAGATGAGGAGCTTCCTGTAGATATGCTTCTTCGGCATCTTCATCAGCAGCGCCATAGGTATGCTGAGGCCGACTACTGCGAACAGCACCAGCGCGTTCATCTTGGTCAGGTAGCTCAGGCCTACAAATATGCCGGTGAGCAGGTCCCACTTCAACGACGGCGTTGTGAAAGACCTGTACAGGAAAAATAATGAGAATACGAACAATGGGTAGAACAGGCTCTCGCTGAGGACGTATGCTGGGAACAGCACAAATGGGGGGATCAGGCATGCCATGACTGATGCAAGCACGGATTTCTTCTCCGACATGAACTCTCTCGCTATGAAATAGATAGGGAATATTATCGTATTTATCAGTAGCGAGTTGATCAGCTTTATGATTACGACTGCCCATGCCATGTCATTGAATATGTGCGATATTGAGATTATTATCGAGTATAACGGCGGGTACATCGAATAGCTTACATGGTCAAACAGGAAACTGTGCTCGGAAAGGATGCTCTGCGACGTCTTCATGTAGATGTAGCTGTCAGCGTAGCCTAAAGGCGCAAAGATAAAGAGCGCTATCAAGAACTTGGCTGCTACAAGCAGAAAGTAGATGTAGATTATCCTCTTGGCGTCTTCGTTCATCAGCATAATCCATCTAATATTCTTATTTAAAACTTATGAATTAAATCTGGCTATGCATAAATTTTATAAACAGCCGTTTCTCTTCCGAAGCGTAATGTCAAGGCTGCCTAAGAAGTATTTGATATTCCCTGTAATTTTGCTTTTGATATACTTCATAGTTAGGATTGTCGACCAGTCAAAGATCCTATTTTTTTTTCCGCTGGATTACACCAATGACATCTCGAGCTACATGGCGATGCTCCATTTCCTTAAGGATTACGGGTATCATGGTTTTGTTTTGAATTGGTTCAACGGGTTCACGCTGTTTGATGTGTATGCGCCTGGATGGTTCTTCTTTGCGTATCCTATCTATTATTTGAGTGACGACATACAGGCCACTGTGTACATATCGATGCTTATCATGTTCGCATTGTTCGCGGTGCTTGTCTATTTCCTCGGCAAGATGGAGAAGTGGAAATCATGGCACAGCTTTGCTTTCTTCATCTTATTTGTAGGGAGCCCTTTTGTTGTTGGAGACTTCATCAGGCAGATGAGGCTGCCGCAGATGTTCGGC
Organism: Candidatus Woesearchaeota archaeon; assembly: GCA_964358335.1. Lineage (GTDB taxonomy): Archaea > Nanobdellota > Nanobdellia > SCGC-AAA011-G17 > GW2011-AR17 > CAYHOW01. The sequence continues at coordinate 12,385 of CAYHOW010000007.1, forward strand.
TGGATATCTTTCATCCTCCTTATAATCATCGCATTGCACTATAGGGGCAGGAAGATAGATGCATGGTTCCTGTGGACGATTCCGGTGTTCGCACTGATGATAATAAGCCATTCCGCCGAAGTCATACTGTTCTCCTTGGTCGTTGCGGGCCTGCTAATCACAAGAAAGTCAATATCCGAGGCTGCCGTGGTCGTGCTGTCTATGATTGCGGGTATAATTGTGTCTATGCCATGGCTTTACACTTTCCTGACGAAATCTCCGTCCCTTGTGGTGTCGCAGCTGAACTTCTCATGGTGGTTGCTTGACTTCACTGGCAGCTTCAAGTTCGCAAACATCACGAGCATAGCGCTGTCTGTAATGCTGTTCGTTGTCTATGCCTTATACAGCTATTCGAGGAAGCTCAAATTAAGGGACCACCTGTTCTTCGCTCCTATCCTTCTATTCAACCTGCTGTTCACGTTCAGGGTTACGCCATTCCTGCCGCTGTTCAGCAACTTATACCTCGACCCAATCGTGATGTTCGTTTATTTCTTCCTGCTGTATTTCCTTTTCAATATAAATTATGAAACTCTTGGCGGTACGTACAAGCGGCTGCTCAAGGTAGGCCTTACGCTGCTCCCTGTATTGTTCATCCTAGTCAGCGTGTATCATACGCCTTTCTTTGTGACCCCTAGCGATAAGGAGCTTTACGAGCTTTCCATAGTCAAGGACATAGAAGGCAATTTCATAACCACATGGTCGGATTCGCCTAGGTTCTATTCTGCCGCCATAGTCTCTTACGCCCCTATCTTCTATAATTCCACTTCTGCAACAGGTTGGGCTTACCTGCACGCAACCCCTGAGTATTGGAACCTATTGAAAAATATGCAGCAACAGTTCGACGCGAGAGACTGCCATGGCTTCAAGGCGTCCTTGGAGATGCTTAACGTCGAAGAGGTCTTTTCTTATGGAAAAGCCAACTGCGAGATAACGAGTTACTGCGGCTTAGAGCTGAAAGTCCAGAAAGGCGATGCCTGCCTGTATAGGGTTTAATTAGATTGTCTTTCTTCGCGAAGCCTTGCTAGCTCTTTGTTCTTGATGAAGAAATAAAGGCCCAGTGAAGCTAGCAGATAATTGAGCGTTAAGTCTATCAAGTATGCGCTTATGGCAATCTCGGTTCCCACGCCTATCTTGCCAAACAATACCAGTCCCACCGATTCTCGCACTCCCAGTCCGTTCGGGGTTAATGGGATGAGCGAAGTTATGGCTGTTATGGCGAACAAAGGCATCATTATAAGGATGGGCGCGCTTATTCCCATGCCTCTGAATATGGAATAGAAATAAACCGAAAGCAAAAAGAACCTAAAGACTATCATGACAAGGTTCAAGAACAAACGCGGACTATGCTGAAGCACCATGCGCTTTATAGCCATTGAAAATCCCGGGAACTTTGAGGAATACTTCCCTATTATCTTTCTGATTAGCGCGGTTCCTGGCGGAGATATGACGAGAATGCCACCTGTCAGGAGGATTACGGCCCCAATTATTCCCCAATAGATTGTTGACTCTACGAGCAGCACCTTTATCCCTATTGCCGCAAGGACTAATGCGACGAGTATCACTATTAGTTTGTCAAGGATTATTAACGCTGCGGATTCGCCGGTTTTTATGCCCTCTTTTTTTAGGAAGTAGACCAATATGAAATCTCCGATTTTACCAGGGATGACCTGTGACGCTGAGATTGTATAAATATAGTATTTGAGCCATTTCCTTAATTTTATATTTGAGATAGGATTGAAAAACAGCTTCATTCCGAAAGGCACGAACAGATTTATGAAAATAAAGAGAGCTATTGCCGTTAGAAGCCATAATGGATTTGTTTTCGATAATGCGGCCACAACTTTCAGCGGATTTGCCTTGTACACTAAAAAGCAGATTATGGCTATGGCCAGAGCGAATTGGACAGCTAGTTTCTTGTTGACCATCAATTCTTATTCTGCGTTTTCGATTAATAAAGCTTTTGCACTAAACATCTATTTGGGCGCATCTTAAATCTTGAATTGAGTCAATGCGATTTTTCCGAAAAGAATCCATTCGTAGCCGAAACCGAACACTTTATTTTTTAGCCTGTAGTTGGCGTCCAACCCGAGTATGTAAGATCCAACATCCCACAATATCCTTTGGCGCCATTTGCTTAGCTTCTCTTTTTTATAGGTTGTGCCATAAGAGTTTAGCCTCTCTTTTATGAACAGGAATAAAATTAGTTTGGCTAAGACTTGCAGGCGTTTTTTGGTCTTAGCATCCGCCCATGCCACATTGGATAGGTCTGAGAATTTCCATGAAGCCCATCCTTCCAGCGTATCGAACGGCTTATATCCCTTCTCGATGGCCTTGTAATATATGGGCGTTCCTGGATATGGGGTGAACAGGAAGAATCCGTCTATTTCCACTTTAGGAGATATCTTTTTCAGTTCCAGATAAATGTCTATGGTCTTATTTACATCTTCGGGCTTCTCGCCAGGTATCCCTATTACGAAACTATATACAGGGGTAATCCCGTGTGCGATACAGTTCTTTGCGGACATTATTATGTCTTCGCGTGAAATGTCTTTATGTATCATGTTCAGAAGATCCTGCGACCCCGATTCTGCGCCCATAGCAATATACTTAAACCCTGATTTGCTTAATAGCTCCAGCTCATCTTCAGAGAAATGCGCGCAGTAATTTGCCCTTGCAGACGTGTACACCTCTATGTTCAGGCGCTCTTCGATAATCTTCCTTGCGATATCCATCGCCCTTTTCTTATCGACAAAGAAGTTGTCATCGCAGAAGCCGAACTTGTTTACGCCATACTCTTTCATGATGTGCTTCATCTCGCCGATGACTTTACCTACCGATTTGCTCCTCCATTTCCTTTTATGGAACTGGTGCGTATAGCAAAAATCGCACCTGTAAGGGCAGCCCCTGCTCGTCTCCATCTTGAAATATTTTACTGAATCCTGGTACTTCTTCAGTTTTATGAGATCATATGCTGGCATCCCCAATTTCTCCATATCCAGGAATTCCCTGTCTTCATTGACAATGACCTTGCTGTCTTTTTTGTATGCAAGCCCCTTGATGCCTTCCAGCTTTTTCTTGCCTTGGATATGCATCACCAATTCCAGCAGGGTCTCTTCACCCTCGCCTATCGCCACAAAATCAGCTAGCTCAGAGCCGCAAGTCTGTTCTGGGAAGAAAGAAGGATGCGGTCCGCCCCACACTATTGGCACATTGCATTTAGCGCGTATGAATTTGCACAGTTCGACTGCGAAAGAAGTCTGTTCCCCGCTTTTTGCGGATATCCCTATCAGGCTATAATTATTGAAATCCGTGCTCTTGTAATCTTCGATGCGCGTATCCAATATCTCTACCGGGATTTTATGTTCCCTGAGGAACGATGCCAAGACAACAGCCGCAACCGGCATTGTTGGCATATTCTCCCTATTCCCGGGGAATGTAAGTAGTACAGGTTTCATTTTTCTAATCCCATTAGAATATTACCTATTAATATATCTTCCGTAGCTTTAAGTTATGGGGGCTGGCTCGAGCGTGCTGAATCTATGCAGTTCGCCTTAAAATGCATAACATTTAAATATTAATATCTATTCCAAAATCCGAAATGAAAATTTTATTTATAGTCCCAACGCCAGGTTATGGGCTGATAGAAAATGACCAGAAATTTAGCCGGAGGGTAGCTGGATTTTATCCGCCGTTAGGCGTTGCGTTCTTAGCCACTGTTTTGGAGAATGCGGGGCACAAGTGCAAGATACTTGATATGCAGATCACGCAGTTTACCCATGATGGGCTGGCAGATGAGATCAAATCATTCGGGCCAGGGGCAGTTTGCATCTCTGTGTTGACATCGCTTGTTCCTGAGGCAATGAAGATAGCCAAGATAGCAAAAGAGGTCATGGATGTGCCTGTTATCTGCGGCGGCCAGCATGTGAGCCTGTTCCCCAAGGAGATACTTCTGCAGAATAAGCAGGTGGATTATGTTATCTTCGGAGAAGGCGAGTACAAGCTGCTGAACTTGATTGAAGCTATAGAGAAGAAGACGCCTAAGCAGAAAGTGAAGGGCATATATTTCAGGATAGGCGATGAAATAATAGAGACCGAGAGGGCGCCAGAAATAGAGAACCTTGATGAGCTTCCGATAATATCCAGGAAATTCTTCGATATGGAAAAATATATTCCTGTGGCGAACCAGTATAAGCGCATGCCTGTCACAAACATGATAACAAGCAGAGGCTGCACTTATGCACATTGCAAATATTGCTCAGAGTCGGGCGTACTGCACCAGAAATATAGGAGGACCAGCGTAGGCAAGACGATAGAAGAGATAAAGATGCTGGTAAAGGATTATAATATCAAGGAAATCACTTTTTGGGATGATGAGTTTGTTATGGATCAGAAATGGGTCTATGAATTCTGCAAGCAGCTTAAACAAGAGAAGCTGGACTTGACATGGTCATGCTATGCGAAAGTGAATTATGTCAATCCGGACATACTTAAGGAGATGGCCTCGGCCGGCTGCTGGAACATACACTATGGCGTTGAGTCGGGAAGCCAAGAGCTTCTAAACAACATCAGCAAGGGGCAGACTCTTGAGCAGGTGAGGAAGGCCATCAAGTGGACGCACGATGCTGGGATTATAGCCAAGGGATCTTTGATGTTCGGCCTGCCGGGCGAAACGCCTGAGCTGGCGGAGCAGACTATCCAGTTCGCGATAGATCTTGATCTGGACTATGTCGCGTTCTGCCTTACTACGCCTTATCCTGGCACGGCGCTGTACGCCGATTTCATCAAGGAGAACGGCACCCCTGACATTGACTTCAGTAACTATACCAATCTTCTTCCGGTCTTTTTGCCTAAAGGCTACCAGAGCCGCGAGCAGTTAGTGGAGATGCAAAGACAGGCTTACAAGAGGTTCTACTTGAGGTACGGATACTTGAGAAGGATGCTGAAATCTATCAATAGTGCTTCTGATGTGAAGAGGTACCTGAGCGGCATGTATTTTCTGTTCAAGATGAAACTGTTGAAGCATATCAAGCAATGATCATTCTGCTGGGCAAAGCCGGCAAATCCAATAAATTTATTAAATCCATGCGATTAAGGTGTGTATATGCTAGAACTAATCAAAAGGCTGGTCTTAAGATTCGTACCCAAGCAGTCTCTTAGAAAATTAACGAGGTTTGTTGGCAGGATATATCTTATATATTATTCTAGGAAGTTCAATCCTTTGATTGTCCGGCAAGGGGAGTCTGACATAGACGCCTTTGTTCAGATATTTGTCCAGAAGGACTATAAGCTGCCCATAAAAATCTCGCCAGAACTGATCATTGATGGCGGCGCGAATGTTGGCTATGCTTCATTATGGTTCGCTAGCAAATACCCTGGCGCGGCGATAATAGCGGTCGAGCCTGAGGCATCTAATTTTGAGACGCTTGAGAAGAACACTGCCGGCTTTAGCAACATAAGTAGGATTAAGGCTGGCATATGGCATAAAAACGCGCATCTGAAGATAATTGACAGCGGCAAGGGCAAGTGGGCCTTTACTACTGAAGAAGCTGGCCCATCAGAAAAGTTTGACATAGACACTATCACGATAGGCGATATCCTGCAGAAGTCGAGGCACGAGAGAATAGGCATACTGAAGCTCGACATTGAGGGTGCTGAAAAGGAAGTGTTCTCAAAAGATTATGAGCCTTGGCTAGAAAAGGTTGACGTACTGATTATCGAGCTCCATGACATAATGAAGGAAGGTTGTTCTGAAAGATTCTACTCGGCAGTCAATAAGTACCGCTGGAAAGAGTTCAGGAACGGTGAGAATATAATACTGGTGAACAATCGCTTATTCGGAAAGGGCCATGCCGATAGATAACAGCTACATAATGTTTAAAAACATATTTTAAGAAGGAGATAACAGGCTTTTAGCGGAAACAAATTGAAAATGAAAATCTTATTAGACATCCTACATCCGGCAGATGTCCACCAGTTTAAAAATCTAGTTTGGGAGATGCAGAAGAAAGGGCACATTGTCAAGATAACGTCCAGGAAGAAGGATGTCGCGAATGGGCTTCTTGACGCATACGGTTTTGAATATGTGAACATCAGCAACCCAGGAAAGAATTTCATGGGCATGGTATGGGAATTCTTCTACAGAGGATTCAGGCTGTATAAGATAGGGAGGAAGTTCAGGCCCGACATAATGATAGGGTCTGGCGGGATTACTATCGCGCCCATAGGCAGGCTATTGGGCGTGCTGACAATCATATTCAGCAACACAGAGGTAGTTCCTATTTCCAATTTCATGAGCCATCCGCTTGCGACTTACGTCTGCACTCCTACTTGCTATACCAAACCCGTTGGCAGGCACCACGTGTCGTATAAGGGATACCACGAGCTTGCGTATCTGCACCCCAACCAGTTTAAGCCAGACAAAGAGGTTCTGAAGCTGGTTGGATTGAAAGACAGCCAGATATTCTTCTTGCTAAGATTTGTTTCATGGAACACGATAGACCATATAGGGAAGCACGGCTTGCATGATAAGGATGATATTGTGAGGTTCTTGAGCCAAAGAGGGAGGGTATTAATCACTTCTGAGGTGCCATTGTCAGAAGAGCTGAAGAAATACAGCTTGGATTTGCCCTTGGGGAAATTGCACCATCTGATGGCATTTGCGACAATGGTCATAGGGGAAAGCTCCACTATGTCTTCTGAATCCGCGATTCTGGGCGTGCCAGCGATTTATATTTCGACTAACTGGAGAGGCTATACCAATGAGCTGGAGAGAGAATATGGGCTTGTGTACAATTTCGACAGCCAGGAAAAGGCGATGCCTACGATAAAGGCGCTTCTTGACGATAAGGACCTGAAATTGAATTTCCAAAAGAAAAGGCGGCAGATGCTCAATGATAAAATAGACGTGACCGATTGGATGGTTAAGTTCATTGAGGAAAAAGTCAGAGGGAAACAGAACTAAATTTTGTAAGCGAAGGTTTTTATGATTATTTTTGCATAACTTTTATAAATGAATATTCGGATTTATCTTGCTTATGACAACAATTCTAGTGACAGGCGGCGCCGGATTCATCGGCTCCTGCGTGGTAAAGAAACTTGTCGCCATGGGCCACAAGGTCATAGTCTTCGACTCTTTCGTCAAGTACAGGTTCAGCAAGAACAGGACGCATTGCGTCGTCGAGCCCGAAGAGAGGGCGATGGATAGGTTGAGAGAAGTTGAAGACAAGATAGAGATAATCAAGGGGAACATTCTAGATTTCAAGCAGTTCTCCGACAAGCTAGACGAATTGCAGCCTGAGCTGATACTGCATCTTGCTGGAGTTCCTCTAGCTAACGTCGCCGTGGTCGATGCAAACATAGCCATAGACAATATTTTGATTGGGACATTGAACATGCTCAACGTCATCAAGGACAAGAAGTACGTCAAGAGGTTCGTGTACACTTCCTCTAGCATGCCCTACGGCAATTTCGTGAAGATTCCCGCTGACGAATCGCATCCGCAGAACCCATTATGCAATTATGGGACTACCAAATTGGCCGGAGAGGTTCTGGTCAGAGGGTTCTCCAACAGGTACGGCTTTGAGCATGTAGTGATAAGGCCTTCGGCTGTCTACGGCCCTGGCGACACAAACAACAGGGTAGTTCAGATATTCGTCGAGAACGCTTTGAGGGGCATGCCTCTTACTGTTGAGGGCTCAAGCGATTCAAGATTGGATTTCTCTTACGTTGAGGACGTCGCTGACGGATTCTGCTTGGCTCTATTGAACCCTAACGCCAAGAACGAGACGTTCAACCTGACGAACGGGCAGGGAAGGACGCTGCAGGAGCTTGTCGACATAATCAAGGTTCATGTTCCCGAAGTCAAGATATTGCAGGCTCCGCCATTGCCGTTCAGGCCGCTGCGTGGCGCTCTGGACATATCCAAAGCTAAAAAACTATTGGGCTACAATCCCAAGCACTCTTTGGAGCTGGGGATAGACAAGTACATACAGCATCTCAGGGCCAACGGGATAACCAAGGAGTGAGATTTTCTTTTTCATAAGTTATTTAAACCGTTCTTAGCTGATTTCAACTAATAATGAACATACTATTCACCAACTCGAAAGGCCTTGGGCACGGCGGCGCTGAAGTCAGCATCATGCAGTACATCGAGGAGCTTGAGCGAAGGGGCCATAATGTTGTCATTGCATCTTCTAAGGATTTCAAGGAGATAAAGACCGAACGGATAAAGTCCGTCGAGAAATGGCCGTTCTTCCTGAGGGAGTTCTACCTGAAACGGAAGTTTACTGAATTGATAGACAAATATTCAATCGACCTGATAACGTCGCAGGACAATATAACTACGATTTCCGCTATACTTGCCGCAAGGAAATGTTCTATTCCTGTTCTTGTGCATATTAGGGACAATTGGTTCGCCTGCCCAAGAAGTAGTTGTTTAAGGCCTGATTACTCAGAGTGCGTGCATTGCGATGCTAAACTATTGATGTCGTGCTCTTCATGGTACCGCTACCCTCTTGACCTGTACAAGTGGAGGAACATAAAGAGGTCTTGGGAATTGGTTGACAATGCTGACGCCAAAGTATGCGTGAGCTCTGCTGTAAAAAGTAAGCTTGCCAAGTGCGGAATAACTCATAACGTCAATGTCGTGCCTGGAGCCAGGGTGCTTGAGGAGTTCGAGAACGTTGAAGGTGTGGAAGAATTCAAGAAGAAATATGAATTGAGGAAGATTGTCATCACTTTCATTGGAAGCTTTTTTTATACCAAGGGCGTATTGCAGATATTCAAGTTCATGCCTGATATTCTTAAATTCAATCCTGACGTTTCGCTTATGCTTGTAGGCGATGGTCCCCTTTATGGAGATGTTGTGAGATTAGTAAAGGAGAATGGTATCGAGAAGCAGGTCGTGCTTACCGGAAGGCTGGCCTTTGACAAGATTCCTCTCTGCTATGCTGTGTCTGATATTCTTTTGGCTCCGCACCTGTGGTCCGAGCCTCTCGGCGCTACCATCATTGAGGCTTCTGCAGCTTCCAAGCCTTCTGTGATAAGCGTCAGAGGAGGCCCGATAGATTTCAAGGATGAATATGATAATATAATTGATCCTGAAGATGTCTCATTGTGGAAAGAGAAGGTTTTGTATTTGATTGAGAATGAATCTGCGAGGAAGGCTTCAGGCAAGAAGGCCCGGAAGAACGTCGAACTGATGTCGTTCAGGTCTTACGTTAATAGTATCGAGAAGATACATTCTAAGATGTTTGAGAATATGAAAAAATAATTATTTGTTGTAGAATTCCCTTACTTTATCTACAATATATTTTACTTCCTCATCTTTTAGCCACGGATGCACAGGCAATGACAATACTACGTCTTTGATCTGCTCAATTCCTTTCAATCTTTCAGCCCTATAATTGTACTGCCCAAACAATTTGTTCTCGTGCAATGCATTCTCGTAATGTACCATCGTCTGGACATTGTTGTCGGAAAGCCACTTTTTCAGTCCATCCCTGTTTTCAGCCTTCATCACGAACTTGTGGTAGACGTGCCTGGTGTTCGGCTTGTCAAGAGGCATCTTAAGCTGCGGGACGTCAGCCAGCCCGTCCATGTACATCTTAGCTATCTCCCTGTGCCTGTCTATCCAGCTCTCAAGCCTGTTAAGGTTATAGCTGAGCAGAGCGGCCTGCAATGACGACAATCTGGTATTGAACCCGAGCATCTCGAACTCTCCGGTCTTCATGTTCTTCCCATGATAGCGCATCTTTGAAATCTTCCTGTAAACATCTTCATCGTCAGTCAGGACAGCGCCTCCGTTGCTCTGCGCCGCCAAGATTTTAGTGGGATCAAAGCTGATGCAGCTGCAAAGCCCCATGCTGCCCACTTTCCTTTCGTCGTATCTGCTGCCTATCGACTGCGCTGCGTCTTCTATGATTGGGATGTTATGCCTCTTGCCTATAGTCTCAACAGCCTCTATGTTCAATGCGTCGCCGAAAAGGTCGACTGCGACGATAGCTTTGGTCTTAGGAGTTATCTTGTTCTCCAAATCCTCAAGGTCCATCATATAGGTCTCAGGGTTTACGTCTACGAACACAGGCACTGCGCCCAGCCTGACGATGCAAGTTGTGGACGCTATGAACGACAGGCCCGTAACTAATACTTCATCATCTTTCTTGACGCCTGCTGCAATCAATGATAGATGTAGCGCGTCAGTGCAGCTTCCAACGGCTATCCCGTATTTCCTTGAGCAGAATCCGGCTACTTTCTTCTCGAACTCCTCTACTTCTGGGCCCATCACGACCTTGCCGTGCGAATACACTTTCCTAACTATGTCCATGATATCTTCTGAGTATGCCTGGAAATACCTGTCCTTGCCGAAAAAGTTTATCTGGTTCATCCTTTCACCTTGATTACTTTCGCCGGGACGCCTACCACCGTGGAATTGTCCTCTACATCCTTCAATACCACAGCTCCAGCGCCTATCACTGCGTTCTTTCCGATAGTTATCTTAGGTATCACGACAGCGCCTGTGTAAATGTAGCTGGCCTTGCCTATCTTGACGTTGCCTGCGGTAGACACGCGCGGTGCCACATTGACAAAACCATCTAAAACATTGTCGTGCTCGATGACGGAGCCTGAATGGATTATGACATGCTTTCCTATTCTAGTGTTCGGCATCACCGTTACGTTCGGGTTGATTATCGTGCCCTCTCCAACCTCTACAAAAGATGAGATGTAGGCCTTCTAGCTGATTATCGTGGCGAAGCTGTAGCCTTTCTCAGACAAATCCTCAGCTATCTCCATCTTCCTATCATTTTTCCCGTAAGCTATTATGATGTCTGCCTCGTCCTTGTCCACCATACTTTCAACGTCGTCGACGAAGCCTATGACCTCTACGCCGTTTATCACAGTCCCTACATTATCTCGGCTAAGAATGTCGAACATGCCCTTGATGTTATAGTTCCTGCATATCTCGATGACGTACCTTGCTTGGGATCCTGTCCCGATGATGTATAGGCCTTTCATTTTCAACAAAAGATTTTCAGTTTGGAGCGTTTATAAAGTTTATTCATCCTTAGTCTTCGTGGCTATGAGGACGTAGTGAGCGAACAGGTAGCCGTTCAATAACCTCAACGGCGTGTACTTTATGGCCTTGTGCGCGAAAGAATATTCAGGTATGACTGGCATGAAGCTCAGCTTCAGCCCGTTCCTCTCGAAGAAGCCTTTCCACTCTTCCTTGGTGTAGATGTTCTCTATCAGGCCGAGCGACCTCTCGTGGGCGCCGAACGTCTCTTTCGAGCCCGGCCTCATCTTGGGTATTATCGGCTCCCTTATCGCCACCACTTTCCCATCGTCCTTCATGACCCTCTTGATTTCCTTCATCACGATGTCCATGCTGCCTATGTGGTGCAGTGCGGCGTCAACGACTACCATGTCGAACATCCTGTCGGGGAATTTCAGCGAGTAGAAGTCGCCTACGACCCTTTTCATCTTGCCTTTGTCGGCGTTTAAGAAATCCATCACCTTGGGCGTTATCTCCTTGAGTATCTTCTCGGAGAAGTCCAAGCAGTACAATTCCTTAACTCTGTCCAGTTTGGAAAGCTCGCAGCTGAACCATGATGATCCCGCGCCAAGCTCCAGTATCTTCCCTTCGAACTTCACCATCTTCATTATTTCATGAACATAATCCAGCCTGCCGTCGCCTATCTTCTTCTTCCACTTGTCGAAATTATCGTAGATAGCTTCGGTCTGCTGGACGTCTTCCCTGTAATGAAGCTCGTCCTTGTTGGACAGAGGCGAAAGCTCGCACGTTATAAGGTCTTGGTCTTCCATCAGAAACAAAGTAATCCATGCGCTTTATAAATTTTATCAATCTCTGAGATAATTGTCTATCGTCTCGGACTTTATGCCCATCTTGCGCTTTATTATCTTGAATATCAGTTTGTCGTCTTTCTCGAAAGACCTGGTCAGCAGGAGCAGCATGAATACCAATATGACCATTCCTGAAGCGGCCAGCCCTAGGATTAATAGATTAGACACCGCAAAGTACGGTTTCAGCTTGAGGAATGCCAGCGAGCCTATCGCAACTGAGAATATTATCTTTACGTAAGATGCTTTGAACGGCATTATCCTGGTCAGGTAATAGCTCTCGATTAGGTTCAGCGTGCCCCAAACAGCGAACGATATGCTGGTCGCCACTGCTGCGCCTTCGATGCTGTACTTTGGGATTAGCGTGTAGTTGAGGATTATGTTCAGCACAGTCGTGGCTGCAGAGTTGTAGAATATCCATTTTGACTTCTTGTGTATGAGCAGTACGTTCTCTGCAGGATAGAACAGGAAATTCACGAAGAATCCGCACAGCAGTATAACAAGCACCGTTGAGCCTGCGGCGTATTCCTGGCCGAAGAATATCGAAAGCACTTCCTTTGAATATATGGCGAATATCGATGCAAGTATAAGGTTCACAAGGAATATCCATTTGGTGACGGTCTTGTACACGTCCTCGAAAGCCTTTTTCTCTTCCCTGACATACAGGCCCATCAGGACAGGGAGGAATAAGGCTAAGATAGCGTACGGGAACATGTAGATGAGCATCGCAGTAGGCGTCGCCGCATTGTATATCCCCACTTCAGCCTCGGTCTTGTAATGGCCGAGCATGAACGTGTCTACTGAAGTCGTCAGGGTGAGGAACAGCCCTATGAATATCAACGGCAGCGAGTATCTGAACAGCTCTTTGTTTGAATACTCGCTCTTGGCGTTACCTACATACTTATTTAATAGCTTCTTCAGCAGTAAGATGCCTATCAGCGAGCTTATGGCTACGGCTGCCACGTAAGCCGATGAGACTATAATTATGCCGAACCCTAGCAGCACAAAAGCCAGCGTGAGCAGAAACTTCGAGAGCGGCTCCGCTATGTTCTTTGTGTACATCTCATATTCCGGGCGCTGGAACGACTTGAACGAGGTGTTCAGCATCTTAGACAATGATAGGAACGGGATTGATAGCGAGATAATCTTCAGCATTGTGCTGAGCTTGTACTGATCCATGTTTGGGAAGAACCTTGCGGTTATGAAATCCGATGCGAAGAACAGTATTGCTGTCGCTATGACCGAAGCCAGCATCGTCCATTTTATCGTGCTGTAGATGGTGCCTTTGACTTTTCCGGGCAGGTTTTTCTCCTTGTAGTAGGCGACATACCTGTAGATGCCATGGTCCAGCCCAAGCGTCACGAAGATGGATACCATTACGATAATGGATATGGCCAATGTGAGCAGCCCGTAGTCTGCGCTGCCCAGCCTTGCGGAAACCAGCCTGAAGAGGTATGATAACAGCTTGGATATGAAAGTGCCGATGAATATTATCATGGCGCCCCGCGCTATCTGCTTGATTGGCTCCTCTGAATTGTCCATTGCTAAGAGAATTACGGCAAAAGGTAATTAAATCTTGTGAATTTGTTGTTTGCACGTTTAGGCTTACATAAGATTTATAAATAAAAAACGTTTATCGTTTCGAAATGAAAATCAGTTACAGCACAGGCGGGAAAATGAGGCGGTTGGGCGGAAAATTCCTGAGCCGGA
>CAYHOW010000008.1:0-25042 GCA_964358335.1 Candidatus Woesearchaeota archaeon
GACTCGCACACCAGGTTCGAGCTTGGCAAAAGCTACATCGAGATTGAAGATTTCAATTCGCCTAAAGAGTTCATGAGGAATCTTAGGAAGGCGAAGCATATGAAGGCGCCTAACAGCAGGATATACTCAATATGGACATACCTTTTCTATAAGGGCATAGGGAGGTTCAGATGAGCTACGAGTACATGGAGCATACTGCGGACAAGAAGATAAAGGCTTCCGGAAAAGACCTGGCAGAGGCTTTCGGGGAAGGCGCCCTGGCAGTCTACAATATAATCCTTAACACCAAGAAGGTAGAGGCTGTCAAGCAGCACAGGCTCGAGATAGAGTCCGAGTCGAAGAAAGCATTATTGTACGACTTCATAGACGAGCTCCTCTATATCTTAGATGTCGAAGGCTTCGTCGCGTGCAAGATAAAATCAATAGAGATAAAAGGGAAGAGGCTTACGGCTTACCTTGTAGGGGACAGCTACAGGAACTATGACCATCACGGCGACGTCAAGGCGATGACGTACAACGAGATGGACATCAAAGAAGAAAAGGGAAAAGCAACAATAATATTCGTTGTCGACGTGTGAAGGGAGACCAAAATGGAAATCAAGAAAATCAGGGAGAATGTTTACGAGATACAGAAAGAAGGCGGGATGAAAGTGCCTGTCAGAGTCTATGCTTCTGAAGAGATGCTTGAGGCTCTGAAAAAAGATAAATCTTTGGAGCAAGGCATGAATGCAGCACAAATGCCTGGCATACAAAAGTATGTCGCGATGATGCCAGATGCACATCAAGGGTATGGGCTTCCAATTGGCGGCGTTGCAGCTTTTGATACTGAAGAAGGATGCATCTCACCCGGTTCTTGCGGTTATGACATCAATTGTGGGATCAGAATGTTAACGTCTGATTTAGATAAAGAAGAAGTTACTAAGAAAATAAAAGAAATTTTAGATGCATTGTTCGAGCACGTACCTTGCGGAGTAGGCTCGGAGTCCAACTTAAGATTGACTGACAAAGAGATGAACGAAGTGCTGAACACCGGCGTCACGTGGGCGCTGAACAACGGCTACGCCATCGAAGAGGATGTCAAGCACTGCGAAGAGAACGGACACATGAAGACCTCTGACGCTTCCAAAGTGTCACAGAAAGCGAAGTCAAGAGGAAGAGAGCAGTTGGGAACTTTAGGGGCAGGAAACCATTTCCTCGAAGTCCAATATGTCGATAAAATCTTCGACAAGAAAACAGCTGAAGCGTTCGGCATAACGCATGAAGGCCAAGTCACACTAATGATACATTGCGGCTCGAGAGGATTGGGGCATCAAGTATGCTCTGACTACTTAAGAAAAATAGAGCAAGAATTTCCAGAGTTAGTAAACAAACTTCCTGAGAGAGAACTAGCTTATGCTCCAGCAAAATCGCAGACCGCCAAAGATTATCTAGGCGCAATGTCAGCGGCAGCTAATTTCGCATGGGCGAACAGGCAACTGATACAGCACCACTGCAAGCTCGCATTCACTGAAGTGTTCAAGGACAAACATAATTTAAGATTAGTGTACGACGTTGCGCACAACATCGTCAAGATTGAAGAGCATATGATTGACGGAAAGATGAAAAAGCTTTACGTCCACAGGAAAGGCGCCACAAGGGCGTTCGGACCCGGCAACAAGGAGCTGCCCGAGGATTACATCAAGGTGGGACAGCCCATCATACTGCCAGGCTCGATGGGAACTTCATCTTACATCCTGGTCGGAACATCTGAAGCGATGAACGAGACGTTCGGCTCAACTGCGCACGGCTCGGGAAGGACACTGTCAAGGCACGAGGCGATAAGGCAGTTCAAGCCAAACGATGTAATCAAGGATTTAGAATCCCATCATATCATGATAAAGGCCGGCTCTAAGGAAGGAATTTCCGAAGAGGCGCCGCAGGCTTACAAGAACGTGGACGACGTCGTCAAGGTATCTGACGAAGCGGGCATAGGTAAGATTGTCGCGAGAGTCAGGCCCATAGGCGTCATAAAGGGATGAGATGGACAAGCTAATCTTCGGCACAGCGGGAATACCAATATCCACTCCAGAACGCACTACCGTCGGAGGGATGGAACGCCTGAAAGAGCTGAAGCTCGAATGCATGGAGATGGAGTTCGTAAGGTCCATCTTCCTTACCGAGGATTCTGTCAAGGCAGTGAAAGACGCAGCCAAGAAACATGAGATCGTCCTCACTTCGCATGCTCCTTACTACATCAACCTCAACGCTAGGGAGAAAGCCAAGGAAGACGCCAGCAAGATGAGGATATACCAGACGGCTAAGATTGCTCATTTAGCAGGAGCCTACAGCATCTGCTTCCATCCAGGATTCTATCTCAACCAGGACCCTGTAAAAGTTTATCATAATATCCTAGACAACCTGAAGCAAGTCGTGGACAGGCTTTCCGACGAGGGAATAGACATATGGGTCAGGCCGGAAACAATGGGAAAGCCAAAGTCGTTCGGGACGCTAAAAGAGATACTCAAGCTAAGCTCTGAACTGAAAAACGTGATGCCATGCATAGATTTCGCGCACCTGCATGCAGTAACAAACGGGAAGCAGAATACGTTAGAAGAGTTCAAGGCGATACTTTCAGAAGTTGAGGCCGTATTAGGAAGAGAAGGGCTTGACAACATGCACATGCATGTCTCAGGAATAGAATATTCTGAGAAAGGCGAGAAGAACCATCTCACATTAGACGATTCTGATTTCAACTACAAGGATCTCTGCAAGGCGTGGAAAGAGTTCAAAGTCAAAGGCGTAGTAATCTCCGAGTCGCCAAGCATCGAAGATGATGCAATGATTCTAAAGAAAAGTTATGAAAAAATATAAAAAGAAGGCTTATCTCAGCCTTATCGAGTCCAGATTCCTCGGCGCGACAGTCTCTATCTTGTAGCTCTTGTGCAAAGAGCTCGCCAAGTCAAGGCATTTCGTGTTCTCGCCGTGGATCAAAAGTATCTTCTTAGGCTTGGGGTCTATCCTGCTGACGTAGCTCATCAGCTGCGACCTGCTGGAGTGGCCAGAGAAACCGCTGATGGTGTTTATCCCCATCCTGACCTTCACTGTCTCGGTCCTGTTCTCGCCGACCATGTAGCTTATCTCCCTCTCGCCGTCCTGAAGCCTCCTTGCCAGAGACCCGGGGCCTACGTAGTTGGTTATCACCAGGTTGTGCTTGGGGTTCTCGGCCAGGGCCTTGAAGTATTCCACCGAAGCGCCGCCTTCCATCATTCCTGAAGTGGCCATTATTATGCACGGGTCGCCGGACTCTATGACCGCCTGCATCTCCTTGTGGCTGGTCACCTGCTTGAATATAGGCGATAAAAACGGGTTGCTGTTCTGGTGGAATATCGACTTCTTTATCCTGCTGTTGAAATAGTCAGGGTAAGCCGTGTGGATTGCCGTGATGTCCCAAACCAGGCCTTGCACGTATACAGTGACCTTGGGTATCAGGCCTTCAGCCATCGCCCTCTCCAGTATGACCTGGATCTCCTGCGACCTGCCTACGCCCAAGACCGGCAGCAATACCTTGCCTCCATTGTCTATCGTAGACTTCACTATGTCCAGGAAATACTTCTCGCAGTCCTTTCTCGACGGAGGATTGTCGTCCTTTCCGCCGTAGGTGCTCTCTATCATCAGCGTCTCCACCCTGGGGAACTGGGTGTGCGCCATCGACAGCAGGTTGGACGTCTCATAGTTCAGGTCGCCAGTATAAACAAGATTATGCAGGCCGTTGCCTATGTGCAGGTGGCATATCGCCGAGCCTAGGATGTGCCCGGCATCGTAGAGCGTCAATCTAACGTCAGGAGTGATGTCCGACACCTCTTCATAGTTCAGGCATATGCAGTGCTTGACCATCTCCTTGACGTCAGTGGCAGTGAACAATTGCTTCGCAGCTTCCGAATGCCCGACGCTGATGTAGTCCAATGCCAGCAAAGCCATGATGTCCCTCGTGGGCTCTGTGCAATAGACAGGCCCTTCGTAGCCGTAGCGAAATAGCAGCGGAATCATGGCACTGTTATGCACTACCACCCCATTGGCAATGAAATTATTCGTCGGCTCAACCTCTATATCCACAAGATAAGGATATTTATTTTCAGACTTGGTTATAGTTGTAATCTTCTGCCAACAGACTGGCATGTCCATAAGCGCCTGAATCCTGCTGATGATTGACTTGGCCTCATTGATTGTAGAATCTAATTTCTCGCCCAATCTTTTATTAATTGAACTATACAAGTCATCCTTAAGCTTTTCACGCTCCCTATACCTCACCTGCGTGACAGTCGCGTCTGCTAAATTGTCAACCTCATCTATAGTCAAAGAGAGCGCAATCCTCTTCTGCCTCAACCCTTTTTGCGAGGCGTTGCTCAGATCAGTTACTCTCTTATTTAAAATGCCCAGAAGCTGGCTTACAGTCTTTCGCTCAGGATAGCTGTTGCTCTGCCTCTTCCAGTCAACTATGCCTAAAGGAAGCCGGGCTAAATTATTCTTGCCCTTAGCTGTGCCGCTCATCCCGACCTTCTCAAATATATGCCTAAGCTCATTAGACGAAATAGGCAGGAATTCGTGCAGCCTTTCCTTAGCGCCCGACATCTTATCAAGCAGGCTCATAAGCTTCTGCATCTTCTGCGGATGTCCGAACCCTATCAGCTCTGCGTATTTTCTTAGCCCTATAGCCGAAGATATGTTTATCCTATTATATCTTGCGTCCAGGGATGTTGGGATGCCAAGCGAAGACAAGAGGAACTGCAACGTCTCAAGCATCTCAATGCTATAAGATGATATGCAAACATTGTTTGTCACGCACCCTTCAGCGTCAGCAATGCCGCGTATAAAGCCTCTCACTGCCTGCTCAGAGCCTAAGACTATCCTCTCCGGCACTTTGCGTTGCTTGCTTTCAACAAGGAAATTGCCAAAATTCTCTTCCAAGAACCTCTTGATGCCTACATTGTTTATCTCTATTATATGTGCATCTTTTGAAATGTCTGGATGGTGCCTTATTATAGCATCATGGCTAAATATGCCTTTGACTATTCCAGTATAATGCTTCAGGCATTCGGTTGAATGGTCAGTGGCACGAATAGAATATTCTGACGAGATATGCCCATCGCCAGTCAGGTATCCGACAAGCTGTGCAAGCTCCATAGACAATTCTTTAGGGAAAGCTGTTGCCTGCACATTATAATTTCTCATAAATGTCTCTTGGCTGATGCCATATAGCTTCAGGACATCCTTAAGACCAGAAATGCCGATGTGCGAATACTTGTTCTCTATATCGCTGGCATAATTAATCCCTTTGCCTAACTGCTTGCTGACCCAATACTGAGTCCACCCTTTTTTCTTGCGGACATCCCTAAGAAACGCCGCCGCGTCTTTCGGCAGAGACAGCATCTCCTCATAATCAACAGGATGCATCTCTATGCTTTTAATCTTAGGCAATGCGCCAAACGACCCGGGTATGATCATGCCTTTTGAAAGTTCGTCAGCCTTAATTTCCTTTACTTCCAGATTGTCTACAACAAAAAACTTGTGGTTAGGCGACGCTTCAATCGTGAAATAAGGAGTCCTAATCTTATATGTATCCTTATGCGACTCGGTCCTTAACTTGCTTACGCACCTGCCTATCTTTTTCTTGCCTGTCTTGAAGTCTATGCCGACCAGACTGTCGCCTTCCTTAACTTCGTCTATGGGCTTGATGACCCCATCATCCAAAAGAACGGGCGTATGCGGCGGCAAGCAATGATCCAAATGCGCGTGAGACACTATCACGGCGTCAATCTCGTTTATCTTCAGCTCCGGCGCATCGAAGTGCGGGAACATCTGCTCGCCCTGAGCAGCCACGTTAATGCCGCAGTCCAAAAGTATCCTGGACTCCGGAGTCTGCAATAAAAAGCAACTCCTTCCTACCTGCCTTGAGGCGCCCAAGAAAGAAATCCTCACCCATTCGTCCTTCTTGCCCCTTATCCAGCCGGAATACACCCTCTTGCCCACCTGGTCAAGGAACTTCCTCCTGAAATCGTTGTTCTCGTAAAGGACGCCCCTGATATTCTCGATTATCTTCGACCTTATTGTAGGAGTCCTCTTTATCAAAGGAACCCACAAGGTCTGCCTCCTTATATCCTTCAGTATGTCCCCCGACTTGCCTATCGCCAAGCCAGGCTTCTCGGCCTCGATTATCACCTGCGACCTCTGGGGGTCGAATATGACGTTGGACACTTTCGCGTCCTCAGGCATAACCTTCATTATCATCTCTTTCGCCTTCTCCATGTCCAAGACTATGGAAGGGTCGGGCCTGAGCTCAACCCTCTTCTTAATCGCGTTGACAACGTCCCTTATGGTCGTGCCAGAATCCAAGAAGAAATCCTTGCTCTTCGTATACAATATTATGTTAGCGCCCTCGAAATTGCATGAGCTTATCTCTGCATCTTTCGGCAAGTGCTCTAGTACTTCCGTCTTAATATCCGCCATTATATCCTCCTGAACTTTATCTCCTAAACTGTATCTAAGAATAATCCTAAAAAATAATTCCAAAAGAACTTATGCTTTTAGGACTGCATTAACTTCTTTGCTGAAAACCTTGTTCACTCCTGACGCCGTTATTGCAACAACGTCTATCCCGTTGCCGGTATAAATGTCCCTCTGCAATGCTGCGCTTATAGCCCTAACAGCAACCTTGACGCCCTCGTCCAAAGTCATGTCCGGCACGTACAACGCCTCCAATACGCCCAACGCGAAAACGCTGCCCGAGCCGTCCGCCCTGTAATCGTCAGCCTTCTCTGCACTGCCGTCAACGCCTATCTCGTACAAGTGGTGGCCTTTCTTGTCATGGCCGCCCAACAGGAAACCCACTATGCCAGGAACCATCGACGGCCTCCTTATGTTAGTATATGACATGGATGACAATAAGTTCGCAGCCTCTTCGACTGTCGGCTCCCTGCCATTCTTCCTTATCTTTAGCAATGCCAACTGCGCCCTTATGACCCTAGTGAAAAGCTGGGCATCAGACACCAAGCCCGCTGTCGTTATAGCCATATAATCAGCTATCTGCTGGACCTTCTCAGTCTTCTTGTTGGCTATCAAATGGCCAGCTGTGGCCCTTCTGTCTGCTGCAAGAATAATCCCATCCTTGCAAACCAGCCCTACCGTGGTTGTCCCGTGTTTGATTTTATCTTCCATTATGTCCTACACCCCAAAGGAATGTTAAGAATTCAAAATATACTATGCCATACCTTCCTTATAAAGCTTTTGGTGGTCCAGAATATAGGTTTTAAAGCCATATATCGCAGGATTTTAAAAAGTCAACGAAACGTATTTAAAGCCCCGAATCCTACATCCCCACTATGAAAAAGGGGCAGATTACACTTTTTGTTATCCTAGGGATTGTCATCCTGGCAGTCATAGGATTAGGCATATATTTCAAGGGCTCTTTGACCCAGCAGACAGCACAATCCCAACTGGCCGAGAAGGCCATAGTCCAGCCGGAAGTCCAGCAGGTCTATGACAGCATATTCGATTGCGCCGACAGGACATCAAAAGAAAGCCTTACCCTGATTGGCCTGCAGGGCGGATACTATGAGACGCCAACTGATTCTATACCCGTAGATGGCGAAGGGATATCCATCGCCATAGGATACGACAGGGGAGACAACAAACTGCCGTCACTTGAGCAGATGAGGGCAGAGATGGAAGCCTATGTCAACACAATGATGCCCCAGTGCGTTGACCTCAGCCAGTTCAATGATTTCACATTCACGCAAAACGCTCCCGCCACAAAGGTGGACATAATGGACAATGCCGTCAGGTTCGATGTGACATACCCAATCACAGCAGCGAGGGGGGACTCCATCTATGACCTGGGCAAGCCGTCCAAGCTATCCTACATGGTGAGGCTGAAGAGAATACATGACATCAGCCAGAAAATCATCAGCAGGGAAGTGGACGAGCCATCGTCGATGGATTTAAACTACATGCTCGACTTAGGGATAGACATAGACATACTACCTGTCGAAGAAGGGCAAGTTGTTTACCTGCTGACAGACGATGAGTCGAGGCTTGACGATATGCCGTACGTGTTCATGTTCGGCAACAGGTTCTGAAAATGAAAAGAATAATACTATTTTTGGGGTTGGTCTTAATCTTAGCCAATTTGGCTATCGCAGCGGACAATGAGATATTCAAGAGCTTGGACAACAACGTGGCAATCCTGTCACAAGGATGCACCTCGGCATTAAGAAGCTCTGAGGAGGTTGACACCCCCGAAGGTGGCACTGTAAAGACCACCGCCCAGGTGGAAATCAAGTGCCTCGAGCCAAGCACACTCACTGTCAAGAAAGACAATATCATAATAGGGCAGATGAAGCTCGTGCAGTCATCGTTCAGAGTCGACGCGACAGGAAAGTATGCAGGCGTCATACATACTATCAATGCGCTCGACATGAAGGACACCGAAAAGTGGGAGCAGAACATAAACGGCATGCACGTGGAAACGACCAACGGGATACTGCTTGATTTCTGGAACGGCGAAGACACGATGGAAAAGAAGTACGACAACAAATACTTCGACAATTTCCTATACAAGCTCATCCCCATAACCGCACCGGAACCGGTCAAGGACGCAGAGGACAAGGCCGTACTGGATCCCAACCCGGCTTTCGCCGACAAGAAAGTCCCCAAGTCTGTGACGACAAAGTTCAGGAGCATAGAAGGCGAAGGCAAGCTGCCGTCGCTTAAGGTCTGCAACCAGGAGTTCAAGTCCGCATGGGCTGAAAGGGTATATGGCCCCTCAACATCAAGCGCAGCCGCAAGCAATCCAAACACATTGTCCGGAAGGAAGATAGTTTCCGAACAGAAAACTGAACTTTTCATAGTAAAAGAAGGGAATACCGCCAACGACATACCCAAAGACCAGAATGACGGGTGCATGGCAAAGAGATATACGCTCTCGATGTCAGGATATAAGCTGGGAGTCCTGGCAACCTCGGGCATCGCAGACCATAACTTCTGCGGCGTGTTCTTCACTGGGCTAAACCTGAAAGACTTGGCCAACATGAAGTGCACCCAGGATTTCGATGCAAACCTTGACTACAAGGCATCACTTGAGTGCGACAGCAAGGACTGCGAGAACGTAGCAATCGCAGTCACGCCAGATTTCAATGACAAGGCTAATTACCTCACCAAGGGCACGGCATTCTATTTCGGCAAGGACAACCCGTTCTACAAGATGACAACCGCAAAGTCTGCAGAGGGAGAACTTTTTGAGCACGAAGCCGAATTCGACATTGGCGACATCGAAGGCAAGGCCGAGCCGAACGGCCTGGTCATGTACAACAAGAATTACGACGCCTACGTCCAGAACCCTACAGTGATAGGCATCAACAAGAGGGTGCAATTAGTATCGCCTTCAGGATACCACTGGTTCAGCGGCGCAGTCTGGCCAAAAGGGCTTGTAGACCAGGGAAATAAAATCGGATCCGACATAACCACAATCCACGCCTGGCAGGAGCCTGTCTTCAAAGATGAGAAAAAAGCAAAGATCGTGCCGAAAAATGATTATACAAGCATAATAGTGAAGGGCGGCAACCTGGTGTTCAGCCAGGACGGCAAGAAAGTCGATTTCCTGCTGAGCAACAAGTACCTCCAGGACTCGAACAAGGATTTCAGCGGGTATGAGATCAAAGTCAAAGATGACAATGTTTATGAGATTTCAAAAGTGGAATCCAAGTCGCAAAAGACCATGACCATCGAAAAGGTCGAGCTCAGGGAGCTGAAGACCAACCTGGAAGTCCCGATATTCAACGGCGTGCAATCATCACAATCAGTCGGAGGAAAGCCTATAGACGGAACTCCGTGCCAAGGACTTTCAAGCGAAGGCATCTTCGTCAACGTAAAAGAGTGCGGAGAGTTCAGCGGCCACTGCGATGCGAAAGCAGGGCTCTGCGTCAAGATAGGATGCCTGAACGACAATGACTGCGCAAAGGGATACACATGCCAGTCTAACGTCTGCAAGGGCGGAAAGAGGTGCAACCAGCATACCGATTGCGATGCGGGGTTCGAATGCTCAAGCTCAAAGAAGTGCGTAGCAGTCAAATGCTCGGAAGACAATGAATGCGGCATCGGGCTTTCATGCAGCATCCTGACAGGATACAGCCAAGGCGTCTGCGCAAAGAAAACATCGCCGGGCGCAAGGACAGGATCGTCTGCAGGCGAGCCGGAGCAGATAATAGCCGACAAAGAATCTTACGTGCCTTCAGTGATAATCCTTGAGCCGATGGCGCAAGGCGAGAAGGAAATGACCGTCAATGCATACTTCATCTATAATACCGTGCCTAAAGAGACGGTCAACGAGATAGTAAGCAAGTTCAGCCCGTGCATGGAAAAAAGCTCAACCACCAACGATTTCGTAAAGGGCCTCAAAGAGCTTAACCCTAACCTGCCAGAAGCAAGCGATGCTCCCATATCAGAAGGCAGCGTTGCAATCAAGGTGCCTAAATTAGGGTACAGCTACGAAAGGGGCAGTAACACGGTCAACATCAACGGGTGCAAGTGGGCCGCAAAGAAGTCCATGCAGAGCGTCGTGACCGCAAGGGTTCCGCAGGCCATCAAGGCAGCCGCAAGGGGAGGGGAGTTCTCATCCTGCAGGACAGATTCTGAATGCGCAGACTCTGAAAGGTGCGCAAATGGATTCTGCATGCAGAAGGTCGCCGACGGATGCAAGGACTATGACTCGGATTTGGGCGACGAGGAAAGGCAGAAGTTCAGGCGCAGCGTCGTTATCGTCTACAAGAGCCAGCAGAAGGTCAGCGAGACATCCGACGCATGCGGAGGCGACTATGTCCTGAATGAGGCTGTCTGCGAAAATGGCAAGCCATCAATCAAGGCCTTAGCCTGCGGTAACGGATGCGCCGACGGCAAGTGCAGCCCAGACGCCAGGACAGCCACAATCAAGGCAAAGAACACCTACATTCCTTGCCTGAGCAGCGCTGACTGCGTCTACCAAAATGGCGTGTGCGAAAACAGCGTGTGCATGAACTATCAGATGACTGTAACAAGAAAAGGGGACATGCTTTGCAACGCAATGGACGACTGCGTGCCGGTGTGCAAGGATTATGACGGCGGCTACGACCTTTCAGAGGCAGGGCAATACTCGATAAAGTCTAATGCGGTGACCAGAGACATAGACTCCAACGGCCAAGTGGCCATAAGGAGCGTGCTTGAAGACAGGTGCGTAAATGCCGAGGTCATGGAAGAAGCCACGTGCGATGGCGCGACAGCAAAGATGAGCAGAGTGCTCTGCGCCAACGGGTGCAGCGACAGGAAATGCGCTTCAGCAAAGGCATCAGAGCCCATAGCCGAAAGGGACTGCAGGTACGACAGGGAATGCCCGCCAGGCATGTACTGCGACAAGGACGGCTTCTGCGCCAGAAAAGTTGCATAAAAACATTTATATATTCTTTTTCTTTTTTCTTATTTTAAATGCAGGACCGAGTACTAGACATCTTAATGAAAGAGAGTGAGATCACTTGGCAGAACATCATTCTTGAGCTAATCAAGTCAGAGCAGATGAACCCGTGGGACGTCGACGTCTCCATACTAACGCAGAAATACCTTGAGACTGTCAAGAGGCTGCAGGAGACAAACTTCTTCCTCTCGGGAAAAATACTCCTAGCTTCAGCAATGCTGGTCAAGATAAAATCGCAGAAGCTTGTCGACGAGGACATCCTTAACTTCGACAGCATACTGTTCCACCAGGAGGACCAGTTCGATGCGCTGGACGATTTCGCCGAGTTCAAGGAAAGGCAGAAGTTCGACGCCCCCGGCCTAGGGATAAGGACGCCGCAGTCAAGGAAGAGAAGGGTGTCAGTGAAGGACTTGATTACCGCATTGGAAAGGGCATTGGAAGTAAACAAGAGGAGAATACTCAGGCATAATGCATTATGGAACTTCAACAAGCCGGAAATACCAGAGAAGAAGATTGACATGGCCGAACTTATAGCAGGAATATACGGCAGGATAAAATCGTTCTTCTCAAAGCAAGAGAAAGTGACCTACTCAAGACTGCTTCCACAAGGGGAACTAACAAAAAGGGACAAGATACTCACGTTATACCCCCTGCTTTACCTGGAGAACGACAGCAAGATAGACCTTATCCAGAACGAGCATTTCGGAGAGATAGAGGTCGAATTAAAGTAAGGCTTTCATTCAAACAGCCACTTGGAGACGGGCATAACCCTTATCTTCCTTCCGCCTTCAGTTATCTCCTCTGACTGCTCTGACGTCAATATTGCCCCTTTCTTCAGCTTGAACTTATCCATGGCCTCGAGCAGCCCGCCAATCTCCCTCTCCCTGTTGGCATCGTCAAGATTATAGCAGACCTGTATAGCTTCCACAATCTTCGCCCCTTCCTTCACTATGAAGTCGCATTCGCCCTTGCCAGAATAATAGTATACTTCCTTGTTCTGCCTTTTCAATTCAATGAACACTGCATTCTCAAGGACCTTACCCTTATTCTGCGAAAAGTTCGTTCCGCACACTTGGTAGAATGCCGGATCAACCAAGTATATTTTTCTGGGAGAGGCCAACTGCTGCCTTACAGAATATGAAAATTTCAAGAGCTCAAAGAAAAGATAAGAATTATTCAGGTAGGATATGTATTCCTTTACTGTTATGGCGTTCCCCAGCCCAAGGGATTTCTTAAGAGAATTGTAGGTGAACTGCGAAGAAATAGTTGCAGACAATAAGCTTATCAATTCCTTGACCACCTTCTGCCGCCTTATTGCATACCTCGCTATCACATCCTTGTACAGAATATTCTCATACACTATCCTGATGTATTCCTGATCCCTGTTCCTAAGGTATTCAGGCAATCCACCAAATGACAGGTACTCGTCGAACAGCTTGGACAGCTCAACCCTCTTCTCAGCAAGATAAAAATCGTCCTTGCCTACCTTGACTTTCTTGAATTTAAGGAATTCCCTGAAAGAGAACGGGTAAACCTCGAACGGCTTGTACCTGCCAGTCAACCTAGTGCCGAACTCCTTGCTCAACAATGAGGCATTTGAACCGGTAATGACAACCTTCTTGCCCTGGTCCTGCAACCTCCTCACGAAAGTCTCAAACTTGTCTATGTTCTGGACCTCGTCGAAAAAATAGACGTTTACCTTGCCGTATGCCTCTATAAGCACCTCATTGAGAGCCTCGAAATCCTGCGCCTTAAAATCCAAAAATCTCTCGTCCTCAAAATTCACATAGCACCATCCAGACATGCTCCGCATTATCTCGTTAAGAAGCGTTGACTTCCCGCATCTTCTGATGCCAGTTAGAATTATCACCCTGCTGTCCTTGAACCATCCCAATATGTCGTCCAAGAGCTCCCTCTTGACAAAATCCGCCTTAAATGGCATACTGTTCCTCTGCCCGATTACTACCTGCCTAAGATTGTCTTTGTCCGCCATGCTAATTAGTAATGAGAACTAGTATATAAATCTACTCATTAGCAATGAGCACTATCCTCCAAATCTACTCATCGGCAATGAGCAGAAAAAAAAGATTATGCCCGCAATCGTCATTGCGGTCGCCGGCTTACCTTACAGTATCCCGAAAGGCATATAAACTTAAATTAATTCTTATTTTGTACATGAAAAGAGGGCAGATTACTCTATTTGTCATATTAGGCATCATCATAGTAGCGGTCATAGGCGTAGGCATATATTTCAGGCAGTCGATACTGCAGCAGGAGCTTAGCGCCGAGACAGCAGAGGAAGAGGCCCTCATACCGGAAGTCCGGGATTTCAGGGACAGCGTGGATGAGTGCCTCGACGATGCCATAGTCGACAACATACTTCTTATAGGCATACAGGGTGGCTACGCCAATACGCCAGGCAACTCGCTGTACCTGCAGGAAGAGGACCTTACCATACCTTACTATTACGACAACGGCAGGAACGCCGCGCCCGAACTGGATAAAGTCACCTCGGAACTGGCTTCAGCCATAGACTCGCAGGCCGAATCCTGCATCGACACGGAATCGTTCCCGAAGCTGGCCATCGTTCCCGGGCAGGCAATCTCGTCAGTCATAATAGCAGACGAAGGCATAGGCGTAACAGTGAATTATCCTATCCAAGTCACCTCCGGAGACCAGGCATACTCAATCTCCAGGCCTTTCGAGTACAGCTACGACACAAAGCTGAAAGGCATGCTTGACGCCGCAAACAAGATAACCAACCAGAAGATAGAAGACAAGTCCAATCTCGACTTGGAATACATGCTCGAGTTCGGATACTCAATAGACATAGTGCCAATAGACAACAACACAGAGGTGTACAGCGTGTCAGACCCCAATTCGCTGGTCGACGACGAGCCGTACATATGGCTTTACGCAAACAGGTTTTGAAGATGAAGACTAAAAGAATAATGATATGCACGATCCTCTCGATTATGCTATTATGCTCTATGGCTCTAGCGGCAGAAGTGCCCATGGAAGAGCTTGCGGGCGCCAATATGTTCTGCGAAAACTGCGGCAGCGACGACGCCTGCAAGGACAAAATAATGGCGGGCGAAATAAAATACCATTGCGACAAGACCTGCACCATAAAAATGAAAGACAAGGACGGCAAAGAGCTATGGTTCATGAGGCTTAATTCCGCCTGCGCCGCATTCAGCAAGAACGGCAACCCCCAAGAAGTAAGGGCGCTGAAAGATCTTACTGAGCCACAGAACATCAACGGATACCTCGTTAAGCAGTTCAATAACGATTATATATGGTTCGATTATTCAGGCCAGAACCGTATCATAGACCCTAAAACAGGGACTATCACAGAAGCATCCTTGAAGACTACGCCCGTGAACATCAACAGCCTAAAGATAAACACTTACGGCGGCAAGGACAAGGGAGGGAAGATAACTGAATTCGAAGTGTGCGGCCAGAAGTTCTATCCGCGCAGCCGGCCATTAACAAGCCAGTTCAACATCAACAGGCCGCTGATGAAAGACGGGAGGCAGGCCTGTGAAATAACATTCTACCAGACAAGCAACCAAAACGATGTCAAGAAAGACAAGCAGGGAAACGAGCTGAAAGAAGAATACTACCAGAAGTGCGGGGACATACAATACCAAGCTTACGACAACGGCCTCAATACCTTATCCTGCGACCCGAAGATAGAGTACACGGCAACAGGCCAAGAGATAAGGAAGAAGGAATCAAAGCTATACTGCTCGCCAGGCAACGGAGGATGCAAACTGTCAACATTCAAGTTCGATGTTTACGGAGAAACGAGCGGCTATCCTCTAGGAATCCAGATTCTCGGCGGCAAAGAAGCGGAAAAGACCGATTTCAAAAGCGTGGCATCGAGAACAGACAATGTAAGGAACCTGCCAATGAAAGTGCTCGAGGCAAACAAGTACATCATAGGCTCGCTCTCTTTCACGCTAAAGCCAAAATCAGGGGAAAAATCCGAAGTTCGTTTCGTCGAAGAGCCATTGCCGACCATGTACGCGCCAAACGGCATAGAGCTTGAAACACACACAGACCTGGGCCAAGTGCTCACCTACAAGTATATTCCTGAATACACCAAGCCAACCGACAAGAAGTTCGACGGCTACCTGTTCAAGTTCGACCCTCAAAAACAAAACCCAATATTGGTTTATCCTGTAAATTTCAATCTGGGACTCTGGGACGTGAAAAACATGGCAGAGTCGCAACTTGCGCTCGGCGCAGACAGGACCAGGCACGCAGGCGTGAAGCCACAGGTGAGGTTCGAAGGCGGAATCATGACCTACAAAGATGGCAATCCGGTCTATAACAACATCATCGTCGAATGGAGAGTCTACCAGGACATGCTAACAACAGGAGCCCAGAAGGCTGTAACAGTCAGCCCAAAGACAGGCGCTGCGAAAATAGAGTGCGGGCCAGTGAACACCATCGCCACAAGGGACTATAAGACGATAACAGAATACGTCATGGAGAAGCTTGGATACGTGAAGCCGAAGATTGCTCTTAAGCCAGCCACCACTGCACCGGCACCCGCAAAGAAGATGACAGGAAAAGGAAAACGCATAAAGAGACCGCAGGCAGAGAATGAAGAGGAAATGGTATTGATGGAGCCTAGCGAGCTGGAGCCTGTAGACAAAACCAAGGTTGACACGTTCGTAAAGAAGATCATAGAGCTGAATGCCGACAAGAAGTTCACTGAGACTACTGGGCTGAAGAAGAACCAGCAGCTAAAAGTGCCAGGGGAACTGGTCGATGCAAAATGCAAGGCGCAGGTGAATGCTGCCACCACCAAAGCTAAAGCTTTGGCAAAGCCAGTTGTAAAGAAAGCAATAACAAAGGTGCCAAAAGCTTGCACGGAGCCGAAATTTATAGATGAAAATGGTAATTGTGAGATATTTGTCTGCGACAACAACGATGATTGCACCACAAAGTTCGGAAGGGGAAGAGCATGCAACGAAGAGTCATGGTGCGATACCTTAAAGCCTGCGACTGAAAAAGCAGGCACACAAGCTGCTACTACAAAGGACGAAGTGAAATGTAAAACCAATTCAGACTGCGGAGGCTTTAGCTTTATGCCAGCCTATGCATGCAAAGATGGGGTTTGCAAGGATTATAAATGCACAACATACCTATCCTGTGCTAACACCTTCGGGGAAAAATACATTTGCAACACTGAACTTAATAAATGCATTCAAGTAGAATGCGTACAGGATTCACATTGCGATTCAAAAGTCTCATTTGGATGCAATTCAAAATATGAATGTATGACTTATTAGCCAAAGAAGCCCCTATTCTCGACGTCAGCCTCTTCCTCGTAGCTCAACCATATCATAGAGAGACTATTTCTCAAGCTCTGCCTTCAGCCTATCGATGATGTTACGGAATTCCAGCTCGTTGCGCTCAAGGTAATCCTTCCTTACGCTCAATCCCCTATAGTTTATATCGTTGCGCAATATCCGAAGCTCATCAATTTTCTGTATCTCGAAATCAAACCCATCCATCTTCTGACTTAGATATGCAATGAGACAAAGATGGTTTGTGCAATTATAGCCGTCCTTGTAGAGGTTGGCAAATATAAGTTCCTTGATTATGTCATAATAAGCCTCAATCTTCAGCACGACAAACTCGTCAGATATCTTGCGGACCCAGAACTTCAGTCTAAGCTCAGCCATCTGAACCATCTGCTTCGACCTTTCAATGTCAGAATCTGCATCAGTAATGATGCCCTGCCTGACACACTCCTTCCAGCTCATCTCGTTAGACAACTTAAACACCCCCCTTAAATCCTAATGAACCCGTAAAACACAATGCCGTTTATAATATTATTCCTC
Organism: Candidatus Woesearchaeota archaeon; assembly: GCA_964358335.1. GTDB lineage: Archaea > Nanobdellota > Nanobdellia > SCGC-AAA011-G17 > GW2011-AR17 > CAYHOW01. Next base: position 17,335 of record CAYHOW010000008.1, read on the forward strand.
AATTCCCTAGAAAGATTATTGATAGAAGCATCAAACAACAGGTTGACCTTATGCCCTAGCTTGCGCTCGTATTTAGACAAATTAAGCTTCTTCTCTTTAGCCTCTACAAAGATGTCTATATCGCTATTCTCGGTAAAAGTGGCCTTCGCCCCGCTGCCAAACAAAACAATAGAAGAAGCAAAAGTCTCTGACTGCACATGATTTATAAGCCCACTTTCAGATATCAGAAAAATAAGCCAATCCCTCTTGTACATCCTATACCTGCTACCCTCAGTGTTCGCATAGTAAGTAGGATACAATGTACTAGAATTCTTCCTGACCAATCCTAGCCTCTCAATCTCGCCGATATAACTAAGCACAGTAGCATGGCTCATCCCCAAATCCCTAGCAATGCCCCTAACAGAGAAATCCTTGACAGGATGCTTTATGAAAAGCTCCAATACCATGTAACCATTATTCTTAAACGCCTTGTCCATCTTCTTAATGCGGTCAAATAATTGACCAGATGGTTATAATAATGACCACTAAGTATATTAACCTTTTGGTTCACTTAAACATCTTTCTGATAAAGCCAAAACATCTTTCTGATAAAGCCAAAGAACCCTTTCTTCTCGATGTCAGCGTCTTCCACATAGTTCAATCCAATCAGGGAAGTGGCCAATTTCTTGTAAGCTATCGCATGCTTGAGATTGGCAAGAACAATCGCGCAGGACTATCTCTTCTCAGCCAATACATTCTGAAATTCCTTTCTAATCTCATTAATCTTCTTCTCATTCAGCCTAATCAATATCGACTTGCATTTCACTAAAAACTCCGGCGCAGTCTTCACCATTTTAGCGTATTGCTCATCCGGAACTGTCCTATCAACGTAATATTGGGAGTCTATTCTTGCCTTCATGGAATCTTCTGCAAAATCAAGGTCTTCTTCGCTGAAAAAATCCTTAAGAAATCTCTTTGCAAATGCTATCGTACAAGAATGAATTTCGCATTTTATGCCTATCCTTGCCAAAATCGAGTAAAGCGAGAAATAGAGAGTATAGTATGCAGTCGAGATTTTCCAGTCTTTTATGACATTTACCCTCATTGACTGCAAGGCATCTTCAGCTTTCTTGATATATGCCTCTGCGAGATTTGAATTTGGCTCGATTAAGCTTAAGCCTTCCTTTTTCCCTGCGCACCATTTAATCTTATCCATTTTTCAGCACCTTCTCAATAAACAGCTCCACCTTTTTAAAAACTATGTGGTTTTTTAACACTTCTTTTAACAGGATATCTTGGTATACATTTTTTTCAAATGTCTTTAAGGGATAGCACTTTATGCTAATCTCAATTCCCAAATATTCTGAGACTTTCCTAACCTCCTCTTTGTTATATGCCCCAGCTACAAAAATGTCCAAATCAGATCCCTTATTGAATGTCCCTTTTGCGTAACTCCCAAAAATAATGCCAATCCCTTCAATGAAAGGGCTCATTTTCTCTATGGCCTCTTTCACCAGAAGATTCTGTCCCATAAATGCTATTGATTTGTATTGCTCAACAAAAGCAAGATATCTCCTGCTCAATTCATTTGTCTTTAGCTTATAAGACTTGATTTTGCCCCTTAGTTTCGATTCTATAATCCCTTTATTCTCTAAATCCTCAAGAATCAGCTGCGCTGTCCTGGGGCTTATCCTAAGCAACTTCTCAACTTCCCGTATGTGATACTCCCTGTCAAACCCATCCGTAAATAAAGAAATTATCTGCAATCCGTTCTCTGTGATGTTTAATTTATTATACATATGTATTATTAAGAATACAGCTACTATTTAAGCTTTTCTGCCACAGTGAACATATTTCAAGAGATTTCACTTAAACATCTTCCTGATAAAGCCAAGGAACCCTTTCTTCTCTTCATCAGCCTCTTCCTCGCAGCTCAATTCAATCATTTTTCCAAAATATCCGCAATCTTGTCAATGAACTTCCTGGCATCATCCAGCGTTATTTCCGCCAGATGTTTTTCAAACGAGACACTCCCAGAATAGCTTGCTTTTTCTCTGCGGTCTTTTGCCCTTCCTATCTCTTTGATCTCTTCCTCTTTCAACTCAAGAATCGCTGAAATATTCTTGATGTCGTTTTTATCCAATGTTTTTCCAAGGCACTCCTTACAGAGAACGCAAATCGTAGCGAGATGGGTTCCAGCCTTGTAGCCCATCTTATAGAGCAATGCCATGGCCGCATGGTACATCGAATAGTAAGCGATGACAATAACCCAATCGTTGTAAGTTTCAGACTCTAATCGCTTATTTATGTTATCCTGATTTTTAACCGTAAAATTAGCAAAATCCAGATTATGATATGATTTGTCAAGATGAATCCTTGAAAGGGATGAAGATGATTCAATCTTCCTTATAATGCGCTGCCTAACATAAGCCTTGAAGTCCCTGCCGAGAATGCCTTTATTCTCTAACCACATATGCCATTTTTTTGTTTTATCTTCATTCATGCTAACACCACCTTGAAAAACATTTCTGCCCCATCGATTAAAATATGGCTTGCTATCGCCTGTTTTGCCAAATCATTCTTTTCCTTGAATTCTTCCATGGCCATGAAATATGGACTTATCTTTAAGCCAGTCCGTCCATTTACCAAATCTACAATCTCCTCTATCTTCCTTATATCATTTTTGGAAATCTTATCCTTAATCAGAAGAATATCAATATCTGATGATTTTGTAGCATATCCTTTTACTATTGAGCCAAAAACAAGCAGAATGGAGTAATCTACGTACTTCTCTTTGAACATTTCTAAAGCCCTCCAGATTGCCTTATTCTTTGCAAGAAAAAGCAATGATTTATTGTATTCAACTAAACCAAGCGTATTATACGTCAACGGGGTTTTTTTTAGTGAATAATATTTAACATTAGCTTCTGCGCTTATATCAAATATTCCCTGCTTAACTAGCTTCCTCAACACCCTTAAAGTTCTCGGGCGAGTTAACTTTGCAACCTTAATTAATTCGGCAAAATAATGCCTATTCAAATCTAGAAACACATCCAGTATCCTCACTTCAGCTGAGCTCAGTAGGGTATGATTATCGTACATAAAGGTATTATTAACGTACATATATTTAAATCTTGCGCTTTTTGGTCTAAAAATTTACAGAAGGTACCGAACTAAAAGCCTAACCAAAAACCTTTCTTATAAAGCCAAAGAAGCCTTTCTCCCCATCAGCTCAACCCAATATTAGATATTCACTAACCGCCCATATAACATCCGGAAATCCAAGCCGAAATTCTCAGAAACATTTAAATAATATCCTGCTCATCTAAATAATAGAATGAAAAAGGAAAATATAAAAAGAACCAGCGGCAGGCATAAGGCCATGAGCTGGGACGAGCTGATAAAAAATGTAAAGGAAGCCAAGAAGAATCCTGAGTTTGTCAAGGAAGTGAAAAGGTTCATCCGAGCTACTACCCGCTAGAACCCATACCTATTCTTTATGTATTTGTATTCCAAGAAGTTAGGGATTCTAAGGTTGCATTCTAATGCTATTCTCTTGTATGCCTCGACTGCTTTAGTAGATGTCATTGTCCTGAAGTCTTCTGAGACGATTATGTCCATTCCGTGAATGCAGGCATTTGCCACTATCCTAAAATCCTCTGAGATTGCATGCCACGGCCTTATTCCGCCAATCTTCCTGTACTCAATATAGAAACCCAGCGCCAACTTTTCGACTTCATTAGAGGATTCAAGGCGTCTCCCTTGTGTGATTTTGTCGTACAGCTCAAGCATCAAGTTTCTTACACTTGCATTTCTTAATTTCACATCTTTTGGCGTGTCTCTCAGCTCGTCCCTTATGATCTTTGCCCCATAGACTATGAATTCCTTATCGCCTAGGATTCTAGCCTTGATTGCCTCAATGTCCTCCAATATCAAAAGGCCGTAAACGTTCGTGTCGAATACAACTCTCAGCATCTTGAGAACTGGATTTTGAAGGTATATAAAATGTTCTCAAAAAAAGTGCAGTTATTTTTCCATGTTCCGGAAAACTGACTGAACGCATCGGAACTGACGCTAAAATGCCAACACAAAAGACAAGAACACAACCTACTGAAACATCTTCCTGATAAAGCCAAAGAAGCCTTTCTTCTCGACGTCAGCCTCTTCCTCGTAGCTCAATCCTATCAATGAAGCGGCCAACTTCTTATAAGCGACGGCAGGCTTAGATTTTGGATGAGTCAAGACGACAGAATCCTTCAGCACCAATGCCTCACGCACAGCCTTGTCGAAAGGTATAACGCCAATGACAGGCTTCTCCAGCATGGACTCGACGTTCGAGGCGCTGACATCATAGTTGAAGCTCTCGGTCTTCGTAAGAACAACGCCGATGATATTCTTCCCCATCTGGTTGGCCAAAGCGACAGTCTTCAAGGCGTCAGTTATCGCCGGCATCTCGGGATTAGTGATTATAAGCAGCTCTTCAGCAGACTCTATCGCGCCCAAAGCCTCCCTCCCTAACCCCGCAGCGCCGTCCAGCAGAATAAAATCAGGATTGAGCTTCTTCAGATCGGAAAGCGCCTTAGGCAGCTTATCAGGGTTGGAGTCCCTCAAATCAGCCAGCGATATAGAAGCAGGAACAATCTTCATACCCGCAGGATGGACATAAACAGCGTCCTTTGCCTTGTTCTTCCCCTGCAAGACATGGTGCAGGTTTATCGGCACGACAGGAACGCCCAAGTGCACCCCTACATTAGGAGTGGTCAAATTGGTATCGACAACAATGACGTCCTTGCCGAAGTAGGACAAAGCGGCGCCTAAAGCGATAGAAGATGTAGTCTTCCCCGTACCGCCCTTGCCTGCCAATACAGCTATAGTCCTTGTCATTCCTTCATCAAGTCCTTCAAGTAATAAATATGCTTCTTGGTCTTATCGGCCAATTCCTTCAGCTTGTCTATGGTTATCTCGTCGTCCTTAGTGACCATCGCGACGTTCTTCCTGTACTCTTCCTTCTTCTTGTACTCGCAATTGGCCAAGTTCCTCAAATACATATAAAAGTCGGTGATGTCCTTGACCTTGCTGTCCTTGAACACCTTCTCCATGTAATTTATCCTCATAAGTGGGGCAGGAGGGACCTTGTCTATCTTCTTCTCGAGATAGGCCCATTCCATGACGTCATGGATCTCAGAGTCCATGGCCGCCTGCAGCCTCACAAGAACATTCCTTATAATATCTACAGTCCTTGTGTATTTCAAAGTAACAAAAATAAGGTGGTCTACCCTTTTCAGCTCGTCAACGGATGATGCATCATTCAACATTTCAATAAACCCGATACCTGATCAACAAATTCCTTAGACAGCCTCAAGTACTCCTTCACTTTCTTCAAGTCGACTTCCTACATCCTGAAAGATTCCGTGCACAGGACTATCTTGTCCTTCCTTGAAAACTCTAAAGGCGTCCTCTTCTTGAGCTCGACTATCTTATTAAGCTCATCGATAAGAGCGATGTATTTCCTGTCGATGCTGTAGCTTGCCACGCACTTGCCCTTGAACAGCTCGAATTCCGAGTCGAAATCCTTAGGCGCGAGAGGTATTCTCTTGAACATCCTCTCATAAGCCAGCATCGCCTCCATCGCCTTCTTCACCGCGGTAGCCAAACCGTCAGTTATAGCGAACAGCATCTTGCTGTCTGATATCTCAACGTATGATACGTAAGCCAGATGGTCAGCAGTATTTATCCTGTCCCTAGCCTCTGTAAGAAGTTGTTTCACCTGTTCCATTTTTTATTGCTCCAGCTCCAGGATCGCCTGCGCGATGTCGCCGTTAGATTTCTCCAACGCCCTCCTCGCCTCATCCTCAGAGCACCTTGCCTGTTCCATAACAAGCTTGACATCGTCATTCCTGCCGGCCACTACCCTCTCCATCTCGCCAGTTATCTGCAATGATTCCTGGCCCATCATCTCCACCTTCATGACCTCAGGGTTCTTTATCGAATAATCGCCATTATGAGTCCTGATTATTACCTCGTAAGCATCTATCTCTTCCTGCTTAACGCCCATCTTCTTCATAGCCTGCTTTAGCATCTTTGGATTAACGCCCGGAATCATGAGAAATTCACCCCAGCGGCTTTAGCTTGTGCAGCAATAAAGCCAGCACCATCACTAAGCCTATTATCACCAGAACATAATTCGGCTTGATCTCCAGCTTGCTCTTATATTCGTCGAAATACCTTATAATTCCGCCGCCTGTTGACGGCAATGATATTTTGTTGTTGCTTGACATTTTAAACTTATTATAGAATATCATTCGCATTTAAATAAGTTATGGTTAAAAATCAAAAAGGTAGGAAAGCGTAAGCCGCCTTCTGTCATCCTTGCCTCGGGCAATAGGATGCGTAACATTCAACTTAGCGTCCCACTGGACTTGCACCGGCCGGGGCGCACGCGTTTCACCGAATCCTTGACGCAAACTCTGCTGGTTAGCTAACCTCCGTCGCCGAAGGACTCGCAAGCATCATAGCATCATCAAGGCCGTCTCGTTTCTGTACGGTTGCCTTCCATTTCTGGAACTCCATTCATGGAGCAGCACCTCAATGGTGGGCGGACTTTCCTCACCTCCGAAAAGGCGTTAGTCAGCTGCTTTCCTACCTCCACCTAATTGCACAGAAGTAATATAAAAAGCTACCTATAACGAGAATTCAAGGAGACAATGCTGTCCAGCTCTCCGGCTGTAACCCCTACATCCTCCAGCCTGCCACTGCCTATCCTGCGGCCGAAAATGTCCCTCAGCACAACGCCGCCATGCCGAACCGCCCTAAGCCTCTCGGCATTCTTACGGATAGCCAAATCTTTCATGCCACCAACATATTCCTCGACCATCCCAACCTCAATGCCCAACGCCGAAAAAAAACTGCGCAACGCAGACACGCGCTGCTCAAGCCTCAAGTCCGCCATGCGCCTAGCCTTACTGCGCGAATCCGCAAAAGATTCCGGGGCAAGAGGCATGGAGACGTCGTCCCGACCATCAAGCTCGCCCTCAATGGCAGAGCAGACCTTAACGTATCCGCAGCCCCGAGGATGGTAATCATAAGCGTCTGAATTGTAGCTTCTCATTTTATTGGTTTCCCCAAGGCCAAAACTAACATACGTAATATATAAGCCTTTCGAATGAGCCTTGCGGCTATGAGATAAAATGAATTAAAATTGCAGAAAAAAATAAATGAAGCCGCGCATATGCTGAATGAAACACCTTGGATAAAGATCCAAATCAAGCTGTTGGAAATTGTGGGCTGAATACCTCGCCGAGGCTTGGTACTTACACCCCAATCCCATCAAACCCGTCTTATGCAGGTGCTCTAGATCTCATTTCGAGGGGTCCTTCGGGCTTAGATGCTTTCAGCCCTAATGACTTATGGCGTAGCTACTCGGCCTGCCCTGTCGGACAACCGATGGACCAGTGGCCACGAACCACCGTTCCTCTCGTACTAAATGGTCCTTCCTCTCAGATCTTTGACACTCCCAGTAGATATCATACAAACTGTCTCGCAACGTTCTTAACCCAGCTCACGAACCCTTTTAATGGGTGAACACCCCCACCCTTGGGCGCTTCTGCACGCCCGGGATAGGATGAGCCGACATCGAAGTAGCAAGCCGCGCCGTCGATTCGAGCTCTTGGGCGCGACAACTCAGTTATCCCCGAGATAGCTTTTCTGTCATCTCTAGCCCCCATCAATG
>CAYHOW010000009.1:0-23605 GCA_964358335.1 Candidatus Woesearchaeota archaeon
CATTACTGCCGGATGATTATTTTTAGTTCAAAATTTCAACAACCCTTATAAATGGCATGTTCTTTGAAGGCTGATAGCAGGTATGGTATATCATTATGGCTATGCACCTTAACGGACCTAAGAGATACAGGGAGTTTTTCGGCGATTATGCCGAAAATATGTCTTTGTTGCATGGTGATTTGAGGAGTCCGATGGGTGTTTGCGGGCTCATTTCTAGGCGCATTGAGGTATTGAGTTCAGATCCGGAGGTTTACGACACGTGGTGGGACAACTTTTTCACTACTTCTGACGCCATGGCATTTCATCCTGACGGCAAGGTCAAGGTGGTTTCGGGCAGGCTTGACGGCATAAGGCTGGGATGCAAGCTTGACGACGGATGGCTTGTTCTGGAGGATGGAGGGTATGAGGGGATGGACGGCTTGGAGCTTACATTGTATAAGCTTGGCAAGTATGGCATTAACAGGCAGCTCAATCATTCAGAGGCGGTCAGCCACCCATTCTGGAAATATTTTGCTAGGGATGACGAGTTGCTGTCTTTGTATGCAGATATCTTGTTCCCTAGGTCGGAACTGCTGTCCGGCGCCAAGGAGAACATGGGGATATTCCTAGGCTCGCTGCCTGAAGTCCCGTCATTGAGGCCTATAGAGGTCTACAGCGCCTATAACAAGTCTTCGATGGTCGGGACGAGGCTTGACAGCAGGACGTCGAGGCTTGTCGGCATAGTCGAGACTAAGATCATGTCACTGGCGGGCTGAAATAGAAAATTAAAGATTATTTATCATTTCTATGTACGTCGCAGCCGCCATGGACTTGGCGAGCCCGTACTGTGCGTTGAGCTCTTTTGCCGAGCTTGCCTCCGAATGGTGGCCCAGAATGCCATTCCACAGTATATCTTCTGTCGAGGCGTCGACTATCTTTGCTATCTTGTCCTTGAACATTTTCCTGTCGATATCTTTAAGGACGATTGCGGTTATGTTGTTAAGGAAGAAATGCGAATCTCCGTTGTAATAGCTCTTCATCCCTGATGTTGTAGGATGGAACTTTTCCGATTTCTTGTCGAGCGTGGATATGCCTCCCCAGCTGCACCATAGCCTTGGCATGATGTTAGTGAAGCATTTTAGCCATTCGTCTTTCGTGAGCATTTCCGGGTATATGTAATATGCTAGTATGGCGTTGGGTCTGACAGTGTCGTCATTGGCGCCGTCGTTGAGGTACTTCCTGTTCCAGAACTTCTCCTTGATCTTGTCCTTGAGCTCAAGCTCTGCCTTCTTGTTGCCAAGCATCGAGTACATTTTTAGGAGCATTGCCTGGAGCTCTATCCTCGCGCCTTCCCTATCTATCATGCTCATCCATGTCTCCTTCTTCCCTGCAATGAGCAGCCCGTCCTTTAGATGCGATGAGGAAAGCGAATTTATTACGTTTTCCAGGACATCCTTCTTTCCGTACCTTATGTAGAACCATCCTATGCTGTCTGCGTTGCCTTCGACCGTCGACGGTATCCTGTTCGGCAGCCTTCCGTCGTCCTGCAGGCACCTTAGCGTCCTTGCGAATATGTCCGATGCCTCTTTTCTTTTGCCGAGTGCCTTTATGGCGACCATCTCATCCCTGCTCCAGAACTGCGAATGTGACGGGAATCCCGACAGTATGCCCAGCTTGCCGTTGACTTCGGCGAGCATGGAGTTAAGGGAGTTCAATGCCGCATTATAGGCCATCCTCTGGTCCTTGTTTTTGATTGTGCCCTTGAACAGCATGGCGTTGTCCTGCTTTCGCTTGAGCTTGTTGATGTTTCTGAATACGTAATCCCCCTCTTTGATTGCCTTGTCCTTGTCTGTGCTTGCGCTGATGACCAGCCTCGTGTCCGAGGATATTTTCAGCCTTAATGCGTTATAGACGCTGCGTTCATGCTCCTCGCCCTTCTGCTGGTCTATCTGGTAGCTTACCTTTCTCCATTCCCTTATCTTCTCGGCATTGAGGTTCTTTCCGGTTATGACTACGTAGACCCAGTAGTTGCCTTGCTTCTCGTAGCTTATCACGGCTTGGTTCTTGTCGAGGACGATGTTATAGAACCTGCCCCAGTCATCGTTGTCGTTGAAGCTTCTGCAGTCGAGGTCTATGTGAATGTTGCCGTTGTATCTTTTAAGCTCGTAAATGAATGAGCTGTATCCGAACGGTAGTATGAACTCTTCGGTGGACTTGTTGTCCCTCTCGCGTATCACCGAGGAGAACCTGTTGGTTATTTTCGTTATCTTGCCATCGAGCCTGATGTCTTCGATTGCCTTGTACATCATGAAATTGTCGTTGAAGAAGAATCCCTGGTGTTTTGACTTCAATGTCGTGCCAAGGTATACATAGCCGCCCACCCTGTTGCTCAGCAGGAAGCTTGCGTCTTCCACGTCTTTGCTCAGCCTGTCCTTCTTAAGCGCATGCGTTACGTTTAACATCTTTTACCTCTCTCTCTATCAGGTCCCTTATTTCATTTAATCTTGTTTCGTCCGAGGCCTCGAACCTCAATACCAATACGGGCTGCGTATTCGACGCCCTTACCAATCCCCAGCCGTCCGGGAAATTTATCCTGACTCCGTCTATCGTCAGTGGATTGTACTTCATGAAGCGCTTCTGCAGCTCATCTATGACTTGCTTTTTTAAGTTATCCGGGCAGTCTTCCCTTATCTCTGGAGTGGCATAAGTCTTCGGGATGCCCTCAAGAAGCTGAGACACTGTCTTTTCAGTCTCCGACATTATCTCCAATATCCTGCACGCAGCGTAAAGAGCGTCGTCGAAGAATCCAAGTTCCTTGAAGAAGAAATGGCCTGACATCTCGCCAGCTAAGCTTGCATCTTCCTCTTTCATCTTCGCCTTTATCAGCGAGTGCCCAGTCTTGTACATCATCGGGATGCCTCCGTTCTTTCTGATTTCTTCCTCTAACGTCATAGAGCACTTCACTTCATAAATTATCTTCTCGTTCTTTTTTTTCTTTAACATATCCCTTGCAAGAATTATAAGGATTTTATCTCCCGGTATTATATTTCCTTTCTCGTCGACGATGCCTAGCCTGTCCCCGTCTCCGTCAAACCCAATGCCTATGTCGGCTTTCTCTTCTTTGACCTTAGCTATCATCTCTCGAAGGTTTTTCTCTACAACTGGGTCCGGCTCGTGGTTTGGGAAGTTCCCGTCTGATTCGCAGTAGAGTTTTGTGAGGCTGCATCCCATGCTTTCAAGTATCTCGGGCGAGAACAGCGAGGCTGTCCCGTTGCCGCAGTCCAGCACTACATTGATTCTTTTCTGGATATTTATCTTGCTGGCAATATAATTTGAATATTCCTTCTCGATATTCCTCTTGGAAACATTTCCGTTTCCGTGATTGAAATTGCCTGACTCTGCCAATCTGCCGATGGCATAGATGTCTTCGCCGTAGAGGGGCTTGCCTTCCTTTATTATCTTGAACCCGTTGTACTCTTTTGGGTTGTGGCTAGCGGTGACCATTACGCTGCCTTTGTTGTGCAAAGTCTTGGACGCGAAATACAGCATGGGCGAAGTTACAGTTCCGAGGTCGACGACATCGCATCCTGTATAAATCAAAGCATTGATGAATATGTTCTTGACATGTTCGCCGTGCGTCCTGTTATCATTTCCGACCAGCACAGTGCCGTTGATGGTGGTGCCGATGGCCTTGCCTATCTTCTCAATCATCTCGTCGGTAAGGTCATGGCCCACGACACCTCGGATGTCGTACTCCCTGAACATGCTCATATAGTATTCACCTCGGGTTATCATTTACGAGTGGGAATAAATTATGTATATTTAAACCTTGGGAATTTTTTTGATATCCTATTTTTTACCGTATGATGACGAAACTTAAAAAGAGTAATAAAAAAGATAAAGAATTACTGTAAGTCTTCTTGCTCTGTCTCTTCAGACGCAACTGGCCTGGTTGTTGGCTTTTCGATGGTAATCGGATGAGGAGTCATAACTAGCCAGTCGCCAGAAAGCCCTGCTATGTCGCCGGACAGTTCCGCATTGACGCTCTTCAACTTATTAACTGCCCTTCTTAGGTCGATCACGTCATTTTCCTTCAGGGGCTTGAGGTCAATCAGTGCCACGAACCTTCCTGTCCTTAGCACTTTGATTACTTCCTTAGTGTCCTCGAAGTCGTTCAGCGTGAACGACCTGACCAAGAATGCTGCCTTGTCTTTGGCTGGATGGTCGACTTGGACATACTCTTCCCCTTCTTCCTCGTCGAAGTTCATCCACTCTTTGAGTTTTTTCTTAAACACGTTCATCTTGATTCACCTGCTTTTAGGGTTTACCCGCTGATGTGGAAGTTCCTGTTCAGGAAGTCCAGCATTATATTATTGTTGGCCAGCTTGTATGCCCTGTATGCTGAGCTCAAGATTTCCTTCTTTAAATATATATCGCCTAGCTTGTTCAGCTTCTCTACCGCGCTTGCCAGTTCGTAAGCCTTCTCGGCGAACGCCAGTTGGTCGCGCCTCAGGCAGATGTCTCCTACCTCGACAAGCCTTTCCTTGTTCCCTAGGATGTTGAAGACTTCGATTGCGCTCGGGTATTTCTCCCTCTTCACGCACTCATCGCCGACCTTGATGAGCCTTGCTGTGTCGTTGACCAGCTTGAAAGCCTTGATAGCGTCAGTCATTAGTCCGTCCCTAAGGCAGACCTCGCCTATTTCCATAAGCTTTTCCCGTGCGCCTGCCAAGTGATAGCAGTCTATGGCGTTGCTGTACATGTTCATCGACACGAAGCTGTCGCCCACGGCGCGGATTTTTTCCTTGTTGCCGGTCATTGTCAAGGCAGTGATTGCGTCCTGCACCCTGCCCCTCTTGATAAGCTCTTCAGCAACGCAGTTTAGGATTGCGTTCCTCTTTGTGTCGTCGAACATCGACAAGTCCAAGCTATCGAGTCCTTTCTTCAGGATGATTGGCACCATCATGTCACATGTTGCCTTGTTTTCGCCTGAGTACTTCTCGAAAAGCTCTGGAATAATTTTCGTAATATGCTCTACCATCTTTTTCCTCCTCTTTTGAGATTTCTGCGGATTAGAATAAATTATCCATTTATAAATTTAACTGCTTTTGAGAGAGGATTTCTAAAGGTTAAATTACGTGCAGCTCGACGACATCCCCGTCATGTAGCTTGTGGTCGAGCTTGAGTATCCTCTGCCCGTCGAACTTGACAGACTTTCCCCATACGCGCGCGTACTTGAATTTATGGATGAAATCCCTGTGCAGCTTCTCGCACATGTCTTTAAGCGTCGCGCCGTTGAATATGATCATCGGCTCGTTCATGTCGGCCGGCTTTCCCATCTCCTTGCAGTATATCCTCATGAAATTTAATTTTTTGAATATAATCTCCTTCAGATCTTCCATATTTTCTCTTCTGTCGGCGGAGATGCTGAGGTCGGGCTTTATCTGCTCCTTGATGCGTCTCAATGTATCATTGTCTATCATGTCGATTTTGTTGAGGACGACGATGCCCGGTATGTACCTCTTGTTCGCCTCGATGGCATCTATCAATTGCTCGACTGTGATGTCGCTTCTTATTATCACGTCGGCGTTTGCTATCCTGTACTCCCTGAATATCGCTGCCGCAGTGTCCCTGTCTATGTGGTTCAGCTGCACTGTCGAAGCGATGCTTATCCCGCCCTTGGGCTTCCTGACTATTTTCACGACGGGCCTGTGCTGGTTCAGCCTTATGTTTGTGTCGTAAAGCTCGTGCCTAAGGACTTCAAGGTGCTCGGGATGGAAGACATCCACTATTAGGACGACAAGGTCGCAGCTTGCCGCCACAGCAAGCACTTCCTTTCCCCTTCCTCTTCCTGAAGCCGCGCCGTGAATTATTCCCGGCACGTCGAGGATTTGGATCTTCGCATGATTGTATTCCAGCAGCCCTGGAATGACTGTCAATGTGGTGAACTCGTACGCCCCTACGGGCGAGTCTGCGTCAGTGAGGGAATTAAGCAATGTGCTCTTTCCTACCGAGGGGAAGCCTACAAGAATCACGGAGGCGTCTCCCGACTTCCTCACTGCATACCCTTCGCCCTTGACGCCCTTGGACGCTTTCTTTATGTGCTCGTCCTTCAGCCTAGCTATCTTGGCTTTCAATAGGCCTACGGCGCCCTGGGTCCTCTTATTGTACTTGGTGTTCTTCAGCTCGTCCTCGAAAGCCTGTATTTTTTCGCTGAGCTTCATGTCCTTCTGGGGTTTTGCCATGTTACGATATAAATAGAAACTGTTCTTTTATAAGCGTTTTGAAATAGAAAACAAATCAATGCTTGGACATCTTTGTATACGTGCTGTAATTGAGCATTACTCGGCCAATATCCTTATCGTCTCCCTCTGCAATTTAACTATCATTTCCTTGATATGCTTTAAATAGTTTTCTCGCTAGAAATCCACCACCCTTTAGGGTTGGGGTAATTCAATTGTTGCAGGTCAATGCTTGTCTCTACGCCATAAGTCGAGATTTCTCTTTCCATCCTGACAGTTGGGCTTGCCATGTCTTTTTCCACTTCGAGCGTGTCGAATTGCAGCACTAGCTCTTTGTCGAGATTCAATTTCTTCTGCTCAATCATGTTCAGGATGACAGTTACTGTGCATGACTGGTTCTTTGACTCATATCCATATTTTGACAATATCGCCAAAAAACAGTGATATATCGAATAAAACCCAATATTGAGGATCCAATCATATATTTTCAGCCTTTCAAGGGTCTGCACAACGGCATAATTGGACTCTGATTTCTTCAGATGCTTCTGCGCGAGATCTAAATCTGGCTTTGTTTTCACAAGCCTTCTTTCGTCTTTCAGGCACCATTTCAGATGATTGTCTGTCTGCGACATTTCTTGATTACCTCCACATATCTTTCTGGATTATGGAACACTAAGCTATCTGATAAGATATTATAAAATATTTTGTCTTTTTTGTTCGGCAGGATATCTTCTTCCGTAATATCGGCATATCGGATAGGCTGCTCGATTAGTTGCGAGTTCCTTATGTCTTCTTTAATCTTGTTTATATATTTTGCTTTACTTTTTTCATAGACCAATAAGACATCAACATCATTGAACCTGCTGTTTTTAACAGACGAGCCGAAGACAAGGCCTATTGCTATGTGCTCGTCGAATCTCTTTAGGCTATGCCAGACGACAGAGAGCCATTTGGGGGGCTCTTTTGCTTCCAAGGCAAGCAGGTATTCGATGAATCTTATTGCCGGCTTGCTCTCGTAATCGAACGAGAAGTAGGCTGCATTCCCTATCTCTTCTTTTTTCAAGAGCATTTTTTTTGCCAGTGAATTGCATAGCTTGTTCGCGTGGGCATGATTTATGCTCAGCGCTTTCCCTAACTGCCTGGAATTGAACCTGTCCTTGAAATGCTTGAATAGATGCTTCGTTATCAGCAATTCAATCTTGGTAAATTGTATGTTATTGACATCCATACGTATGCTTAAAACATACATTATATATAAGGCTTTCGTTTTTTAAAAACTGTGCTCAGTCCATTTTATTTGCTGTTATGATAAAAATAGTTTCTTTGTGAGTATTGGACAAGAATCTAAATTTTACTTCACAGGCCTGCCGAGGCAGAGCTCAGTGAGGTTGTTCAATGTTACGTGTCTCATCCCCGTCGCTCTGACGTCCTCGAACTTTACGTGCTCAAGGCATTCCCAGTAAGGGTTGACGTCATAGACGGAATAGTCCTTCCAGAACGTCCTAAGCAGCTTTGCTTTTTGCATTGTGGTGGAATAGTTCAGCACGAACTCTTTCCTTTTCTTCCTGAGCACGCTCTTGAACGTGTCCTCGGAGATGTCGCCTTCGCTCACTTTCCTCATCTCTTCGCGTATGAGCTCCTTGACCCTTATGTAGTTCTTCGGGCCGAACGTCGCATACGTGATTATGGAGCCGCCTATCTTTTCGTTGGATGACGTTGCCCACCTGCTGTATGATATGGGCTCCTTGTTGAGTATCGCGTCGCTGATGTTATTTCCCATGATGTCGACAAGAAGTTCCATGTCAAGCCCTTTTTTCAGGCCGAGCCTCGGGACAAGCTTGCCAATGAACATCTGCACGTTCGACAGCTCCCTGTCCATGGTGATTTCCCTCGCCCTGTTTCTGGGCATCTTGAATCTTTGGATGGAATTGGGCTGGTTTATCTCCGGCGAGCATGAGAAATACTGCTTGACTTTCTCGGCTGCGTCTCTGAATTCGATTGGGCCGACGACGAACAGCGTTGTGTTGGCTGGATTGAAATGGCGTTTGTAGAATTCCACTATCTCTTCGATAGGCCATTGCTTCACTGTGTGCTCAAAGTCGATGATGGGCCTTCCGGCGGGGCAGCCTTCCTGGAGCTTGGTGCAGAAGGACTGGTATGCGAACCTGTAAGGGTCATCTTCGCCGTTCCTTATCTCGTCAAGGACGATTTCCTTCTCCTTCTCCACGCTCTCGGCGTCCATGCGCGAATGGTATATCAGGTCAGAGAACAGGTCCAGCGTCTGCTTGAATGATTCTGGCATGACTCTCAGTCCTAACAATATGCTGGTGTCGTCCGTGTGGCAGAAGAAATCGCTGCCTATCTCGCCGAACTCCTGGTACACCTCTTTCCTTGACAGCCTTTTTGTGGTGCCCTTGAACAGGTTATGCTCGATGAGGTGAGACATCCCCGCGGTATGGTCGGTCTCGTACAGCGAGCCTGCGTTGATGTTGGCTAAGACAGTTATGTCGTCTGCCGGCACTTTGACATGATAGACTGTCAGGCCGTTCTCCAGCTTAGATTCCTTGATGTCGTAATGCATATCCTATAGGGCAGTGATGCATTTCTTATAAGCTTTGTGCCGATTTTCTTAGCAAGACCATGCTATGCCGCCGGAATGCAAGGCTTCTCCGCCGCAACGGCCTACAGCAAAGCTTTTATATTGCGCGTAATTTATCTGTAAAGACATTCGAGAGGGTGCAAAAATGGAAAGCAAGCTGCCGGACAAGAAGTATGACTTTAAGAGGATAGAGGCGGACGTCTCTGGCCTTTGGAGATCTCACCCTCAGATAATTAAGGATTCTATTACTTACGATTCCAAGAGGCCCATGTTCAGCTTTTTGGAAGGGCCCCCGACTGCCAACGCTCCGCCTGGCCTGCACCACGTTGAGGCGAGGGTGTTCAAGGACCTGTACAACCGCTACAAGTTCATGCAGGGCTTTACGGTGCCGAGGAAAGGCGGCTGGGACTGCCACGGCTTGCCTGTAGAGGTTCAGGTGGAGAAAAGATTGGGGCTGAAGACCAAGAAAGAGGTATTGACTTTCGGAGTCAACAAGTTCATAGACGAGTGCAAGTCTGACGTGTTCAGGTTCATCAAGGACTGGGACTACATGACGGACAAGATGGCGTTCTGGGTGGATCTAGGCCATCCTTACAGGACATTGGACACTCCTTACATGGAAAGCGTCTGGTGGTCGCTGTCGGAGATGCACAAGAAGGGATTATTGTACAAGGGCTACAAGGTAGTGCCTTACTGTCCTAGGTGCGAGACTCCTTTGTCGTCTCATGAGGTGGCTTTAGGTTACAAGGACGTCGAGGACGACACTGTGGCTGTGAGATTGAAGCTGAAGGGCGAGAAGAGCACTTACCTATTGGCATGGACGACTACTCCGTGGACATTATTGTCTAACCTCTGCGCGGCGGTCAATCCCGAGATAAAATATTCTTACGTCGATAACAAGGGAGAGATATTGATCTTGGCGTCGGAGAGGGTCAGCCATTTCTTCGCCAAGCCTAAGATATTGAAAGAGGTTTCTGGCAAGGAGATGCTGGGCAAGGAATACGAGCCGATATTCAAGCACTTCGTCGGAAAGATTAACAAGGGCAAGAAGGCGTGGATAGTCGTGCCGGAAGATTACGTAACGACTGCTGACGGCAGCGGCGTCGTTCACCAGGCTCCTGCTTTCGGTGAGATAGACTACGACTCGTGCAAGAGGCACAGCATAGATTTCGTCAATCCTGTCGGCAAGGACGGCTCGTTCACTGACGAAATTCCCGAGTTCGCAGGCAGGTTCGTCAAGGACTGCGATGCTGACATCATAGCGTGGCTCGACAAGAACGGGTTCCTGTTCAAGACAGAGAAGTACATGCACAGCTATCCGTTCTGCTGGAGATGCAAGTCGCCATTGCTGTATTATGCCATGGACTCGTGGTTCATCGCAGCGAGCAAGTTCCAGAAGAGGATGGTTGAGCTTAACAAGCAGATCAACTGGTACCCGAATCATATCCAGGACGGAAGGTTCGGCAACTGGATAGAGGGAGCCAAGGACTGGGCTCTGTCGAGGAACAAGTTCTGGGGCACTCCCCTGCCGGTATGGGTATGCGACAAGTGCGAGCACATGGCTCCGATAGGCAGCATAAAGGAATTGGAATCGAAGAGCACCACCAAGGTCAAGATAGACGACCTGCATATCCCTACAGTCGACAAGATAAAGATAAAGTGCGACAAGTGCGGCTCGCAGATGTCGAGGACGCCCGAGGTCATTGACTGCTGGTACGATTCAGGATCTGCGCCGTTTGCGCAGTACCATTACCCGTTCGAGAACAAGGAAATGTTCGACAAGTCGTTCCCTTACGGCTTCATAGCTGAAGCTATCGACCAGACAAGGGGCTGGTTCTACGTCATGCATGTTATTTCAACAATCCTGTTCGACAAGCCGGCTTACAAGAACTGCGCAGTGGCCGGGCTGTTGTGCGACGACCAGGGCGAGAAGATGTCGAAGTCCAAGGGAAACATCCTGAAGCCTCTGGAGGTATTTGAGGAAGTAGGTGTCGACGCGGTCAGGGTGCTGATGTGCTCATACTCTTTGGGCGACAATGTCAAGTTCGGCAGGGAGCCGTTCAGGGAGATAGTCATTCCTTTCTTCACGACATTATGGAATTCTTACTACTTCACGCAGGAGTACATGCAGAGAACAGGGCTTGACGGTCTGAAGTGCGACAAGAAAAAATTAGGGCTGGAAGATAGGTGGATGATATCGAGGGCCAACTCTTTGATAGAGGAAGTCACTGGCCACATGGAGAAGCACGAGTACAACCACGCTGTCTCTGCTATGCAGAGTTTTGTCATAAATGATTTCTCAAGGGGCTACATCAAATTAGTCAGGGAGAGGACGTCAGAGGAAGATGCTGAACTAGCTTACGTGTTCCGTTATGCCTTGGAGAGGGTAGTCAAGATGATGGCTCCGTTCACTCCTTACTTGTCTGAAGAGATATTCCAGACGCTGAGGACCAAGGACAGCGAGGTCAGCGTGCACTTGGAGAAGTGGCCTGTCGTCGAGAAGGGCGGCAAGAAGGCTGAGCTGGAGACGAGCATGGAGATGTGCAAGACTATCGTCCAGGCCATACTTCAGTCGAGAGACAAGGCCCAGGTCGGCACGAGATGGCCTTTGGGCGAGATACTGATACTTTCTAAAGACGAGTCAGTTAAGGAATCTGTCAAGGTATACGGCGACCTTATCAAGCAGCAGGCCAACGTCAAGGCTATAAGGTTCATTGAGAAGTTCGACAATGTCACTTACACGATGAAGCCCGAGTTCAAGAGGATAGGCGAGGATTACGGGTTGGCAACTGGAGACATATTAGTAAAGCTGAAGACTTTCGATGAGCAGAAGATAATCCAAGGTATCTTGGAGGGCAGCTTCGAGTTCGAGGTAGTTACAAATGTCGACGACAAGAAGGAGCACGTGCACGTCAAGCTCGAGGAGAAGCACGTCGTGCTGACCAAGCATATCGCTGAGCCGTTCACAGGCGCAGATATCCCTAGCGGCTCGATATACATGGACACCACACTGACTGAGGACTTGGAGAACGAGGGCTATGCCAGGGAGATAGTGAGAAGAATCCAGCAGCTGAGGAAGGACGCCAAATTGGAGAAGAGCCAGAAGGTAGACTTGTTCATTTGGAGCGACTCAGATTTGCACGAGCTGCTGAAGGATTTCGTCGTCCTCGCGAAGAGCAAGGTCGGTGCTAGGAAGTTGGTTTTATCAACTAAGATGCCTGAGGCGTCTGACTACCAGTTCCAGAAGGAAGACCAGATAAGGAACAAGACCATAAGGGTACTGATGAACGTGGCTTGAAACAAATGGCAATAAGGTTCTTAAGCAAAATAGAAGAGTGGAAAGATTTCTCGAATCTGGCACCATATCCTATAGAATTGGAAGGGGAAGTCTGGAAATCGGTTGAACATTATTACCAATTCAAGAAGTTTGAAAGAGCAGACCCTCAATATGCGCAAAAAATTAAGGAAGCACCAACGCCGAAAGATGCTAAAATTCTAAGTTTGCAGAATAATAACTACCCTTCTGATTGGGATAGTCTAAAAGTTGAAATATTAAATGTGGCGGTAAGAAAAAATTCGAATCTTATTCACAGCTAGAGAACCTGCTACTCTCTACTGGAGATGAAGAATTGATTGAAGCGAATCCAGATGATTATTTCTGGGGCGAAGGGAAAGATGGGTCAGGTAGGAATATGATGGGCCATATCCTCATTGATGTTAGATCTTATTTAAGGAACAAAAGGGAATAACTCTTTTTTTTGCTTGCTTTCTACTATTATCTAAATAAGTAACGATAGTTATTTAAATAAGTAATGCTATAAACTCTTTATGATAACTAATGAAACTCTTAAGCTCCTAGGCGCATGGAGAAGCAATCTTTTTGATAGCTATAGCATATCTGAGATAATGCGTTTATCGAAAAAAAGCACAAAGCCGTGGGTGTTCTCTGCATTGAGGATGTTGGTTAGAAATAATTTACTCATTTCTCAGAGGAAGGGCAATATGGACTTGTATAGCCTCAACATATACAATCCTTATGCATTGCAGATGATACAGTACATTGAATGTCAGGAAAACCTCGAATTCCCTTTGTTAAGTCTCATATTAGAGACAATCAAGGCGATCCCAATAAGGAACTATTGCTTTCTGGTTTTCGGAAGCTATGCGGAAGGCACCCAGAAGAAAGGCTCTGATTTGGACGTTTGCTTCCTTGTGGAAAATGAAATTCAGGAGAAAAAGATTAAGCCTTACTTCAATGATGTTAAGCTGAATCATCCTGTCCACATAGATGAGCATTACGTGACTTTTTCGGATTTCGTGGAAATGCTGTTGAGGCCGGAGCGGAATCTTGCCAAGCAAATCTTAATAAAGCATAAACTTTTTCTTAACGCAGACATTTATTATGGTCTTGTGAAAGAGGCGCATGAGCATGGATTCAAAAGCGGTATTGTACATGGAGAGGGCAAGAAATGAATTGGACTTGGTTAAGGCCATATTCAGGATTTCCACTACTCCTAAAGTCAAGGTTCTTCTTGAATTGAAGGAGGATTCTACATTTTTCAGCGATGCGATAAGCAAATCATTAATTAAAACATTCTTCGATAATCTTTTTTTCGGACTCCGTTGTTATGCCATACAATTCATAAATCATCTCATTTAATTTTAATTCCAATTTATCCATTTCACTTTTTAATCTTGATTTTTCTTCAACTAAGTCATAATATCCTTTCTTTGAGGATTCAGAATTTGCAATTTTAGAGCAAACAATTAAATAAGGTTTTTGAAGTTTAATTAATTCTAAGACAATTGATATTATATTCTCTTTTATTTCTTTATTGGGAATAATTACTGGGAATTTATCTAAATCAACTTTCTTTAATTGTGGGGTAGCATCCCTATTTGTAATCGCAAAATTCCTATAATATGCATTTATTAGTTTAGAATTTAATAATCCTGTTAAAAAAAGAAGGTCTTCTTTATTCTTATCTTCGTCTGTATAAATAAAATAAAGAGATTGCTCAGGGAAAATGCCAGAATCATCAAATGTCGCTATTAAATCGATTCCCGTTTTTCTTAATAAAACTTTATATTTCTTACCCAATATCTCTTGATTAGTAGTTCTTCCACTTAGATTTCTCTTTTCAAAATTAAACCATAATTTTTTAAGCGTGACATATTTGTTAATAGATTCTCCTTTTAAGATTTGGATTTGGCGTTCATTAGTTTTTTCATCAAAAACAAGATGAGATTTTGCACCACAACCTGAAGTAGTTTTTATATTTAAAAATTCAAATAGTTGAATACTCTTTTTTTGTTTCTTAATCTGATTAAATACTTCAAACAAATCTTTTTTTACATAAAACCAACTACAATCGCTAGAATTTAAGTATGTATCTTGTGGTATCTTATATATTCCCTTATTATTCTCTGTGATTTCGATTAAATTCTGAGATGGTTTTTTATTCTGAATCACAAAAACAACTGTGTCTGCAATAATTCCAGGAAATTTTACTTTAAACCATAGTTTTTTAATTGTATAATTCTCCAATAAGTCTTTTCTAAGTTCGATAAACTGTTGATTTGCACAAAGGCGATCTGGTACTATAAAACTGAAAAAACCATCATCATTTAGTAATCGTAATCCTTTTCTTATAAATATTTCATACATATTGGGCATATATGTATCGCAATTATAAGTTTTAAAGTAGTAGTTAAGCTCCTTTTCTGAAATATCTATACTTTTATGTTTTCCCTTGATTGAAATCCATGGCGGATTACCTATAACTACATCAAATTTATTTGGGAACTCTTTATCCCAATCAAAAGCATTTTTAGGATCAATATCTTTATCACTTACTAAACTATTTCCTTGCTTAATATTCTTATTTAGTTCGTTTAGCTTAATCTCTTCCTGAATTGTTCGTAGCCATAAATTTATTTTTGTCAGCTCAATTGCTTCAGGATCCAAGTCAATGCCATGGATATGCTTATGCAATATGACTTCATTAATTCTCGCTACAGATTTATCATTTATGAAACCTGAAAGATCTTTTGTCTTTCTTTTTGACTCTTGCTTTTCATTAAATTCAAGATATTTATTATATATTGAGTCAAATGCTTTTATAAGGAATGCTCCACTTCCACATGCTGGATCAACAATTTTAATTGAAAATAATTTGTCTGGATTTTCATTTAAGCAAGAATTAATTGTATTTTGCACGATAAAATCTACAATATATTGGGGGGTATAATACTGGCCCATTTCTTTTCTTATACTATTATCCACTTTTTCGATAATCTTGCCACTTTTAGTTTCGTGTATTATTGTGCCCAAAAACTTTTCATAAATACTTCCTAGGACATCTGCATCTAGTTTCGAAAAATCAACTAAATCTTCTTCGCCATTTTCGTGCTTAATATAATACATAAGATAAATTGCTTTTTCTAGGGCTTCGCTATCAATTCTAATTTCTTCGCAGGGATGTGGCTTAAATAATTCTCCATTATAAACATCATTTATTTCCATAAATAATTCTTTTATTTCATTCATTAACGGCTTAATTTTTTGGGAGATTCTTTTCCTGAATGTTTTGACTCTATCTTCAAGGATTCGACCATGGTCGAACTCTTTAAAAAAACCTCTGTCTTCAGCGGCCCTAATAAATAAAAATCGATTTATAATTTTGTGTGCATATTCTCTAGCTAATTTAAAATCGTCAATCTTATTTAGTTGCATTATAGAATCTATCAGGAGTTTTCTTCCTTTGATAATATTATCAATCACTTCTTCACTAACGGGCTTCTTTACTTCTCCCTTAGTTGCAAACTTAGCTAATATTGTATTTTCTTTGATTTCGTCATACGATAAAAACCACATCCTTTGTTCAAACAGATTTTCATATTGGTTTATATGCAATGAGAAAAGTAGTTTGCCTTCAAGGCTTTTTGAGAGTATGAATGGGTCATAAACTCTTATTTCCTTTCCATTAGTTAAGATACATACTCTTACTTGCTTATAATATCCATACTCTAAGGCTTGTTTTACATATTGAAGATTATCTAGCGATTCTCCGAATGCTTTGGCTTCAACGACTACTTTTTTTTCACCATTTATGTATAAGACATAGTCGGGTATTTTTCTTCTATCTTCAATTTTCATTGAATCTCTTCTAACAACCTGATCAAAATTATCAATATCCCAGTTTAATATAGAAAGAATTCTTTCAATAAATCTTTCTGTATTTCTTTCATCAAGAGAATTTTCTCTTTCTTTAATTTTAGTATTGTATTCATCTACTAATTCCTTTATTCTTAATTTAGCTTCATCTTTAGTTAGTTGTTTGAATACCATCTTTTTTTTTCAAAAGGGATATTCATATATAAATTCTTCTTTGTTTTATACTTTTAAAGTCCACAACAAACTTTATAAACTTCTGAAGGCTTTTCATAGTCGTGGCACTGATAGACGAATTGGGGTTTACTGCATCGCAGTTCATAGTCAGGATAATAGCTGCCTTGGCGATAATCCTCTTCAGCATAATAATGGCCGGCATAATCAGCAGGCTGGTCAAGAAGGTTCTTCACGGTTTTGAGATAGACAAGATTCTTGGCGATCAGGGCGTCAAGTTTCCTCTGGAGAAGTTCATAGCCTCTATTGTTAAATATTTAATTTATTTCATAGGCTTGATTTGGGCGCTGGCTGAGCTGGGCCTGACCACGGTAATCTTAGAGATACTCTTAGTGATAATCTTGGTTTTATTGGTGGCGTTTATCATCCTCGCGTTCAAGGACTTCGTCCCGAACATCACCGCCGGCTTCTTCATCCACAGGAGGGACGCGCTGAAGAAGGGTGACTGGATAAAGCTGAAGAGCGCCGAGGGCGAGATAATAGAGATTGACCTGATAGAGACGAAGATAAGGACCAAGGAAGGCGACATAATGCTCATTCCTAATTCTGTATTGACAACCCAAGAGATAATAAAGAAAGAGAAGAGGAAATAGCTAAGGGTCGAACAGCTGCAGAGGCTGGTCTGCCGTTATTGATTTTACGTATTGGCTGTTAGTGAGTATTTCATACTGTTCCTTTGTGAGGTCGGCCGCGAACATGCTTACGTGCTTCATGCATAAGTACTCTACGCCCTGGCTGTCCATAAGGTTTCTTACGTCTGCAGTGTTCGTATCGAAGAACTCTGCGTGTTTAGATACGAGGAAATCTCTGTATTGCGACTTGTCGGGGAAATTTGCAGGGTCGACGTTTGGCTTCTGATAATTTGGCATTGTCGGGACAATCAAGAACTTGTGCTTCTGACCCGGCTGCAAATTGTCTACAATCCCTTTCGTGTATTCGCCAACATTTCCGAGAATTTCGTCAATTGCCATAGAATTTTTATTGTATTAGTAAGTATATAAATATTACCTGGTCTGCGGAGGCGGCGGCACCGGTATGTCTTCATCTTCGGAAGCGCGTGGTACGAATCTGCCTTGCTTCTGGCGGGCCTCGTCTTCTTTCGATATCACTATCG
Organism: Candidatus Woesearchaeota archaeon; assembly: GCA_964358335.1. Taxonomy (GTDB): domain Archaea; phylum Nanobdellota; class Nanobdellia; order SCGC-AAA011-G17; family GW2011-AR17; genus CAYHOW01. The sequence continues at coordinate 17,343 of CAYHOW010000009.1, forward strand.
GTCCCTTGGGCTCGCTTCTCATCTGGTAGCTTCGCGGCTTCTCTACTTGTGCGAGCGCCTTGTCTATCTCTGCCCGTTCCCATCCGCCCTCTATTAGTGCATGGATTATGAGATGCCTCGGCTGGCCGTAGTAGAGGTTGTATTTTATGTAGCACCTCATCTCTATGTAATCCTCCATCTTGGCCTCTGTCTTCCTTCCCTGTTCTGGCGCGCCTTCGGTGCGCTTGACCTCAGTTTTTATCTGCTGCGCGTTATCCTTCGCGCGTTCCATCTCCATGAACTCTTTCGGCGTAAGGACTTTCTCTCCCATCTAGAACATCACCTTCTTGATTATGAGTTTCGACGTGGTTCCGCCGACTCCCATTGTCGCCTGGATCTTGAACCCTTCGAACACGGTGTCTAGTATTGGCTTGGTGTCTGATATCTCCTTGTCTGTCACCTTGGCTATCTTTGATATAAGCACGTTCAGGTCGTGCGGGTCGGTGAACATCACGTTGGACTGTATCTTCTCGTCGTAATCCTTGAACTCCACTATGACTGGCTTGTTGACCCCGTCTACGTATATTGCAAGCACGTTATTGTCCTGCATCATCGGGTCTATCCTCCTGAACCCCGTGAGGTCTCTCTTGAGGTAGTACCTTATCTTGTTAGGGTAGTCTCCGGTGAACATTATACCTTCCTTCTTGCACGCCTTCTCGGCCTTGTCCTCGATGTATCCGGGCTCGTCGAGTATCTTGTAGTTCTTCTGGAAATCCTTCTTTACCATTTCCTTTACGGCATTGAGGACTTTCTCGCTGATGACCGGCTCTATGACACGGTAGGTCACTTTGTACGTGACATTGTCTGCTGCGACAAGCACGCCAACCGGGGTATTGAACAGGCTGACGACATATTCGCGTTTCTGGAAATCATCTTCTGGTAGTTTTTTGGTTTCGGGCTTTGGCGTCACTTCGGCTTTTAGCTCGGGCACTTTCAGTTCCGTGGCCTCTTCTTCTTTCAGTGGCTTGAGTTCGGGGACCTTTAGTTCGGGAGGCTCTTCCTTTCTCGCTGGCTTGAGCTCTGGGACTTTCAGCTCTTCCTTTTTTAGTGGATTTGGTTCTGATGTTCTAGGCTGGACCGGCTTCAGCTCTGGGCGTTCCGACCTCTCTTTCATTATCTTGTCGACCTTTGCGTCGATGGTCTCCCTTGCTTCAGCCCTGTGCGGCCTGGGAGGTTCAGGCAGCGGCCTCGCCGCAGGCTTTGCGGCCTCCTTTGGATGCTCTTGGTGCGCGGGCTCGGCCTTTCTTGCCTCTTCCCTATTCGCCTGTGGCCTGAGGTGTACGCTTTTGACGTATGGCGCGGTCTGGAAAAGCGCATTGACGAACGATGCCAGGTGCATGGTCTCCCTGTCGGGATACGGTTTCTTCTTTACTATTTCCAGGATGTTGGCGATGAGGTCTTCCTGCTCTTTCTTTGTCCTGTCTATTATGAACCTGATATCATTTCCAGAATTCGGATTAGCTTCACCTCTTTGCTCATCTGCCATTGAGTTTTAACAAGGAATCTATGTTTATTAAGTTTTTGGGTTAAATTAAGAAGGAATCAGTATTCGGGCCTTGGCATCCTTGGCGGGAACGCTGTCGGGGCAGCCTGCTTCTCCCTGATGAACTTCTCTAACAGCAGCAAGCCTTTAGCCAGGTTCTTGTTCTGCTCTAATAGGTCATCCAGCTTGACGAACAATGGGTCCTCGTACTTGCCCTTTTTGATGTGCTCTCCTGCCTCGGTGAACAGGTCCACCATGTTCTTTACGTTGCCGTTGAGCTCCCTTACTGAGATTATGAGGTCTGCTAGCTTGTGCTGCAGGTTGATGTTGTGCTCGATTAATGCTTCGACCATCCTGTCCTGGCCGAAAGACTTTGGCTCGGCTGGTTTCTGCTGTGTTGCTGGCCTCTGCGCATAATTTGTTTTCTGCTGGGATTGATTGGATTGTTGTTCGTTTGGTCTTTTAGAACCCATGAGTATCACCACTTGTTCTATAAGGAATGAGTCTTATACATTTATTAACTTTTTGGTGCCTTCGGCGAATCCATTCCCAAATGTAGAAAGGTTTATATAACATATAGTGTATACTATACAATAAGTAATATCCATTAAATTTACAAGGAGGAGCCAAAAATGAAGAGCTTGATATTTTATGACGTTGACACGCAGAAGGACTTCATGTTGAAGTCGGGCGCATTGTATGTGCCGCACTCTGAAGATATAATTGAGAACCTTGAGAGCCTTACCGCTTACGCGCAGTATAACAGCATACAGGTGTTCGGCTCTGTCGACAGGCATTTCGCCAAGGACAACGAGCTGAAGACGTTCCCGCCGCACTGCATGGACGGGGCTGAAGGCGCCAGGAAGGTGATTCATACCAGCATACCTGATTCGGCGTTCATCGAGAACAGGCCTCAGCCTGATAGGGAGCTGAAGCTGAAGATGTCCAAGCCTGCCGTCTATTTCGAGAAGCAGGAGACTGACGTGTTCTCAAACGCATACGCCAACAGGCTGTCCCATTTCGGCGCGGCAGTCGTCTACGGCGTAGCTACAGACTACTGCGTCATGGACGCTGTCCTGGGCATGAGGTCGAGGGGCATAGACGTCTTGGTCGTTGAGGATGCAATAAGGGGAGTCGGCGAGGGGTCGAGCAGGAAGGCGATAGGCGAGATGAAGCGCGCGGGCGCGATATTCGTCAGCACTTCGGATATAGTTGGCGGCAAGTTCGAGATGATGCTTAACGATATGTGGAAGTAGGCAGAATTCAAAACTAATAAATAGCAGAATGCACTGATTAATAGTCATGGAAAGGCTTGAGGACTACAAGAGGCCGTCTGTTGCCGTTGACATGGTTGTGTTCACCGCGACTGAAGATGCGCTCAAGGTCTTGCTCATCAAGAGGGGGAAGGAGCCGTTCTCAGGCCACTGGTGCTTGCCTGGCGGCTTCATGAAGATAGACGAGTCTCCGGAAAATGCGGCATTGAGGGAGCTGAAAGAAGAGACTGGGGTTAAGGATGTCTACCTTGAGCAGCTTTACACTTTCGGCGAGCCCAAGAGGGACCCGAGGGGAAGGGTGATATCCATATCTTATTTCGCGTTGGTCGATTCGTCAAGGATCAAGCCGTTCGTCACAGGGCAGGAGAAGATAGAGAACGTCCAGTGGTGCGACATCGCAAGGCTCCCTAAGCTGGGCTTCGACCATAAGGACATCATCGAGTACGCGTTGAAGAGGCTGAGGTACAAGATGGAGTACACGGCTGTGGGTTTGGAGCTGCTACCTTACAGGTTCACGCTGACGCAGCTGCAGAATCTTTATGAAATAATACTCAACGAGAAGATAGACAAGAGGAATTTCAGGAAGAAGATAGTCTCTATGGGGATTGTCGAGTCTACCGGGCACGTGAAGAAAGGGTCGCACAGGCCCGCGGTGCTCTACAGGTTCAGGAGCGCCGGGCAGAGTTCTAGGTTCAAGAAGGTCAGGTTTGAGGGCTGAATTTTCCATAAAGGTTTTAAATCCAGGATAAATAGCATAGGGGATGCAAAGCTGGCTGCGCAAGACAGTGGTTGGCCTCATGGCCGCTTCAGGGCTTTATACTTGCGGCTATGTCGGCGGCGGCATATTCTACGACATACACAGGACTGCATCTTACACTAGGCGCAACGGCGAAGGCCATTACAACAGGAATAAGGCTGTAGGCCCCGAGTTCAGGAAAGAGCTCTTATACGAGGCCGGCGACCTGGAACGCAGGATAGTTCTGCCCAAGGCAGAGAACCATTACACTCTTGACATCCTGGTGTCTGAGAACGTCAAGCTGTTCTTCGATGATGCCAAGAACCCTACCGACAACAGCAGATGGGCAAGGTATGTCAAGGAATCATTGGAGGCGTTGAGGGAGTACAGCCGGGCGGGCATAGGGTTCAGGGTCCGCGATGTCATAATCGTCCAGGGCGATATACTGAACGACCAAGTTGTTTACTTGACGTCAAGGGTCAACAAGGACTACGACCCAGGCCATATAGACCTTGCGTTCATCCCCATGAAGGACATGAACTCTGCGATGGACGTTGTAGGCTGGGCGATTCCTGACGAGAACTTTGCCATAGTCACGGTGAACGAGAATAGGCACAGGAACAGGACGTTGGTATTGCACGAGATAGGCCACCTGCTGATGCTGAAACATAAGCACATCAATGAGATGAAACGTGCTCTGTTGGATCCTTACTGCATGTTCTACAAGGAGAGCTTCATGTCTTCGAGGATTGATCCCTGCACTTCCGAGTCGCTGAAGGATGACGAGGTAGAGTACCTTAAGTATATGCATTCCAAGTAAGTTTTTTATACTTGTTATTATTTACATTCTACGAAATGACAGAGCTGCTGTACCTGAACGATTCATACATCAAGAAGTTCGACGCCACGGTTAGAGAGGTGAACGGCAGGTTCATTGTTCTGGACAAGACGGCGTTCTATCCGCAGGGCGGCGGCCAGCCTTCCGACATAGGGCTTATCAACGACAACCACGGCAAGACTTATAGGGTGAACTTCGTCAAGAGGATGGGCGGCGTTGTCACTCACGAGGTAGATGCTGAAGGCATGATGGAGGGCGAGATAGTGAGGTGCGAGGTCGACTGGGAGCGGAGGCATCTATTGATGAGGTACCATACGGCAGCGCATATTTTGGCTGCGGTTATTCATTCCAAGACCGGCGCTCAGATAACCGGGAATCAGCTGGACATCTCTGGCGCCCGAGTGGATTTCAATCTGGCGGAGTTCGACAGGGAGAAGATTCAGGAGTACGCCAAGGAAGTCAACGAGATAATATCGAGGAACGTTTCCGTCGAAGTGAAAGAGATGCCCCGAGAGGAGGCTTTCAGGATACCTGCGATAGTCAAGCTGAAGATGTTCCTTCCTGAATCGCTTGAGACGATAAGGGTTGTTACCATACACGGCATTGACCAGCAGGCTTGCGCAGGGACTCACGTCTCCAATACTCGGGAGATAGGGATGATAGAGGTTACGAAAGCCGAGAACAAAGGTGCAGAGAACAGAAGGGTTTATTTCATTCTAAGGAATTATTAAAAAAATAAAGAAAAGGACAACTACATGTCCATTCCGCCCATGCCACCCATACCGCCCATTCCCGGGGGCATCTGGGGCATGGCCCTGCTTCCGCCAGAGCCTGCAATGACATCGTCTATCCTCAGTATCATCTCTGACACTTCGGACGCGGACTTGACAGCCTGGGTTTTAATTTTCAGAGGCTCGATGACGCCCATTTCCCACGCGTCCACGACCTTGCCCTTGAAAACGTCGATGCCTGCCCACTTCATCTTGCCGTCGTGCTTCATCTTGAGCTCGGTCAGCATGTCGATAGGGTCGAACCCTGCGTTCTCGGCCAGAGTCCTCGGCACGATCTCCATGGCGTCTGCGAAAGCCAAGACAGCAAGCTGCTCCCTCCCTGAAAGCGTGTTGGCGTACAGCCTCAATCCCTTTGAGACTTCCATCTCGGGCGCTCCTGCGCCTGCCACGACCTTGCCTACCTTCAGTGAGGCTATGATGTCGCCGAACGCGTCCTTGACAGCCCTCTCGACCTCGTCGACTACGTGCTGCGTTCCCCCTCTCACAATCATTGTGACTGCTTTCGGGTTCTTGCACTTTGTGATGTAGGTCATTTCGTCGTCGCCGTGCTTGATCTCCTCGATAAGCCCTGCATATCCAAGCTGGTCACTTGACATCTCGCCTATCATGGCAATCAGCTGTGCGCCCGTGGCCCTGGCAAGCTTCTCCATGTCGGTCTTCTTGACCCTTCTTGCGGCATAGATGCCTGCCTTGCTCAGGTAGTACTGCGCGATGTCGTCGATGCCTTTCTGGCAGAACACCGCTTTAGCTCCGGTTTTTATGACTGAGTCGCACATGCTCTTTATGATCTTCTCTTCCTGCTCGACGAAGGCGTGCAGCTGCGTTGGGTCGGTTATCTGGATCTTGGCGTCGGTCTCTGAGTTCTTGACTTCAAGTGCTGCGCTCAATAGAGCCACCTTGACGTTCTCGAGCCTTTTCGGCATGCCTTCGAAGACCCTCTCCTTGTCCAGTACGATTCCCTGGATAAGTTCAGAGTCCTCTATCCCGCCGCCGACCCTCTTCTCTATCTTGATGTTGTCCATATCGATGTTGTCGCCGTCCATCACGTCGTGCGTCGCCTGTATCATTATGTCCGCTAATTTATCTTTGGATGCCTCAGCGC
>CAYHOW010000010.1:0-21907 GCA_964358335.1 Candidatus Woesearchaeota archaeon
ATGAAGTGGATAATGCTTATTCTTATTTGAAATTAGATAAAACAATTTTAACTGAAGATGACATCGAGAAGGCAACAATCAAGTTCGTCGTCAACAAGACGTGGATGCAGAAGAATAACTTTGACATGTACGATGTGAAACTGAAAAGGTTCATGGATTCATGGCATACCCTTGACACAAAATACGTGAAAAATGATTTCTGGTTCTATTATTATGAAGCAGAGACTCCTGGCTTTTCTTACTTTGCAGTTGCCGTCGACAAATCGGATAAGTTAATTGGAACCTCTGAGCTAATTGAAGAGAATGAAACTGTTGAAGAAGAAAAGACAATCAGTTCAACATCTGAAGAGACAGAAGAGCCTAAACTGATTGCTCCGAATAAAAACCTATTCAAATTAATGCTGTTATCAGGGATTATTTTAGTGATTGCCTCTGCGATATTTGTGCTGATAATCCAAAAAAGAGAAAAAGACAAAGCCAAAAAGAAAAAAATAAGGTCTTTACTCTAAATCTCCTTGCTTGTTTTTCAATGCGTCTTTTATCACTTTCGTGGTGCTGGGTGCGATGAACAAAATGATTACGCCAGAATTGGCGGATGGAAGAGCTTGCAGCTTCTACAGATGGAGAAAATGGTGAAGACGGGCTTGGAGATGAGGACAAATGGAAAGGCTTAAAAGTTCTCATATCATACTTATACAGTATTGAAAAGAGGTATGATGCATGCGGACTAAAAAAGAGTTGGTTTTCATATTTGCCATGCTGGCATTGATGGTGCTGGCTGTAAGTTTTTCAGCTGCGCAGCCAGCGGACTCACTAGTTACATCTAATGTTTCCTCGCCGTCCGTAGTTCCGGCTAGTCCCGTCACTGTCAAGCTTGCTGCAGACAAGTATGTCCAAGGCAGCCAGTTGCAAGGCTCGGTGAAGTTCTATTTCGACAAGCCTATAGGCACGTCCACCAAGATAGATGTCAAGATGTTCGGCAGGGTTTACCAGTACGGCATCGAGCAGCTCCTGCAGAACGCATCGAAGAACTACACATTGCTGGCGGGCATCCTTAACGGCACCGACCCGAGCCCTGTCAAGGTGCTATATTTCCCCGGGACTGGCTCGCAGAAGATAGGCGTCGTGCTTTACGGATATTCTAAAGTGACTTCACTTTCCATGAACGTCAGCGGCCCGCCAGGCAACCAGGTGGCTATACCGAGGATGGACGTCGGCGATGACGGCGACATGGACTGGTACTATCTTGGCGACCTGCTGGGGTTCAATGAAGCCCCCGCAAAGCCAGAAAATCTGAACGATGCGGTGCCTGGCAACACTGTCCTGCTCAATGACAACATCAGCATATTCTGCCAGAAGATAGACCTGCCGTTCGGAAGGCATTTCAAGGTCGAGGTAAACTACAAGAAGACGGGCTCTCAGGGCGACCTTTGGGCGATGATATTGTCGCCTTACACTGCTGGCGATTTCAGCTACGTTACAGGCGAGGCCGACAGGTGCGACCTGCCCGAGGATGTTTCTGCAGGGTATAAGGAATGCGTCCAGCCGATAAGCCTGCCTTACGCCGCCAAGGGCAGCAATCTTGTCTGCGTGGTGAACAGGGGCAGCTACGACCCGGTCACCCCGACTACAGAGTACGAGATAAAGTCGAACAGCGCAGTCCCTTCCACGACGGCATACAGGTGCCAGAAGGGCATCGTGGACGATTTCGCCTGCATGCCTGTAACCCAGAACAATTTCTATATCAGGGTCAAGGGCGGAAGGTACTCATATTATCTTGACAGGATGTCGGACTTCGAGCTGTTCTCCCTGTCTCCTGAGGCGGTCCTGATTGGGTTCAGGAAATTCTTGGGCTATGACCTTGACGACAACAATCCGTTACGGAACTTCAAGGGCATATGCCATCTGCCTAAATGCCTTGTTCCGCTGACCGTCCACGTGAACGGCTCCGGCTACATCACGTTCGAGAACCTGAAGGTGTTTTACATTTCTTCAGAGGAGGTTCCCAGCCTCGAGACCAATTTCTATTCGGTGATGGAGAATCCGCCTATGATCAGCAGGATAGGCGCCGCCGACCTTTCCGCGAAGCCTTACGAGCTGGAGATTCCGCTGAGCGCGTTCAACCTGTCGGCGCCATTGCTTCCGCTAAAGACCTTGGAGTCTGCGAATATGCGCATTGACGTGGCTGTCGACGGCAACTATTCCGAGGGTGGCTCTGCGGATTTCACTGTGTATTCTGCAAATATACCTGACGACCAGTCCAAGGTGATGATAGCGGAGGCAAAGGACTCATTGTCCTCGCTGTCTTCGTCTGCGGACGAGAATATAATCCTGTTGCTTGAGCTATCAGGAATGAAGGCCGCTATAGCCTCGGGGCAGCAGGCGCTGGCCGGCATGGAGTCCGAGTATGCAGCCTCAGGCGACTCTCCCGAGCTGCAGGAGAAGATCAGCTCGGCGAGGATGGGGCTTCCTAGGAGCGTGTCGCTGTCCAATGGTGCGTCCGAGATCCAGGCCATAAGCCCTGATGATATCACGTCGGAGATAGTCAGCCCTGACAAGGCGGAGGAGACTTACCAGTTCCAGTCAAAGGTAAGCGTGAAGTCGACAGTGAGGTCGTATGTGATAGAGGATTTCTCCGGCGTCAAGCTTACCAAGTCTATAATAGTCAAGGAGATAACGGCCAATGACCAGCTGTCAAGGGTGAACGTCTTTGAGGTCATACCTAAGTCGGTAGCCGGCTCATTCAACGACATAAAGTTCGAGGAGACTGCCACAGCCGTGAAGAGCGACCCTATAGCCAAATGGTTCCTTGGGACGTTAGGCAGGAACGCAAAGAAGAATTACAAGTATCTGGTTGACGGCGACGTGGTGTCGGCCGATTTGCCGAAGACTATTCTGGTGCCCTCGGAGCCTGAGGCCGATAAAGTCGTGGAGCCGACTGCTGAGTGCGGCAATGCTGTGTGCGAGGAGGGAGAGGACGAGGCGGCTTGCCCTGACGACTGCAAGGAAGGCATGCCGTTCACTACTATAGCCATCATGGCTGTTGGCGTTTTAGTCCTGATTCTGGTCGCGATGAAATTCTTGAGGAAGTCAAGGAAATCGCCGTTCGCCAAGCCTGAGGACTTGAAGGCTATGGTTGGGTTCGTCAAGAAGATGCGCACGTCCGGAAAGAAAGATGATGATATATCTAAGCTGCTGATTGGCAAGGGATGGAAGCAGGAGCACGTCAAGTTCGCAATGGAAGAGATATCCATGGAATCCAAGAAGGGCGTTTCGTCCGGAGACCCGAAGCTGCAGCCGTTAAGGGACTATATAAAAGTGGCATTGTCCAAGGGCAAGAAGCAGGATGAGATAAAAAAGACGCTTCTGTCCCAAGGCTGGGATGCCAAGGTCATTGAGCAGGAACTGGCCAGAAAGTAGGCCTTGTCATCATTGACAGCATATCGTCACTGTTGCTCCACAATACGGACATTATTTTGGTTCGTTTCCTGCACTCCGTGGTGGGCAAGCTGCGAAGGACCAACAAGAAGATGATCCTCACTATATTAGGCAAGGATAACAAGGGGTCTTTGGCCAGCGTACCCTTGTTTTGCGATGCGGTTGTGGAAGTGCCGTGATATTGGAATTCCCCAGAATCAAATGAAAAGGTTTAAATAGAATAATTCTTTAATCTTTATTTATGAAAAGGGGTAGATTCACACTAATATTCGGTCTGATAATGGTTTTGTCATCCTTTTTGGTTTTAGGGTGCGCTGATGAAGATGCGGACGGCTACGGCCTTGACGGCGCCGCAGACTGCGCGAGTCCTGGCGTCGACTGCAACGACAACAACTATGCGGTGTATCCGGGAGCCACAGAGACAATCAACGGCATAGACGATGACTGCAACGGCCTTGTTGACGACGGCGTGGTGCTTTCATGCACCGATTCCGACAATGATGGTTATAACGCTTCAGCTAGCGACCCCGTATTCTGTCCGGCAGGCGACTGCTGCTCTGCCCCTGCAGACGTTGACTGCGATGATTCATCTTTCCTGGTGAACCCTTCAATTGCTGAGATTTGCGGCGACAGTAAGGATAACGACTGCCAGGCATCCACTTCAGACACGTGCCCCGCAGGCGAGCAGGCTGGCGGCTCATCAGGCGGAAGCTGTGAGGTCCTTGACGCTTATTGGTCTGACTGTGACGGCAATGCCATAACATCTGCTAACGAGGGCGATTCTGTATACTTGGTTGTTTCTACTGGCAATTGCGATGAGGGTTCTGAGGTAGACTACGTGATTGAGGAGTCCGGCAATGAGATAGAGACTGTTACCGAGGAGTTTTTCGCCAACATCGAATCTAATATCAACGCATGGGCTTCAGGCTGGATAGCTGGCTGGCTGTCATCGTCTTCAGGCAACCCCCAGTACTCTTTCACCGCGAAGGTGAGGACTCCTGACGAGGGGACTTTTGATATGGCTGCTGAGGATGAGTTGGCCGTTAGCCAATGCCCGTCAGACGACCCCGAGTGCGGGGAGGAATGCTCATTAGGCACTGACACTGGATTTGTCTCGATAGGCGGCAGGAGCTCAAGGGGCGGCTCGACTACAACCGAGCCCGGCCAGGTCTGTGCCCCTATGTGGGACTGCACTAACGCCGTATGGGGCGAATGCGACACGGCGACAGGCAAGCAGTCAAGGGACACTTCCTTATGCGTGTACGTTGGCCGCGGCGACGTGATATGCGAGGAAGAGAGCAGGGCGACGATACAGTCCGAGAAGATCTGCGCAAGCGCTCAGCTGCAGCAGACCTCAAGTGACTACTCATCAAGGCCCACCGGAAGGAGGGAGACGCTCCCTGAGCCGGAATGCGGCAATGCCGTGTGCGAGGCAGGCGAGGACGAAGTTTGCCCGGAGGACTGTCCTGGAGCGGTACCTGCAGGATCGTTATGGTGGCTGTGGCTGTTGGTGATTTTGTTGCTGGCAGGCTTAGCCGTTGGCGGCTTCTTGTATTACAGGAAGCTTAGTGCCAAGCCTTCGGCGGCGTCAGGCAAGTCAGCGTTCGATTCAGAGAACGACCTTAAGGCGGTCTCGGGCTACATCAAGACGTCAAGGTCAAAGAGCGTTTCCGATGCCCAGATAAGGAGCCTGCTGATGAAGAGCGGCTGGAGCGGCGCGCAGGTTGACTATGCGTTCAAGTCCGTAGACAAGCCTTCGGATGCGAAAAATGGGTCCAAGGCGTCAAAGCCTGCTGAAGCAAAGAAATAGATTTTTTCTTTTTTACTAAGATTTATATATTCTTATTGATTCAATAATTGTTATGTCGCTGAAGATTCCGGAGATGACCCCGTTGGAGTATGAGGCAAGGAAGGCCATGGGCCTGTGGGACTATCAGGCCTATGAGAACGGAAAGCATTTGATAGAGGAGGCAAGGCAGTCTTTCGTTTCCGGCATTGACAGGGAGAGGCTTAGGTCCCTGTGCGAGGCTTACGACCTGCAGATGGAGTTAGGGGATAAGCTTATAGAGAGCACATTGGAGTCTATGTTCAGCCTGGAGTTCTATAAGTCTGAGAGGATAGAGTACCATATGACTCCTTATTACATGATGGAGTCTGACATGCAGGATGTCGAGAATACGGTTCCGATAGGCAGCCTTAGGGAGGTCCAGGCGTACACAATGCTGATGCTGAGGGTTAAGGCGGAGGAAGAGTCCGACCTGAGGAAGCTGCTGCCGAAGGCGAGGCCGGGCGATGTATCGAAAGCTTTCACTCCTGCTGACATTGACGTGATAAAGAGGGAGAGGTTCGGCGATGCTGGGACTTATTTCGATTACGCTATGGCGGTGATAGAGCTCGGCTCCGGCATGTCCGAGACGCTAAGCCGGATCCAGGACGAGGGCCTTAGCCTGCTCGTGAACGATTTTCTAAGTGAGTTCACGAATAATCATTACCATGACATGCATGCGGGCGTGCACAGGCTTAGCGCCGAAAGGCTGTTCCCCTCCGGCTGAAAATGCGTCGCGTTGATGCATAGCGTCTACGGCAATCCATTTTCCATGTTCGAGAGGAAGGTTGTCGGCGTACTGCGGTTCTTGTATGGGAAGATATTTAGGAAGTAGTCCACAGAAAGTTTTATAAGTATCTGCTATTTATGTTTCTGGTTAGGCGCCGGTCATATAGGGGTCTATTACCTCGGCCCTCCAAGCCGATGACCTGGGAGACGTCAACTGGTTTGGCGTTCAGGAATTCGAATCCCAGCCGGCGCATTTTTTATATTTTACTAATAAAATCTTTTAATTTATGTAAAGCAATCTTTCTCATACTTGGCTTTCTATTTTCTGCTGCAAGTTCAGCAAATGTTTTATCATATCCTTCAGGCATAAAAATCTTGTCCCAACCAAATCCGGCATCACCTTTGGGTTGTACTATTGTTCCTTTCATTTCGCCAACAAAGAAATGCATTTCTTTTCCATCATAATAACCTATAATAGATTTAGCAATAGCATTACTGTTACCATAATTTGAAATAAGCTCATAAATACCTTCATTTCCTAATGACTGCAAAAACCATTTTATCAATGGGCCCGGAAGACCGTTAATACAATCTAAATATAGTGAAGTATCTTCAACTATAAACTGACCCTGTATTTCTTTGGTAGCAACCTTTAATTTTTCTGCAATTATATGCATAGGGTCGATTTCTTGCAATTCGGGTAAGTCTAAATCAATATTTTTTATATTAGGTAAAACTTCTTGTACCTCTTGGATTTTTCCTTGGTTTCCTGAAATAAAATATAATTCCATATTTTATACCTCCATCTTCTTATATTTTATATAATTTTTATTTTTCAATTGATAGACTCTATAAATTCTTCTTTCGTCTCCTGTACCGTGAATCTGTCCCAATAATTTAAATTTATAGTCATGCTGTTTAATAATTTTCTCTAATTGTTTTAATGGCTCCCAATTTGCAATTGTTATCAGTATCTCTCCATTCTTTTTAAGATGCTCCTTTGCTTGTAATAAAAATCTGCACAACATTTTACCTTCCGGATCTGAAAATGCTTTCTCGCAAATATGCTGCATAGTTTTTCCACCATAGTTATCCCAAAAAGGTCTCTGAAAGATTATTAAATCAAAAAGCTCAGAATCTGGTATGTTTGAGAATAAATCACTCTTAACTGACTTAATATCATCTATATCATATCTTTTTAGGTTAATTTTTGCGTTTTTTACAGCCTCAGAGTTTATATCGGCCGCATATCCTTTTCCGCTTTGTAAACCTGCAACGACTGCAAGAATACCTGTACCAGTCCCCATATCAAGTATTTTTGCTCCAGTTTTGATGTTTATGTACTGAGCCAATAATTTACTAGGTGTGCTTGGAGGAAAAACTTTCGGCAATTTATAGATGTGATAACCCAGGAACTTTGAGAGTTTTGCCTTTGTTTTTAACATATTTTCTAAAACTTCTTTCCTACTTATATTTACATATTCAGGAGTAGAATCTTTAAGCTTCTTTACGTTTTCAAGATTGCCTTCTATTTTTGGAATCCTAATTGTAGCTATTAAGTTAGAGGGAAGCGGTCTTAAAAAGTAATTCTCATCCCAAGAAACCTCTTCCGCTAATACAGCAACCGGATGTTCATAATCCATAGGTAAACCCAGCACTTTATTTACAATTTTTTGGACCGCTTTTATAGTATTGCCAGAAGTAAAGGCATCGTCAGCTAAGACAAGTCCCTCTCCGTTTTGGCAATACTTTTTATAATGCCGACGCAATAATTCAACATCTTTAGGGTAGATACCTAATAGTTTTGGATTATTAGGGGAGGTTATTGGCATATATGAAACAACAAATCCTTTAGCGGATTTACGCATCAGAAAATCTTCTGAAACAATCTCCTTCCCTTCACTTGTTCTTTTTGTTCCGAGTAAACGAATCAATTTAATTGAAAGCCCTATTTTTTTGGATGCAATTTTTATAGCCTTATTAATACTCTCTTCTGATTTATGTGAAGCAGGCATAACTACGATTTTAGAATTGAGTTCTATAAATAATTTTGCCATTTCATATGCCATCGCCTCACATAATTTTAAATGATGTTTGGAGCTTGGGTTAAAATATGCTATCCACACAGGTCTTGATGTTTTGCTAATATTTGCCATCGTCCAATTAAATTTTTGATTGTTAAGCCGGACTGGAAGTATCCATTTATCTTTTCTTTTTACAAGAGATTCTGCGCTATAACATCTTTTTGGGCAGTTTTTATGTTTAATCATTTTGTATACATTCACTCAGCATTAATTTTTCTAGATATGATGCTATTTTCCGTTGGTCAAGTTTATCCTTTATTTTTAATCCAGATTCAGCATCAATTGAAAAGAACATTTTGAAGAATCCTGTCAATTTAAAATATGAGCTTAAATAATCCGGACCGAATCCTCCCGCCAGCGCTATGTTATTAATCTCTTTTTCCAAAAGGTAATCAATATTTATTATAAAATCTTTTTCCTTTTCTCTACGACCAGTTCCTCCACTATTATCCAGTAGGACATATGTTTTATTCTTGATTATCTTCTTAACTAAATTTGGGTCTTCAATTAGATTTAAGGATTCTTTTGATAGGGGCAAAATAATTGAAAATTTTTTTAAGGCAAAGTCAAATGTTTCTTTTAACCAATCCTTTTTTAGGTCATTCAGTTGAACGTATTTTACAAAAGGAAATACTGCCTTTATTTGATTGATTTCTTTTATTGGTTCCTTTGAATATCTAAATGAATAATGCAAAACTGGAACAAGGTTTCTAAATCTTTTTGCAGTTTGAAATATCTTTTTGATATCGTTTATATAATCTATTTTTGTCAACGATTTGGAATCGCAATAAATCCCCAAATTAGTTTTAAACTCTTTTTTCATTAACGGATCCATATGATAATTCTTTTGAATTTTATTCTTTAAATCTGCTATATATTCCACTTCTTCAGTGTGTTTTATCCCTGATATACTAATATAATGCCTCTTTGTTTCATTTGTCAACAGATGCCCAAATTTTATTCTCTTTGTATCCAAATAATACTTATTGTGCTTATTACTTTCTATTAATAGGGGAATCCTTTCAATGACTTTAATTCCTAGTCTTGTCAACTCAAAAACTTTTGAAGGATTATTTGTTAAAATTCTAATATTTTTAACTTTTAACTCATCTAAAATAGTTTTTGCCCAAGAATATTCACGCTGATCAGGTTTGTGGCCAAGTAACACATTTGCTTGATACGTATCGAATCCTTGGTCCTGAAGACCATACGCCTTTACCTTTTCATAAATGCCAATATCTCTGCCTTCTTGTCTCAAGTAAATAAATATGCCATTTTTGGATTCATTTATCATCTTTAAAGCCATATCTTTTTGTGTTCCACAATCACATTTACAACTATGGAATGTATCGCCAGTGATGCATTCGCTATGCACACGAACTAATGCTGTTTTTTCAGGGTCAAAATTTTTAGTTATCAAAGCTATAGGCTCAAGACCTCGGCTCTCCGGCCAAACTTTTATCTCAAAGTCTCCAAATTCAGTTGGAAGATATGCCGAGGCTGAATTATCTGCATTTTTTTTCTGCATCATTCTTTATTACCTCCTATATTGACAAACTGTTCCCTTTCAGGTCCAACACCGATACCATATATTTTTGTTCCTATTTTATTTTCTATAAATGCAATTGCATCTTTTGCTTCTATTGGTAGGTCATTGTAATTTCTGACATTTGAGATATCTTGGCTTAGGTGTGGTAAGTATTCTACGACTGGTTCAGTTCTTGAGCAGTCTTCTGTAGCGACTGGCATATAATCGATAATTTTACCATTTAATCTGTAGGCTGTTACAATAGGGATGCCTGGCAATGATGTTCTTTTATAATCATTTAGACAGTCGAACTTATTTATGTACAACGCATCTACACTATTCAATAAGCAGTTTTGTCTAAGCATGACCAAGTCAAGCATGCCTATTCTTCTTGGCCTTTTTGTTGTAGCTCCATATTCATTTCCTAAAATCCGAAGTCCTATCCCTACTTCTAATAGGTCTTCTGATTTTAGCAGTTTTTCTAAGTCATAATTTGACTCGACTTCTCTCTTATAATTGTTACCTCCATCCATAGCACAATAATCTTCGGATCTTCTTCCTCCAAATTCTGAAATAAATGGGCCGTTTCCTACCCTTGACATTATTGCTTTGGCTACTCCTATTGTCTGGCTGTGATACTTCATAGATAAGTCTCCGCCTGTATATGCTGCTGCTGCAATAGTTCTGCTAGAAGTTACATAAGGTACTGTTCCTGTTACAACATCTAACATCACTGATTGAGCTCCTTCAAAGAAAACATTTTTTCCTGACATGGCCATATTCTCTAAGAATAAAGGGTTGGGACAATAGTATTGTTCTAGTCCTTTTGTCTCTTCGACAAATTTTGTTGCTAACTTGGCAGTATTGATTCCACTAATACTATAGCTTTCAATGGCTTGCTCTATATTTTCTTTTACTATACTATATGCTAAAGTTGGATTAGCAAAAAAATCAGCGACTCTTAAGTTCTTTATCCTTTTTCCTTCAATCCTTAATGCCTTATCTGCATATGCAGGACCTATACCATTATTTGTAGTTCCTATGCCTTTGCCAAGAATTCCATCTAATAAGATATGGTGTGGTTGAACAAGTGATGCGTTTGCAGCAAAATATAGCCTCCTGCTAAGACTTATCCCTAAATCCTCAATTTCTTCAATTTCTTTATTCGTTTTCTCTGGATTGACAACGCATCCGCTTCCGACATATAGTTTTATTTCAGGATGAAATATTCCTGAGGGAATCATATGTAATGCAATTGATTTATTGCCTACAACAAGAGTATGCCCTGCATTAGCTCCGCCATTGAATCTTGCTACAACATCAGCATCATCAATGATTTTATCAAGCACTCTTGCCTTTCCTTCGTCTCCATATTGGAGTCCAATTAAGACCCTTGATTTCCCTTGTTTTGTGCTTTCCATGACAATATTAAGAATACTTTATACTATAGATAAAATTAATTAGCAAAAATTTTATAAAAAACGCAACATTTATATATATATTAAGAATTTAATAAAAATATGAAACTTGACCTATTAGACAAGAAGATTTTGAATTGTTTGAACGAGAATGTTCGTGCAAGTTATACAGAAATCGCCAGGAAAGTACGTTCTTCAAAAGAAGTAGTTAATTATAGGGTTAAAAGGCTTATTGATGAAGGCATTATCAAAGAATTCGTTACAATTTTTGGCCTTGGATATTGGGCATACAAACTCCTTATACAATTTGAAAAAATTACTCCGGACGAAGAGAGAGAGATTATAAATTATTTGATAAAGCATTCAAATATTAATTGGATTACTCCATGTTCAGGAAATTGGGATCTGGTTTTCGCAATAATGGCAAAAGACCCCGCCCATTTTGATTTGATACTTAGAGATGTATTAACTCAGATTGGTAAATATCTACAAAACTACAAAACTTCAGTTTCAATTGGTTCACAAGCTTTTGGCCATACTTATCTTCTAGGTTCAACAAATGAAACAAAAAAAATTAAAAGAAATATTATTGGTCAGCTTGATTTTGATACAAAAGATAAGATGATTGCTCGAATCCTTCATAAAAATGCAAGATCTAAAATTACAGATATCTCTTCCCAAACAAAGATTCCCGTAGATACAATAAAATATAGGATAAAAAAGATGGAGAAGAATTCAATAATAAAGAGATATAGATTAATATTAGATCCTTCAAAATTAGGTTATAATAGATATGAAATTTTTATAAGGTGTATTAATCTTGACGATGCTGTTATTAGAAAATTTAAAGAGTATGCACGCAAAAATCCAAATATAGAATTTATGGGCAGGTGTGTGGGCAGTTGGGATATTGAATTCACTACGCATTTTAAGTCCAATGAAGAGTTGCGTGATTTTGTTCTCGAAGTGAAGAAGGAGTTCGGTGAATTTATTAAACATTTTGAATCGGTTACATTGTTTGAAACTTTTAATTATGTTTATTTTCCCGAAGAATTAAGGGTGTAAAATTGTGGACACTTTGCGATACAAAATTTGAATCTCAGAAAGGCATATAGGCTAGTGGCTCCACTCTATTCATTAGAAGCAGATTCAAAAGCAGCGACCCTAAGTCAAATGCCGAAGCCCCGGCTCTCGCACCACTTATATTTAAAAAATCTTACTTCTTTTTCTTATTCGCCGTGCTTATCTTCAGCAGTTTGTAGAGATGGCAGTATCAGGTTATTGCCGTGAACAGCAGCAATGCGGTAAATATGTACAGCCACCATATTCCGTAATAGTATCCTGCCACTGCGAATGCCTGGGCTGGGCTTGGCCATAGTCCGCAAGATAGTCGAACTGCACAACTGGAAGGTCTGGATAGAGGACAATCATCCTAAAGGCGCCGTATTTGTCGCGTAGCTTCCGACTAAATGAATCCAGCGCCCCTTATAAAAACCTTAATAAACAGACAAGTTCATTATCTTTAGCAATGGGAACCATCCTAATCTTCTGCGCCCACAGCGACGACGAGGCTGTCGGCATGGCGGGCACCATCCTCAAGTATGTCGAGGAGGGAAAAGAAATAATAAAAGTAGTTTTCTCGTTCGGGGAGTCATCGCATCCCCATTTCAAGGAAGAGGTGGTCATCGACAAGAGGGTATCAGAGTCCGAGGAGGCGTCTAAGTTCATAGGAATCAAAGAAACAATATTCTTAGGCCTGCCAGACACCAAGGTGAAGCAGAATATCGAATCGTCTAACATCGGGCAGCAGGTAAGGGGCTTGTTGGAAAGTCACAAGCCGGAGAAGATATTCATACCTACGGCGTCGGACCCGCACCCTGACCACAGGGCCGTCAACGGGATAGTATTAAGCATCGTCGACAAGGCAAGAAAGAGCTATCCGGTCTACGAGTTCGAGGTTTGGAACATAGTCAACGAGAGCAAGCCGATGGTTTTCATAGACATCACGCCTTATTACAAGAAGAAGGTACATTACATGAAGATGTTCAGGAGCCAGTGGCAGTACATGTACGCGTTATGGCTTCCTGTATTTTTCAGGTCAAGGGCGTACGGGAGGAGGAACGGCTGCAAGTATGCGGAGCGTTTCTACAAGGTGAGATGAGGATACTTTTCGTAGTCACGGGCGTAGGGCTGGGCGACTCGGTGAGGGTCGGAACCATAATCAACGAGTTCAAGAAGGACAATCCCAAGAACGAATTCCTGATAGCCGCATACGCGAACTCTTACGACTATTTCAAGGACAAGTATAATACGATAAACATCACTGGGTACAGGATACCCGGCAAGGGCATGAGGTTCAGGGTGCTTCCGTTCCTGCTGAAGAACGTCATACTTCCTTTCTCCTGGTTCTTCACCGCGTTCAGTTTGAAGAATGAAGTTAAGAGGTTCAACCCTGACATAGTGGTCTCGGACTTCGAGCCGACAGGCGCGGTGTTGGCCCGGCTGGTCAAGAAGCCTTGCGTAATGCTTTTCGGGTTCGACCCCCTGGCGTACAGGAAGTTCAGGGACGAGAGCAAGGTGAGCGCGATAATGTCCATGCAGGCGAAGTACCTCGAGAAGGTCTACGCCCAAGGCAGGTACGTCGTCATCCCCACATTGTTAGGCGTCAAGAGGCACAGCATGGTCTACACCTACATCAATCCCATCTGCAGGTCGAAGCCTGAAGGCCTAGCGCCGAAAAAGGCGCTGATGAAATCGCTCGGGTTCAGGGAGGAGATAATCCTCGTCATGCTTGGAGGCTCGGACTTCGGCATCAAATTGCTAGAGCGCCTGCGCGGCGTAGCAAAGATGTTCCCCAAGGAGAAGTTCGTGGTCTTCGGGACGAAGAGGCTTTCAGTCCCTATGCCCAACGTGTCCCATTACACTTTCAAGGAGAACGTTGGCGAGTACATGAAGATCAGCAAGTGCGTGATAACTCTGGGCGGCGAGCTGACATTGTCTGAGGCTGTGGCGTTCAGGAAGCCCATGCTGATATATCCGATACAGGACCATGTCGAGCAGGTGCTCAACGCTTACAGCCTGAAGGATATTGCCATGGTCAGGTACGGCAATGGGAATTTAGGGGAAGACGTTAGGCTGTTCCTGAGGAATCTGGATAAGTACCGGGCAAAGATGGGCGTGCTGAAGGTGAAGCCCACGGGCGCCGAGGAGTTCGTCAGGCTTGTGAAAACTCTCTTGCGGCCCTGAGCCAAGGCTCCGGGTCTTCTTTGGACATTATTGAGTCGATGGAGTATACGGCTATGTTTTTTACGCCCAGCTTTTTTGCCATTAGGATGTCTTCCTCAAGCTGCCTTATGCTTTTGTAGACGGGCTCGGTCCTGAGTATCCCGTGGCCTATCAGCCCTATCGATACCGAGACGTCCTTGTTTTCTCTCACTGCCTTTTTCATGGCATGCTTTGCGTAGCATCTTGTGAACAGCGTAGGATAGCACATTATGTTTTTCCTTATGCCCTTTCTCGGCTCGATGTAGCATCCCCACCTTTTCAGTATGAATTTCGGGAATGGGAACTCGTTGACTATTATGTCGCTTTCCTTGTTCATGTTGAGTATCTTGTTCTCCAGGTAGTTCGTGTTCGGCGCCTTTCGGAACAGGTACTTAAGCGCGTACCTTGCCATGCCGAGCAATGAGTAATTGTAGTTTGGTATCGGCATCTCCAGGTCGATCTTCATCTTCTCGCCGTTGAACTCGTCCAGCTTGTCGATGTTGTAAATCTCCGTGAACCCGGAGAACCAGTACCCTTCATCCTTCTCGAGGATTGGCCAGACGTTGGCCTCTTTGATGTTTGGGCAGGTCTTTTTCAGCTCCTGCTTCCACCATACGTACTGCGGCATGCTCTTGCACGGGACATAGATGATTATTTTGTAGTCTAGCCTCTCTAGAAGTTCCTGTAAGGATCCCCAGTTGACCGTTTCCGGGAACTCGCACCAGTATATGACGCTGCCCATGATGAGTTAAGAATAAAAAATGATATATAAACTATTTGATTTTCTTCAGGGCCTGCTCAATTTTCTTCCTCAGCCCCTCGTCATTGAACCCGACAATCCTGTCCACCTCTTTCCCGTTATGGTAGAAGATGAACGTTGGCACGTACTCGACATTGTAGTGGCCCGGTATGGCGCTGTCATCCTCGATGCTATAAGTCCCGACCTTCATCCTTCCCTTGTACTCTCCGGCATATCCTTCCACGTAAGGCTTGGCCTCAATGCATGCCCCGCAGTCTGGATGGTAGAAGTCGACCATGACCAGTGCCTTTGATTCAAGCACTTCGCTCTTGAAGTTGTTCCTGTTGAGCCTTACCGGCTTCTGACTAGTGTAGGCTATGGCTGTTTGTTTTGCGTAGTTTGGCTGTTCGACTTCCATGCATGTCGCCATCGCTGGCATCGCCACGAGAAGTACGCCTGCCAATCCTGCGTCCCTTAGGTTTCTCAGTATGTGCAATCAAATCACCTCTTCAAATATGATGGTTGGAAAATATATAAATCTATTGCTATTTTTGAAAAATGGCGAGCCTGAGGGGATTTGAACCCCCGACCTACTGCTTAGGAGGCAGTCGCGCTATCCAGGCTGCGCTACAGGCTCATCTGTGTAAAGGAAATAATTAGGGTTTAATATATAATCCTTTCGATTAGATAAAGCTAACCTTCAGCTCGATTTTCTTGTTGAGGTCCATGGCTTTCACGAGCTCCATGCCGAGGTTGCTCTTCTTGCTTATCTTTATCTCGCCTTTTTTGGACGTCGTAGAAGTGAACAGAAAATTGCCTTCAATGAATGTGTCTATGCCCATCCCTTTCTTCTTCGTGTCGAATATGATGTAGTTGCCCCTTTCCTTGACGTCGAACTTGACTGCCGGCCCTTCTTCCTTTTTTGACTGTATCGGCCTGAGGTCGATATGGATGCCGATGTCCTTCTCTATCTGGTCGATGTTCTTTCCGCCCTGCCCGATGATCTTCGCCATGTCTTTCTCCGGGACATAGACGATGGCTTTGGTGTCCGAAACAAGCTCGGCTTCCGCGCTTCGCGTGTAGTTGGACATCTCCCTCTCTATCTGCTTCTTGGCCAGCAGCTTGGCAGGCGACGACTTCTTCTCGTAGCCTCCGCCCTTTACCGGCACTACTACGGTCTCCTCGCCGTACGAATATATTTCGTATTCGGCTACGCCGGTCTCGAAATCCTTTACTTCGGTGAGCGGCCTTGCCAAATCAGCCTCAGTCATTCCTGCAGGGACCTTGACGGTCATCGCCAAGCTTAATACCTTCGCTATCTTTCCGCCCTTGATGAAGAGCACTGTGTCGATTATCTGGGGGATTACGCCAAGCTCAATCCTTCCCAGGAACCTCTGGATGGCGTCTACAGGATGTGTCGCGTGCACCACGCCCAGCAGCCCGATGCCTGACAATCTTAAATCGGCGAACAGCTTGAAGTCGTCGGTGTTCCTCATCTCGTCGAAGACCGTGTAGTCCGGCCTTGACAATAATAGTATGTCGTGTATCTCCTGCGCGTCGCCGTGCGATATCGCGTACTGCGTTATGTTTTCAGGAAGCACCATGTCCCTAGGGGCCTCAATGGTCTTGACTATCTTGTCCTGTTCGGCGTAATACTCAGCGATTGCTGCCGCTATAGTGCTCTTCCCTTCTCCGGGCGAGCCTGCTATCAGTACCCCTTCCGCCTGCTTTGAAATCCTGTCCATCAGCTTCTCGCTTAGGTTGTATTCTGCGAGCTTCATCTTCTTGACAGGCCTGACGGCGGTTATCTCCCACCCGTCGCTGAATGGCGGCCTGGTGATGACTATCCTGTAAGGGCCGACCTGCACTATCGTGCTGCCCATGCGCTCTATCTCGATGAACGAGTCTTTCCTCGTGTTTGTGGTATCGATGATGTCCCTTGATATCTCCTTGACCTCATCCTGCTTCAGCACTGTCTTTCTCAGATGCTCGAACGTCCAGTTGCCCGGGAACCCTTTCTTGCCGAATGGCAGCACGTTCTCTTTCAGGTGCACGCTCATTGTCGTGTCGTCGAAGAACTTCTCCAGCAGCATCTTTGTCTTTGCCTTCAGCTCTAGGAATATAACGTGTATCCCTGATGCCTCTGCCGCAGAGGCGTTTATCTTGTCGGAGGTCATGAACGCGGCGCCTTCCTCGAACGCCATCTTCCTTATCAATGAGTCTATGTCGCTTAGTGGCATGTGCCTCTCGTACCCGTACGCAGGCTTCTTGCCGACAATCTTGAGCTTGTCCTTCAATATTGTTCTCAGCTTCTTCAGCTCGTCAAGGCCTAGGTACCCGCTGGTATGCTCCATCGTCGCCAGATGCTCCAGCTCAGATATGAGTATCTCGTGTATGAGGACCTCTTCAGCCCTGATTTCATTCGACTCTAGTTTTGCGGATAGTGCGCCTTCAATGATGATAGAAGTGTCCGGTGCTATTTTTTCTGTTTCCATTTACATCTCTAAAAGAGAGAATTGGTTTATAATTTTATTCTTTTTTGGCAACTAATGTCCAGAGCTAGAGGCAAAGCTATAAATATTAACTTGCATTAAGGAATAAGTGAAAAAAAGAGGTAATCTGTTGGTTAAAAAAATTCTTCTGGAAAAAAACGCAGAAAAAAAACAAAAAGCTAATAAACTAGCAGATTCCACTAAAAATAAAATGACTGCAAAAGAAATAAGCAAATTAAAAGAGATCTCAAGAAAGCTAGAGAAGCTCAAGACAGAGATTAACTTTGATAAGGAAATTGACCGGTTCATAAAGTACACTTCATAATTCAATTCTTATATATCCCAATAAGCTTTTTTAATTCGCAATATTTGTAGAAGTTAGGGCACCGCAATTTCTCTTTTAAGTTCACATTTGTATAGGCCACCTGGCAAATCTTGCAGAATTTAGAGTTTGTTGACATGCTCTCCCTATCTCCAGAATACAGGATATCAATATTCTTCAATGTCGCACAAGACACAATCAGGAAATCGATTTCCAATTCATCAAACTTTTTTTTGCCGCCTAACCGGCTATACTCCTGGAAATACTGCAGAGCCAACGTTTCTATCTTTTGGGATGTCTCATATTGCTTAACAATAACCAAATCGTAGATTCCAAGAATAGAGTTTGTAAGTCTGCTGTCAATCCACTTCTTTACGTTTCTAATTTCTCTTCGAATTTCTCTGAATCCATAAATCCTCAAATCAGGGTCGCTTTTGATTAGTCTCACAATCGCTTCTCTCTTATCTTCATTTTCCTTAGCTATGAAGCCGTAAATTGTCGTGTCAAACATCACTCTCAGCATGCTTGAGATTAGTAATAATTCCTCTTTATAAATACTGCGAGAAAATAAGCTTTTTTTTTACGAAGGTTACATAAACTGATGGGTAAATTTTCGGAAATTGCTTGTTTAGCTGAGTTCAATCAATTACTTATATAAATAAACAGGCGCTATCAGATAAGCATGGCTAAAAGATTGTCCATAATGGCGTTTGTGTTGAGCTTCATGTTCTTCATACCTTTTTTGCCGACGATAGGGATGATACTCGGGATAATGTCGTTGTTGAAGAAGAATCCGCTGAAGGGCCTGTCTGTAGCCGCTATAGTCATTGGCTTTCTGATGACGATAGGTACTATAATCTTTCTAGGGAGTTTTTTCTTGGCTATGCTGTCGGCGTACTATATGATTTAGATCTTTCTTATGATAGTAAGGAATGCGGTGTGCCCGTACATGTCTGATGACGGCCTGACCTTTTTTCCCTCGACGTGCCATTCCCTTTCCAGGATTTCGATTGTCCTGTCGACTAGAAGCCCTTGCCTGTCTGCCTCGTTGACAAGGTCCATGACTTGGGTTATCGATGGTAGGTATGTTATTATGTAGGCTCCAGCCTTCAATGCTTTCTTGGCGTGCTCCAGGGCTCTCCACGGCTCCGGAAGGTCTAATGTTATCAGGTCCAGGCCAGTCTCGTCAATGCCCTCGTAGATGTCTTTGTTTTTTATGGTGACGTTCTCGGCGTCAAGTAGCTCTATGTTGTGTTTCGCTATCTCGATGTTCTTCTCTTCCCTTTCATAGGTCGTGACTTCCTTCGCTATCCTTGAGAGGACTATGGCAAGTAAGCCGCATCCTGTGCCTGCGTCTACGACTCTTGAATTCCTGTCTATGCCTGAGTAGTATGAGATGATTGCCAGATCCTTTGGCAGCAGTGTCTGGGGGCCCCTCTTCATCCTGTTGACCTTGTCAAGGAACGATGCTGGGAACATTGTGAATCCTTTGCCTAGCTGAGATTCCACGTAGCTGTCGTCTTTCTTAAGCTCGTCCTCCTTTACCATCCCTGCGTCAGTATGCAGGTCTCCGGCCTTCCAGAAGTACTGCTTCCCGTTCCTTATCAAGACTTTCCTTACCTTGTCCATTGGGCTTGTGGATGTTCGGAAGAGTTATTTAAATGTTTGTTTTGGCTTTTTTCTTGGAGCTGGTGAAAACAGGTCACAGAAAGGTTTAAATATTAAGTTATTTTAGGTAAAATACAAGCATTCATGCTAAAAAAGGGAGGTAATATTATGTATAAATTTAGAAAAAGGGGCATATCACCGTTGATTGCTACAGTTCTGATTATAGGGTTTACTGTTGCGTTGGCTGCGGTCATCATGACTTGGGGGCAGGGTTTCTCCAAGAGTATGCAGCAGAGCACGGAGCAGACGACCAATGTCCAGCTTACCTGCGCGAATGATGTGCAGTTCGAGGTCAAGAATGTCTGCTGGGAAGCCACTCCGGCGGATTGTGCTGTTGCAGGTGTCGCATGCCTGAAGGTAACAGTCGCTAACAACGGCAACAAGGATTTGAAGTCTTTAACTGCCAGGATTAAGGAGACTCAAGAGAAGATTGGCGTTAAGCAAGATTTAGCTGCTTTGTCAGCATACGGATTGAATGTTTATGAATTGGATCCTACCGCGCTAGCTCCTCCTAATCTAATAGCAGGCGCATCTGTCACTGAAGTGGAACTTATCCCTGTTATAGATGTAAATGGTAAGGATGTAACTTGCGCAAATTCAATCGCAAAGTTCGGCGATGTAGTCAAGGCTGAAGTTATAGCACCTTGCGCATAAACTTTTATCTTTTTTTTATTTTTTTAATAATATGAACCGCAAAGCTATTTCTACATTATTCTCTACTGTTATGGTAATATGTTTCCTGACACTGGCGACAATCGCCGCCGTGTCTTTCGCAGGCGCATTCATCGATGTCGGCGACAAGTATGCGAGGGAATTGGGGGAAAAACAGGGCATGTGCGCACAGGAGGTTGCCGCGAGGATAAGCAATGCATGTTACATAAATCAAGACAAGATAAGAATAACAATAGAGAACAACGGGATGAGGCCGATAGACAGCTTCATCATGAGGCTGTATTCGGAATCATCTAATGCTAAAATGGATTCTGCGTCTGAAAAATTAAACCAGTTCATGGTAGGGAGCTATGAGCTGGAATGGCTCGGCAACTCTGATGAAATAGTAATGGTGGAGGCTCTTCCTAGAACCAGCGGAGGGACTTGCCCGAACGCCAAAGCATCTTTCGGCTCGATGCAGTCGTCTTCAATCCATCAGTGCCCACAGTAGCCTGTGAACCGCCCTTAGAGACTGTTAAAAAATAACATTAGCATTTAAGCTTTGGTTCAATAATGGGTGTGCTTAATAAACTTTGCTTATTTTACTAGAGTTTCTGAATTTCCTTTTTAAATGTCTCCTCAAAACGTTTTACCCTTGTTGCCTTATCTTCAATCGCAATAATCTCTGCAACAAGGTCACTATCCGCTTTGTCTCTCAGATATTCACAACAATCTCCGATAGTCATGACCATACCTTTAGTGTACATAAATAAACTCAGTACTGCATAAGCAAGAGCCACAAAGATTGCATGACGAACAATCCCTTCTTTTTTCCTGAAAAATGCCTTTGCAAAACCAAGATTTTGTTTTATGTCACGATGGTATGTTTCGATGTGCCATCGAATCTTGTATGTCTGTAATATCTCTCCAACTGTATCTTTTAGATTTGTTGAGATAAGATGTATTACACGATCTGAGAGCTTTTCATCAATGCGTTCATGCGAGATGACTAATCGCATGAGTGGTAATTTGTTGAGATATGCTTCCTCAGACCTTACATCGTATATCTTATCTCCAATCTTGCATTCATAGAGTTTCTGAACTCTTGTTTGTTTTGATACAAGTGATAATGAAGTATAGTTGCGTGCTCTTAAAAATCTCACTTTTCTATTTGTCTTGATTGCGCAAATAACCCTTATTTTAGCCTTTAAACAGGCCTTTATCAGGTCTTTGTCAGAATACCATGAATCAAACAGGATTGTATGAATCTGGATTTTGGCATCTATGAGCTTACGGATAAGCCTTTTTGCCATTTCAATTTTTGAGTCTGTATTTTTTGAATAAAGCTCTGGAAAAATAGGCATTTGTAAACCGGAAGTATATAGAATTGAAGTAAAAAACTGGTGCCCTTGAACATATTCATTTGTACTATGATCAAAATGCATTTGTGTTTCTTCTACAAATTCACCATTGCGTTTAACTAAAGTATCATCAAGTAAAAGATAGATATCAAAATCTCTAAACAGAAAGCGCAATTTTTTCAAGTATCGCTTTTCAAACAACTCTTTCTCAAATTTTGCATCAGTAAGAATACGGCTCATTGCTGATGAATGTTTTTCATCAGGACAAGCCTGAGCAATTTTTTTAACGGTTTTCTTCGCCAAAACAATAATTCCTGAAATATAGCTAGTTGCATGGCGAAAACCTCCTTTTGTGAAGAACTTTCTCAAAAAGCTTAAATTCTTGATT
>CAYHOW010000011.1:0-21522 GCA_964358335.1 Candidatus Woesearchaeota archaeon
CTCGTTCCATCTTTCGTTGCCCGTCGCGCTGAAGCTATAGGGAATCCTTCCCAGCCTCCTTGGACCGAATCCCTCGTTCCACCTGTCGCAGTTCGGGCATCTCAATGTCATTTTTCTTTACCTTTATCGATTTTTAGCTACTTTCTGGAGAAAGCTCTAGCTTTTAAAGGTTTTGGATTGGTTTTTTGATGGAAAATCGGATGAAACATCTAAAAAACAAGGAAATAGCCCGAAATATTTATAATCTTAAATATAGAACTATATATCTTATGGAAAAAAATAAGCATATAGGTGATTTAGTCTACAATTGTCTGGTCTTTGTTGACCAGAGGGGCAGAATAATTGAGAAGACTAGCAATCCGATGCTATCTATCTTAGAGATGGAATATAAAGCAGGCAGCTTGGCCTTCCATTTCAGAGCCTATAGTCATTGCCAGGGTAATGGGTCCCTTTCTCTTGAAGTGAAGGATAATGAGGATGTCGTGTTCAAGGCGGATGGCACTTACATCGCAGGACCATATTCTATGGAAGCCAAGATATACAAATCTGGGGATTGGGAGAAGGCAATACCTATGAGGCGAACGAGGTAATTCATCCAGATGAGGCAGACTGTCAAGACCGAGAACGTTGTCGAATCCTTGCTCTTCCCAAGGCTGAGGGGCCTCTCCAAGGCATCTTTAGAAGAGATGAAGATACTCGCGGACGCCGTGCCTTATTTCTTCCAGGGGATAGTCGAACAGCAGAAGCAGAAGTTCGGGGGACTGACATACTTCAACACCATTGAGGAGGTGGTCGAAGAGACGAAGTCCCGTTTCGGCGTTGACAAGGTCAACATCGCCGGCCACAGCATGGGCGGGCTGAAGATTATAGACTATCTATTAGACCACAGCCATAACATAGATACCTGCGTGACTGTCGCTACTCCGTTCGAGGGGACGCCTCTGGCTTTATTGAATCCTATAGCTTATTTATTCGGCGTGAGCCCTGTCACCGCGCAGCAGATGCTCGGGATTGGGTACTTGGAAGAATTGAAGAAATATTTCAGGGATCATTATCCTTTAGATGTCAAGTTCAAGAACGTCATCGGCAATCTGGATGAGATAGTCTTCCCGTGGAACACGTCCCTTGTTGATTTCGCCGGGAACGATTATGACAATATAGATGAGTATGTCCTAGAGTACACGATGCACGCGAACGCGTTCGACTGCTCTTTTACCTATGGTCTTCTTAAGGATTTGCTTGAGACCTCTGACAAGCCCTTGGTCGTCACGCACGGCTACACGATGAACGGGAACTACTTCAACAGGTTCTTCAAGTATTTGGAAGTGATGAACCCCGAGCTTCTTACAAGAGTGTGCCCGGTGTCGTACGATTACGACGAGAAGATGTGACTTAAATAATATTGTTCTTCTTCAGCACATCACGCACAGCTTCCAAAAATATATTGGCGTTCTTGATAGACTCAGTAGCGGGGCCAAGATTACCCTTAGATACCCTATAATACTGGAAGTCGCCCCTCTTGCCCTTCTCTTCCTCAAATATCTCAAGAAGATCCTTGGCTTTCTGCTCGGAATCCTCATAGATGAGGAACAGCTCTGCGGCCAATTCATCATTGATTATGAAATGCTTGGCGAACGATACCATCGTCGCATGGTGCATCCTGCCGTCTATCCTTACCCCCTTCATGCCGAGCAATGCCTGCGTCGCGTGGAATATCGAGTAGTACGACGAGATTATTGCCCAGTCGAAGAATGTTGTATCTTCAAGGTATCCCAAGGCAACTTTCATCTTAATGTCGGTGGATATCTTGAGCAGGCCTTCGGCAAGCGACAGGTCGTGGGCTGCCTTCTGCCATTTCAACCTGCACTGCACTGATGAGCCCTCTATAATCGGCTGGTCATCTGCCTTAAGAAGCCTCTCATATTCATCCTCTATCTCACTTGGCCGGAGCATACTTGACTTTCTCCCACAGAGCGGCGAGATTGTAGAACGGGCTTGGGTTGTGCAGTATGCGCTTGTTCCTCAATATGTGCTTCACTACGGTCTCTTCCGGAGAGAGCACACTATCATGAAATTCATCTTCATTGAACACCAGCAGATGTATGTCTTTTGCGTAAGGGACCACCGACCTTATATTCTCCATCTCTCTCCTGTTCCCGTTCTGCACTATGATGAACATGTCCCAATCTGAATCCTTGCGGTTGGTTCCTGCCGCCCTGCTGCCGAACAGGCCGACGCAGCATAAAGGGTCGACATGTATGGCTGCTTCTACTAAATCTCCGACAGAAGCATTGCATATCCTCATGCCTTCCGCAGCATCGACATACGACAGCAGGTTGACAGCCTCCTTACTTTTCATGTTGAACGATACGTGGCTTACTGTGGCTATCTTCTTTAAGTTAAGCACCTTTGACTTTGCCAATTCCTTTACCCTCTTGAACGCGTTCGAGTAGTTTATGCCTAATTTTTTCGTCATCTCGCTTATCGAATATTCTGCTGCATAGTCTCTCGTGAACAGCGATACAATCTCATAGTCCTTCTCGGTTATATTCTTTAGCATATAATGTTATATTGCATAACATATATTTAAGCCTTTCTGGAGAGGAAAAATAAAAAAATCCTCACTTGAACCCCATCCTCACATTGCTCGGGTTGGACATGAACTCCTCCCTCTTGATGTCGTCTATGATGTAGAAGACCTCCTTGCCCTTGAAGCTGAACTTCTGGTCGATGCTGTCCAGGTAGTCCTCCATCTCCTTGATGTTCTCAAAAACAACCTCAACCATGAAGTCGTGGCCGTTGTTGACTTTTGCCAGAGAGTTTACGTGCGAGCACTTGCTCAGATGCTCCTGCAGCTCGGTCTTCCTTTCCTTGTCGACCTTCAGCAATAAACACGCTCTCGTGTTGTAGCCTAACTTCCCGAAATCGACTATGGCCGTGTGCTTCTTCACTATGCCGCCTTCCATGCCCTTTATCCTGTCATGTATCGTTGACAGCGGCATCCTGATGCTCTTGCTCATCTGCAGAAGCGTCTGCCTCGAGTTGTGCCTCAACGCCGATATGACCAGCATGTCCTTGTTCCTTACCTTGTCTTCCATGTTCATTCACTCTCCCCTAATATTTTCTGCCGGTTGCAGTATGCAATCTCTGTTATCATCTGGCCGACTGTCATCGATACCAATGTAACCAATGCTGTGCCTGCCAGCACCATCACCAGCGTCTTCGCCCCTAAAGGCAATATGTCCAGCGGCGTCATCTTGGCTTCCCTCTCATTTCTTGTTCTTTTCCAAATTCCATTTTTTCTCCTACCTCCCCTTTTAGAGCTCCCGCTAGTTCGCGAAAAGCCATGAATGCCATCAGCCCGATTTCCGTTCCGTTCGGACTGGAAGACTTCCGGATACGACCACTATATAGAGGTTTTCCATATAAGTTATGTACTGGTATATACCCCTGATGCCTTCATCACCAAGTCCCTGTAGTTCTCTGCTTCGACATCTTTCCTGCTTAATCCCAGCTCGCCGATTATCTTCCACATCCCTGCTTCTGCCTCTTCCACGTCCTCGCCCATCATCTCTATCTCCATGAAGCTGCCGACGCCTTTAACTTCGTCCATGGTCACGTTGAATCCTCTAAACTCAAACTTTTCCCTTACCTTGTGCACCGTCGCTAATTTCCTGCAGCCCAGGCATTCCAATATCCTTGACATCATTGCGCCATCCTCAACTTCCATCTCCATCTCCTCCTTCCACATGAACCCTGCATCTTCCATCTTTCTTGTCGTTGCCGGCTTGTATGTCAGCATGGAGATGTTCCTCTCGGGAAGCTCCCTCACCCTTAAGCACTCTTTAGTTTTCATGAAGTCCCTGTGCTTCACCGTGAAGTAATGGTCTATGTTCGTGCTTGCGCCTTTCGATATTGCGCCCAATCCCAGAAGCTTGCCCCTGATAGCCTCTTTGTCTTTCACCCTTAGCTTGATTTCGATTTCCATGTTTATTTACCTCGTAAAAAATCTAACAGGTTATGGTAATGCTTGTCGTTCAACAGCTTGACTCTATCTTCGTCAGGGTAATTTGCCATTGTCTTCTTATCGCCCTCGACAATGAAGATGTAATCCAGCTCCCATCCATATTTCCCTGATTTCTCTTCGCTCATGCATCCCTTGGTTTCAGAGATGAATGCTATCGGCTCTTTCCCTGGCTCGCAGTACGCTGTAACATCTACATACTTCATTCTTCTATCCTTTATACCTTTCATCAGCTTCAAGAATCCGTCGGCTTTCAGCCATTTCTCAACGTACTTGGTTGCAAAACCTGGAAATCCATTTAATGATTCTATTATTAAGCCGCAATCGTTCTTTATGGCCGGATGTTTTAACTTATCTGCAGCCCACTTAGCTGAGAATTTGGCTACCTCTATTACATCCTCATCCTGGATCTCCGGGCATTCCATCTTGACCTGTTTGATTTCTATCCCTGAGTCACTTAATGCATTCTGCAATATCATCACCTTCTCCTTGTTGCCTGTCACGAAATATATTTGCTTGTTCATTTTAGTTTACCCCCTTCAAAATATCTTATTATTTCATCGAATAGCAATTCTTCTGGCTGTTTCCCATCCAGAACCAAATATTGCCTCTCTTTAGCCAAGTCTAAGAATATCTTCCTAATCCTATCTGTAATCTCTAAATCTCTAGTATCTAAATGGCATCTTCCACCTCTGCTTTTGTACCTTCCTGCCATTACTTCTGTCGGCACATCAATTAATATTCCCATATCGGGTTCTGGCAGTTTGGATAATGTGTCCTTAAAGAATTGATTGTCATTCATTATGATATTATTGTATGATAAGACTCCTTTCTGGATAGCTTCTACACTGAGCTTATACCTGTCAAATATTGCAATACTATTCCCTATAGCATTTAGATTATTCTTATATTGATCTATAAAATATGTTGGCCACAGGTAGCTGTCCGCTAAAGGATTATTTATCAGATATGTGCCTTTCCCGCAATTTGAGAGTATGCCCCAACATGAATTTTTGCTGTCTCTGACATAGATATTCCTTAGTTGATTTTTATCTAAATAATTCCTTAATCTTGCTATCTGTGTTGATTTGCCACAACAATTTATCCCCTCAAAAGCAATAAGGAATCTTTTGTTCAGCGGGCTAGCCCTCTCTGTTTCTGGGATTGACCCTATTAGGCCTTTGTTTACCAGGTCTGCAATCTCGATGAAATCAATTGTTCTATTCTTTATTGAGCTTGCTAAACTTTCACTTGAAACATAATTAAGTATGCTCATGCTTTCACCCCTGATATGAAGTCTTCAACCCCATTCTTGTATCCCTGTAAATGCTTGAATCCGTTATCTTCCAGCAATCTGTAAAACTTTTGGGCGTCTTTGTTAAGCTCGTCCTTGTTGCATGCCTCAATATTATACTTGCTTTTTACCAATATGCTTCCCTTATCGTAAGTCACTGTTGGAAGTGAAATCAGAATTGTGCCTCCATTCCTTAATGCCCTGTTCGCCTCTAATAGTGCCTGTGTCTCATAAATGCCAGTCACGCACAATGTCCTGAAAGAGATATATGCGTCAACGCTTGCAGTCGGTATAGGTAAGTCATTTGCTGAACCCTTAATGAAGCAAATATTATTGTAATCTCGAATGCCTTGTTCCATGGCCTGATCACATAGGTCTAGTCCTATAATCTTGTTATCAAGGCCTTCCATCTCTTTCCCATCATTAATTCCTACATTCAGAATAGTCATGTCGCAGTCTATTCCCACTTTTTCAGCCAGCCTCCTTACATGCATAGGCCATGGCTCGTCATTTGCGTACTCTCTCTCATACTGGTGCATTCCAATGAATGATTCAGAGCCGTATTTCTTGTTGTTCAGCTTAACCAAATTCTGCTGATAACTTGAAAATATCTTTTGAATTAAATCTGAACTGTAACCTTTATCTTCTAGATTTAGTCTTATTCTTGAAAAATTATCCTCGTAGCTTTTTTCCCTATCAAATGTAAAGCATTCCGTTATAGAATCTGTATCTTCAAAGCCTTCATGTCTTAATTGTCCTATGGTCTCTTCTAAAGCCCCTTTCTTGAGCTCAATCTGGTACCATTCCTGTTTTTCTGTCATCTTCTAGTCTCCCATTCCCACCTCCTATTTTTTCAAAGAGAGCTCACGCTATATAGTAAAAGCCCCTTAATTTTGGCTGGGACACGGCCTTTGAAGCCAAGTCCTTCATTAAGTCATTCCGCAAACCTTCCGGCTTCATCGGAATACTGAGCC
Source organism: Candidatus Woesearchaeota archaeon (assembly GCA_964358335.1). Classification (GTDB taxonomy): domain Archaea; phylum Nanobdellota; class Nanobdellia; order SCGC-AAA011-G17; family GW2011-AR17; genus CAYHOW01. The sequence continues at coordinate 6,293 of CAYHOW010000011.1, forward strand.
ATAGAACCGAAATACTATATAGACCTAATCCATATAAATTATGTACCGGTATATACCTAAGAATGAGTCTCTTTTAGATATTCCAAAATTATCTTAACGTCTTCCCTGTCCTTGTCCCTGCCCATCGCGGATTTCCATTCGAGAACATATTTCAGTTTCACAAACCTAATTCCATCAATTATGTCCGCAGTATCAATAAGTTCATTTATGTCGTCAAACCAAGGCTTCCAGTCCTTGAATACCTCTATCTCACCAACCTGCATATGCTCGGTCCTGCCTTCATTCTTAATGTAAAACGTACTCGCCTCGGCTATCCCAATCGGAGCAGAGCTCCGGGGCTTTACGCCTCGGCGAAATAAGATAATCTAACTTGCCCTCTGTCTGCAGATATAATTTCTTATGCTATTTACTTCTTTACCAACTGCTCGCATAAAAAAAATGCTTTGTGATTTCCACTGCAGAGCAGTGGGGATAACCCCAAACTATATTTTACTTCATATTTCACTGAAAGCTTCTTCCATAACCCTTCCTTGACTATTATGTCTATGTCCTTATTCTCTCTCAGGCCCCTTATGGCCATGGAGCCCGAGCCGAAAACAGCAAACTTGTCCTTGGGCAGCTTGAGATTCTTTAGCTCTTTCAAATGATTCATCTGAAAGCCTCCACGAAGCAGTTCAGGACTATCCCGTTGACGATATTGTTCTTCAGGTTGATGTTGTCTATCTCGTCAAGGCCCTTATGGACGAACAGCTGCAACGGCAGACCTATCCTCTTCTCGAACGTGGAAGGGACAACCACTTTCCTGTGCGGCGTCTCTATGTAGATGTCAACGTCGCTCTTCTCTGTGTCTTCGCCCTTGCTGAACGAGCCGAACACGATGATTGAAGGATTGTCATATTTGTCTATGAGATACTCGATTAGGCCTGAGGAATATATCCTCTCCAAGTTGAACAGCTGCTTCTTTGCCTTGTACTTCCTTGAGGACAGGTCGGCTGAATAGAGCTTGATACCGCCTATCTCTGTAGGCTTGAGTATTGATTCCTGCTCTAGCTCTTTGGCATACCTTATCGCTGAAGGCAGCGGCACCTTGGCTTCCCTCTCTATCTGCCTCACCCTCAGCTTCTGCGTCGGATTCTTGAAAAAATATTCCATTACCGTCATTTTATTTTTCATATGATAATATTTATTATCAACTGATATTTAAAGTTATCTAATACTGCTTAGATTAAGTTTCCTTATAGGGCTATTAATAGCTATTCCATATAACTTATGTACGGATATGTACCTAAACCAATATTAATGAAGAATAACGTAAAAATTAAAGAAACTCTTAAGGACTATCTCTTCAAGCTCTCTGAAGTCGCTTAATTTCTGTTCATCTTCCAAATAGCTTAGATTCTGTCTTGGCTCATAATTGAAGGCATAAACCCTTATCCCTAACTTATGCGCCCCCATAAGTTCATCATCGTCGTGGGCTATAAAGATGACATCATTTTTCTCCAATCCATATTTGGCCAAAGCTGCATTGAACATCCTCTCATCAGGCTTAGTTGCGCCAACATCTTTTGAGGATATCAAATCAGTGATGTATTCTCCTATGCCTAATCGTGATAAGTATGGCTTAAGCTGCTCGCCAGTTTTCGTTGCGTCCGTTAATATTATGAATGGCACGCCTTGCTGGTGCAATCTTTCCAGCGTCTCTTTCACTCCGGAAATAAGCTCTATTTTTTTCTTTTCAACCTTTACGCTTATAGCGTCGCTAAAGACATCTCCATGACCTATGCTTGTCAGGTAATCCCTCAATGCGTCATTTATATCATAATAGGCATAGTCTGTGCAAGTGTCTTATATTGCCTAAACCCTTCCCTAAACTGTTCATATGTCAATCCTTGGACGTATGGCTTGATGGACTCGTATGGCCCAGCTTTAGTCTCAGTATCATTGAACAGGATATTTCCCCCGTCAGATAATATTGCTTTTATTCTTCCCATTTTACAGTCTGCTCCTTTCAAATCTTTCTGTCATATAATCCGGCTGGAACTTTCCTATCAGTTCCCCTGCATCATCCTTTTGGCCGTGGCAATCGGAGCCAAATGTGGTAATCAATCTATATTTATCCGCTAAATTTGCGAAGTACGTGTTTGCTTTCACCTCTTCCTCTTTGCTGAATCCGTTGCCTGAATAGAAGTATAATTCAATCCCCTGCAGACCATGCCTTACCAGTTCCTTGACCCATTCTTCAGGGTTTAGCTTCGAGCTGTCTTTCTCTCCCATCCATTTTTTTTCCAGGAACTTCTTGTTTCTTGCAGGATGAGCCAGCACAGGTATCCCGTTACAGTCTAAGATTCCCTTTATCGCTTTCTCATGCGTTAGTGTGTATTCGTCCGGGCTTGTAGGCGTCCATGCAACTAAAGCATCTTTCAGCAGATAACCTCTTCTTTTTGGGTGTATTCTTTGCAATCTCTCCGGATGCTCTAAAAAATTATCCAAAGCATAAGATATGAAATCATAGGAAACTAAAGCCACCTTATTTGCCAAGCTCTCGGCTTCCTCGTCTCTAAGTCTCCTTCTGAACTTATCTTCAAGCACGTCTTTTAGTTTGATTGTTTGGATTCCATCTCTGATCATGTACGCATCGCCCTGCGCTTCATCATTGCTGAACTGATTCAAGTTATCATTGAACTCCCTTAGTTTGCCTTCCCTGTTTATCCTGTTTAATGTATCAATATAATCTTGGACAAACTGCCTTCTTTGCTTTCTTACCGGCAGCGAAAAAGTGGCCATCCTCTCAATATCGGACTTGTATCCTAGAAATTCAGTGTCGGTATATTTCTTTCCGTGAATTATCTCTGTCGTGCCTACTTCGATAGAAGGAATGATTTCTAAATTAGATCCTCGGCTGGCTTCTATAGCTTCATTTACCCCCGAATTGCTATCGTGGTCTGAGATGGCTATCTGCTCCAAACCCAGTTCCAAAGCTCTTTCAGCAACTTCTTTGGGTGTTCTTACACCATCAGAGTATGTTGTGTGCAGATGCAAGTCGTGCTTTAGCATTTTGTGACCTCTCTTTTGAGTTTACTCCTAATGCTCGTTTATGATATATAAACTTGGTGGTTTGTAGTTACTTATAAGTAATAAAAAGGTTTATATACAAGCTTGCATCCTAAAAAGTAGGTATTTTCAAAATGAAAAGAAAAGTTATCCTCATGGGCGGAAAGACTTACGTTCTCTCGCTGCCTTCTACCTGGATTAAGAAATATTCTATAAATAAAAGCGAAGAGCTGGATGTTGAGGAGCGCGACAATAAGGTAGTGATTTCTACCGGCAAGGGGAAAGCACTTGAAAAAGTTAAAATCGACGTGTCTGATACGAGCTATTCTTTTACTTGGTGGTCTGTATCTTCTGCTTATATCAAAGGCGCTGATGAGATAGAAATATTATTTAGTACCAAGACTGAAAAAGATTTGGTTAATGAAGTGGCTAGGTCTTTGATTGGTTTTGCAATAATCAAGGAATCGTCAAATTCTTATCTGTTGAAGGATGTTTCCGGCAATTTTACTGATTTCGAGCCTATCTTTAGGAGAGTCTTCCTTATGCTGAAATCTTTTGGCGAGGAAGGGCTTGATTACATCCGGGAAAATAATTTTGATAAGCTCGTCGATTTCAGGCTGAAAGACCATGAGATTAATTATAGCGTAAATTACTGCCTAAGATATCTTAACAAAATGGGCTATTCCAATTATGATGAGACTTCTTTCATATATTCTACCTTAAGGGAATTGGAGTCTTTGGGTGATGAGTTTGCTGACTTGTTTAGGTTCATTGCTGAAAATAAAGTTAAAATGAAAAAGGAATATATTCAAATCATTGATGAGGTGAACAAGCTGTTCGATCTATATTACCAGTTGTTCTATAAATATGAAAAGGGAAAGGTATTGGACATCATCAAGTTCAAGAGAAGCATGTTCAAGGAAAGGAATAATTTGTTCGAGAAGGCGTCTAAGAACGAGGCTGTCGTAATTTCTCATCTAAGATCAATTACTACCTTGATATTTAACTTGACAGAGCTCAAGATGGTCAGCACTGCTTAAATCCTGTTCATTATATCTATTGCTTTCTGTCTATACCTTTCTGCCTGCTCATGGCTGTAATAGCCTTTGTTTGGGTTGCTTAACTTTTTTCCAATCTGCAGGTTTACAAATACTGCTTCTTCAAGATATTCTGTGAATGAGTATTGTGGCAAATATGCTTCAACAAATTGCTTCTTCTCCTCTTCGGTTAGGCTTAACTTCTCTTGCTCCAAGAGCATAGCAACATCATAAAGCTCAGATGAATAATTAGCCTTTGCTAGGTCTATGATTGTAACTCCATCTTTGCTTTCCACTAGGTTGCCTAGATGGAAATCGCCGTGGCTGAAAACTCTCTTCCTTTTTTGCAGCTTTTGCGCTATTGCCTTTCCTTTTTGATATATTTCTGTTTCTAACTTCAAGTGTCTTGCTATTTCGCCTTCAAAGTAGCCTACATAATCAAATTCTTCTAGCTTGATATCATATTTCGGTAGTTTATCCTTGTTTGATTCTGCGACTTGCCTGAAATCAACTAATGCATCAAGGCTTTTCTGGACCAGGCCTAGCAAGGTATTTCTATCTTTGGCACCTCCTATTCTAGATGAGAGAGGCTCTCCATCCACCAAATCAGTAACAAGATATGTTTTGTCATCTACTCCTTTTCCATATCCATATGAGTCTGGATATGAACTTTGATGTTCTGAATTCTCATTGAAAAATCTCATAAGTTTATGCTGTTTTTCTGCGTTTTCTTCACTATCTGGCTTCGCAATCAAAATTTCTAAGGATTTAACAGATTCATAATCCGGATTGATTTGATGAGAGTCATAATCTGAATTAGATGCCTTTAGCGATGCTAGATTGATTAGACCTTGGATAATGTCATTATAGTCATCATTTTGCTGACCATTATTCCCATATATTTTTCTTCTTATTTTTGCTAGTATTCCATAAGTTAACATATATGTTGGATCTGTACCCAATGCTCTTTTTAGGCAATTATCCCATTTTTCATATTCACCATGACTCAAAAAATCAGATGATTTTTTAATTAAATAATTAGCATATTTTCTTCTGTTATTAATAATAAACTGATATCTTTTTTCTGATGTTAATGGTGGTAATATTAAACTTAACCTATTTAGTTTAAAGTTATCTATTGATGGCAATTCTAAATTGATATCTTCAATTTCAGGCAATTCGGTCACAATATATTCATTAAATAATTTACTTCTTCTTGCCATAAATCTTCTATGTGATAATTTATGAACTCTCAATTCAATTGGTATATAATCACTCAATTCTAATCTAAGATGTTCTTCTCTAGAATCAGTTAATGACATAGTTTCCTTGGTTTCATTTATAACCTTACCATACTGATTTGTTAAGGCATAAACATGGGCTAATGACAATTGCGTTGAGAATAATGATTTGTGACCCTCATAATAATATATGTCTGAAAAAAAATGCATTTGTTGTTTGAATTCATCCATATTTAGATTTGATGTATCTATGTTATTTTCTCTTAAAAAATCTAGTCTTTTTTCTATTAAATTATTTGTAAGTTTTATAACTTCTTTAGATAAAAATTTAGCCATTTTTAGTGGATTAATCGCTTCTTGATAGTTGCCTTTAATTATTTCAATCTCACCAATCTTTTCAAAAGCATTAACTATTTGGCCTAAATGGAATAATTTGTAATTAAACATATAATCAATAGCATTCCTATCAAACTCACAATCCCATTCATTTGAGATTAATTCTTCAATATCAAGAGTATAAGAACCTAATCCTGAATATAAATTCTCTTTAATGTTATCTAGTGCTTCAATGTTATTTGTAAATGAATAATTAAATATTTCATCTGATGCAATGTTAAAATATCTTAATCCTTCTCTAAACCTATTATTCCTTTCGGTTGTTTTTTGGTCTATATTTCTAAGGAGTACGCTTCTTTCTAATTCACTATACCTTTCGAGTTGATATTTCTCGCATTCTTTTTCTTTTATTATTGGATAAGTTAAAGTCAACCATTGATTACTGATTAAAGATAAATCTTCGAAATCAGGCCTTTTTTCATTTAAACTTTTAATGTTTAGTTCTATAAATCTTTTGAATTCATCGTAATCCCATTTTTTATTTACTTCTCCTGCAATAACCATTGATTCCAATAGATTGGCATATAGTTCATTTTCTTGAATTTTATTGTTCATAAATATTGTAGATGTATATTTTAGTATCTTTCCAATTGGCAACATCCTACTTATGATTTCATCTGTTAGTCCTAAATGTAAATACATATTTTCTTTTAGAAAAGAAGGATCCTCTTGAGCTCTTTTTTGAGCTTCATTTGAATCCATAAACTGCAATCTTCCTTTATCTAATAATAGTCTCACCATTTTTACTTATGCATCATCTTACTATATAAATATTACTACTAATCAGTAATTATTACTTAAATGTCCCACTTATGTGGTACTAAACACACGCTTATTTATTAATCCGTAAGGCATTTAAACTATAGCTAGTTTATATATGCCACATATGTTAAAATGGCTTAAAAACCCCAAATATGGCCAGAATAAGCCATACAAAACGTTTATATATTAGTTCGCTACTATATAGTAGTATCGTGATATTAACCACAAAAAGGGGAGAAACAAACACAATGGCAGACACAAACCAACCAAAAGTAACCATACCGCCACAACCTGTGATTAAGGCCGTTGACACAAGGGCACAATCTGGTGCAATAGATCCAGTTGAAGCTCCTAAGCCTACAATACCTGTTGTAGATTATACAGCAATGGTCAATAAGTATGAGAAGGTTCTTACGGAAGAGACGCCTTATTACGATTCAAAGCTATTCTATACTGCAATGAATAGACTTTCTGCACAAAATTTAGCAGATAAACCGGCTGATGCAGCTTTCAAAAAATCTCTTAAGGAAGATGTGACAAACTATTTCGTAAAGAATGTTTGGGGTGCAACCTTCAATGCAACAAACGTTTCAAGCAATATGATTGTTGAAAATGTTGTTGCTCAATACACTGGTATTTCTGATGAGTTTTTGGAATCTGTTATTGAAGATGGAAAGGATATTACTAAAGATTTAGGTAAAAGGATTGCGGAGCAAGTAGCTAATTCCTATAATAAGCAGATGACAAATAACGTCGTTGAGAAACTAAGAGGAACAATGGGCAATCCTGAAGGCAGGTCGGCCTTAGAAGCTTTAGTCAAGTTCAGAAACGGTGAGTACAAGCTTGGCATAAAGGAAGACCAGCTAGCAGACAAGGATAAGTTGCTGCAGGGCTACTTCACAGGCATCGAAAGGACGCTACAGGACCAGGGCCAGAACAGACCTTACAGGCCTAGGATAAGGGCATAAGACCCTTTTTCATTTCTTTTTTTCTATATATTTCTTGATTTCTTCAACGAATTCTTCAGCCTGTTTCCTATACACATCATATTCTTTCCCACTGACATCCTTGATGTCCCTGTGGACAATTCCCTTGAACAGCTTGTAGAATGTACGCATAGTCTCAGCTGACTTCTTGGAAATATGCTTGTTCTTAATCAAGGTAGTTTCCATCAGCCCGGCGACGTGGTCGGGCGACGGGGGAACCTCTCCGTATTTCATCAGCGCAGCGTGCGCAGAGTCTATGACCGACCAGTACAGATCTACAGTGGCGGACAATAAGTGCTGCTTGGCCCTCCCCAAAGAGGCGGGAGCCATGACGAAGTAAGTATAGATAGACTCGTCCGAAGGCCTTATCCTTCCATCGTCCAATAGTGCCTGAAGCGGGTCGAAGAACCCGGTATCAATCAAAGCAATCCCGTGCCTTAAGATGTTTATAGCGACAGGATCCCCTGCCCTCGCATACTCCCAGAAATTGGTGAACTTCATCGACTGGATGTGCAGCCTTTCCCTGTCAATATCAGCCACAATCTTCTCTAAAACGATTCTATAAGTCTGGGTAAGCTCATCGCTCATCTTCATCCTGACATCATCTACAACAATAAGAATGTCAATGTCGCCCTTCTTCTTGTTCTCCTGCGCGGCCGAGCCGAACAGTATGACTCCCTTGATGAAGTCGCCGAACTCCTTGTACACTGCCGTGGCGAACTGCCTGGCGATGTCAAGCTCCGTGTTCGGATACTCCAATTCTACCTTTCTCTTCTCCCTCTTTTGCTCGTGGAATTTCATTGTTGTTTCACCTCTTCATTCTAACGGCGTGCCCGACCACCAGTTGTCTTCCGACTTGGGGTCTATCAGGTACTGGCCCGCAACGTGCCTTGGAGTGTAAGTGCTGCCGAAATAGCTGCCCTCGATGTCTGTCCATTTCCTTGACACCGGCCCTACCCTGTACATCGGCGATGACGCTATCTTCGCCCAGCCGCCCAGCATAGAGCCGAATATCGACTCTCCCTCTCCCTGCGCGCCGGGCTCTGTGATTATGTGCCCCTTGAACTTGCCTTCCTTCTGCAATTGCTTAAGGAAGCCCTCTATGGGAGTGTTGCCTTCGCCGGGAGCCAAGTGCTCGTCGTAGTATCCGAAATTGTCCGATATGTGGACGTGGCCGATGATGTTCGATTTCACCAAGTCGTCTACCTGACCCTCGAGCCACTTGTCGAACTCCTTGTCGGACTTGTTGAAGAACTTCCTCCACGTGTTCGCGTGGGCGATGTCGAACGTGGCCTTGATGTGCTCCTCGGCCTTCTTCTTCGCGTCTGCCTCGCTCATGTTTTCCCTCTGCATCAGCAGCTTCTGCATCTCTTTCCTTGACTCTGATATGATCTTCTTTAGCTCCTGCGGATGGCTTCCGTAGCCTGTCTCAGGGAACAGGTTCTCAGGGGCTATGAACACTGGCTTCTTCAGTCCTCTCTCTTTGGTGACCGTGAACGCGTGCATCGCCGCCATTGCCATCTTCTCGGCTGACCTCTTGACGCCGTACTCCTCTATCGGGACTATCTCCTTCTGCATCTTGTCTATCTGCGCCAATTGCTGGGCATATCCGACGAAGCCTTCCTTCTGCCTCTGCGCCTCTATACTCATCATCTTTATCTGCTCCTTCAGGAAGTCGCTCGGCTTCTGGTCCTCGGGAACCTTCATCCTGAACTCATTCTTCAGTTCGTTCCTTATGAAATCGTATTTCTCCTTCGGCGTCCTCTGCTCGACATATTCGCATTCTATCAGCCTCTTCTTCATCTCCTTGATGTTCTCGATGACCGACTCGTAATGCTTCATGTATTGGTACGTGAACGGCGAAGATCTCTCTGCCTCAGCCCTCTGCGATGCTATGAAGAATAATTTTGCGGGATCCACCTTCTCTTTCGGGTTGGCCTTGTTGATGGCTTCTGCCTCTTTCTCGAAATAGTCCCATCTTCTTTCATCAAAAGTAACCTGCCCCTGCTCATTGTAGGTCGGGACGCCTTTGGCGAATCTCTCCTCTTTCTTTATGACCTTGTCTTCCTCGTCTATATACTCACCCTTGGAATTCGTCTTCCATTTCGGCTCCAATAAGACCTGGCCCTTCTGCATCTGCACCATCTGCCCCGTCTCCTTATTTACAAGAGAGGCAACCTCCTCTTCCTTCCACTTCCCGTACTTAGGCTGGAACTCCTTGTATTTGGTCACGTCCCTCGGGAACTCGCCGACGTGGAACACCACAGCTCCGCCCTCGGCCGTGTCCGCGGCGAAGTCTATCGCCCTTCGGATTTCCGTGACGGTCTGCTCGGAAGCCGTGTCCGAGAACCCTCTCCCTTCCCTCGACATCCCCGTTATGCCTGTGATGTTCGCAGATGCGTGGGTGCTCAATTTGATATCGTTAAGTTTCGCCATCATCCTGATGTCTTCCCTCTTGGTCTTGCCTATGGTCTCAGGAGTGACGCTTGTGGGCGAATGCACCGAGCCCTTGCCAGTGCCCATGAACCCTAGTTCTATAGTGGAAGCTCCAGCTGTTACGCCGGTCTTTATATTTGTCCATGGGTCGCCTATGCCCAATGAGAACCCGACGTCCTTAGTAGAAAGATTGACCTTTTCCAACGGCTTCTCATCCATGGCGTGCCAGTAGTTGTGCCCAAAATCTACCATTTTGCTTCCTTTAATTACAGACTTGAAACTTTATTAGCCTTTTGGTGAGCCAGAAGCCGCTGCTCGAGGCCCGAACTGTAATTATCAAGAAACGCTTGGACTAATGTCGAGCTGACGCTAGGCTTGAGCTCCTCATACTTCATCACCCTTATTCCGTATTTCAGCCTGTACATCTTAAGATGTTCACCATGCACCCGTCCTCAGGGACTATCGTTTCTAGTTGTGAGAGGTCTGTTCGGACTGCTTCTCCGAAGTCTTTGTTCAATGACGGGCACAGCCTCAATTTGCCGTCTGGATTGATTGTTATCTCCTTCCCTATCGAGCACGTCGAATAGTTCTTGATTTTATGCTCTCTTAATTTAGATTCCTTGAACCCTGCCTGGACGTTGAGGACGACTTTTGTCCTGTCCTGAATATTATAGATGCTATTGAGGAATCTGCCGTAATCCTCCTCGGACGGCATCAGCTCCTTATGGTTTGCTATCGCCCTCCCTGACATGTACAGCCTGGTGAAGCTTGCCGCCTTGACTTCCAATGATTCCAGAAGACTGACGTAATCCTCTACACAATCCTTGTTGATTTTAGTTATAGTTAAGTTCGTGAAAACAGTTACGCCTAATTCGTTGGCTAGCTTGATGTTCTTCACAACCTTATTGAAGCTGAGTTTCCCGACGAGACAGTTGTGCTCCTTCTCCAGTCCTTCCAAGGAAACCTCTAAAGCCGCCTTGCCTTTCAATCTCCTCAAGATGCTTTCGTTGAGCAAAGTCCCGTTGGTCTGGATGATGATGTTCATGCCTTCGGCGTATTCTATGATGTTGAACAGGTCCTTATTTAGAAAAGGCTCGCCTCCGGAGATGCATAAAGTCTCTACTTGATTTTTTCTTAGCCAGTCTATAACTTCCTTCTTTTCCTCTAAAGAAAGCTCTTTCCCGTCATCGAAATCGTTCAGGCAGAATCTGCAGCGCTGGTTGCATCCTTTCCCTATCATGAATATCGCCGACTTCATGCCGAGATTCTCATATTGTTCCCAATCTTTGCGGCGAACGCCATCACCTCAGGGAACATGCTCTCCTCTCCCCTTCTCTCCAGCATTTCCCTCGCCCTGTTGAACCATGGGTAGATGGTCGGCTTCCTTCCCTCCAGAGCCTCGTAGAAGTCGGCGTTCGTTATCTCCCTCCTGGCCTTGAACATCAGGCACTCCTTGAGGGGTATGTCTGTGGCGTCCTCGCACAGCGCCTTCAGGTCAGCGCCAGAGAAATTCTCCGTGGCCGTCGCTATCGCGTCGTAGTTTAGGCAGTTCGTAGGCTTGCGCTCCATGTGGATCTTGAGGATTTCCTTTCTGGCTTCCAGGTCGGGCGGAGGCACGAAGATTATCGTGTCGAACCTGCCTGACCTTCTTAGGGCTACATCTATGCTCCACGGCTCGTTCGTCGCGCCTATCACCAGGATGTTCTGGTCCTTGTTGCCAAGCCCGTCCATCTCCGCCAACAGTGTCGAGACTATCCCTTTCGTGTTGCTCGCCTGCCTCGTCCTGTCGGTGCCTAGAGCCTCGAACTCGTCGAAGAATATTATCGCCGCCTTTTCCTTCCTTGCGTCGTCGAACAATTTGCTTAGCCTCTGCTCCGCTTCTCCAAGATATTTAGACTTGATGTCTGATGCGCGCACGTTGAAGAACGCGACGTCAGCCTCGCCCGCTGTCGCTTCCGCTATCAAAGATTTCCCGCAGCCAGGAGGGCCGTACATCAGTACACCTCCCCCTGCCTTCTTCCCAAAATACTGGAAAACTTCAGGATGCTGAAGTGGCTCTATAATTTTCATCCTTATAGACTCCTTGACTTTTCTTAACCCGCCTATGTCCTTGAACTTGCGCTTGGGCCTCTTGCCCTCCTCTATCTTTGACGTCATCTTCTCAAGATTATTTTCCCTCAGCTGCTGGGATTTCAAGTATAACTGCGAAGCTATGCTGTAGTAGTGCTGCGCCTCGTCGCCTAAAGAGTTCTTGGATGCTTTCAGGTACAGTTCGGCTGCCTCTAGCATCAGGGCTCTCTTGTCCCCCACATTTTCCTTCCTCTCAGCCAACTCCAATAGCGAGTTGGCGTATGTTACTGAGTTAGCGACTTCCATCTCTGCTGCTCCCCCCTGGCTTTTTCAATCATTTCCTGCAACATGTCGACCCTGCTGTCTAAAGTTTGGGCCTGCAGCGGTTGCGGCTTGCTGAATGCGTAATCTTGCGTAAAAGGCACTATTTTGGCAGGAGCTAGGTCGTACCTGGTTCCCTTAGGCACCATATAGGACGGCGACGGCGAGCCGTATTGGACGCCCCTTGGCCTGCCTCCGTCGTAGGACGGCTTAGGCATCTCTTTCAAACTAGGGCCTCTGCCCATTGCACTCCTGTACATATGCACCCTCGCTTCCGTCAAATCAGCTATCCTGTCAGGATTGACCAATGCGTATAAGTTCTTCAGTTTATCAGCCATGCACGACATTTTTATTCTCCTTATGACATTTTTGTCACACTGAGATGTATATGTTTTGGATGCTTATAAAGAAAATGAAGCTATACTGCTATGATATGGGACATTTCTGTAATACTATCTATAATTTTACCGGGATTCCCGGATGTTAATATTTTTACCGGGATTCCCGGTGTAAAACAAAACATTTATATAGATAAGTGAATTCCCGGTATAGTATGGAAATTTACCTGCCTAACAGTGCATTTTTAGGGAATATCGACCCTTTCTTGAAGAAGATAGACTTTTCTGACGGCACAAAACTAAATATCACCGCAAACAAGAAATGGATTTCAATACATCCTGTTGTGCTGTGCATGGTTGCTGCGCTGGGCCTAAATGTCAATCCTAATAATATCACTTGTGAAAAGCTAGAAGCAAAATCCAGGCATTATTTGCAGAGAATGGGGCTGTTCAATTTCTTGAATATCAAAGCTGATAAGGAGATTGTTGAGCATGAGCCGGCAGGAAGATTTGTGCCGCTTACGAGAATAACCAATTCATCCGAACTAACAAGATTTATCACAGACATCATACCGCTGCTCCATTTGGATTCGCAGCATGCAGACTCGATAAAGTATGTTGTGAGCGAGTTAGTCAGGAATGTTATAGAACATGCTGATGCAGAGCATGGGGCTGTTGTCTCAGCACAATATTACAAGAAGAGCAATACTATCAGGATAGGCATTGTTGATACCGGCGTTGGAATTAAGAGAACCATAGATAACGCTTACCCGACAAAAACGCATCTGGAAGCTATTCGTCTGGCCTTGACGCCCGGCATTACCGGCACCACTCGGAGAATTGGCGGCACTGAGTATAATGCTGGCGCAGGGCTTTTTTTCATTAAGTCTATAGCAAAGATAAATAGGGAATTCTTTATGATTTATAGCGGAAATGCAATATATAAGCTGTTGAAGGGCAAGCAGGAACTAAAACACATAGCACTTTACGGGGATCCATTCAATGATAGGCATTCCGGCGGGGAGGATTATCCTTATTGGAAAGGGACGGCAGTTGGGGTAGATATTTCATTGAGCAAAACTGAAGAGTTCTCAATACTTTTGGATATGATTCGTGACACATACATTAAGACCATAAAAGAGAGGAAAAAAGAAAAATACAAGTCGCCGAGGTTCATATGATGGAAATAAAAATTCTAAAATTGACAGGGTCATTTGCTGAGAACAAGGACATTGCAAGGGATATCCGGCTCACAAAGATAATTCCTGCATTGGATGCAAATGATTCTGTAATACTTGATTTTAATGGCATAGATGGCGCAACCCAGTCTTTCGTTCATGCTTTGATCAGCGATATAATAAGGAAGTATGGCATTGACGTGCTAGACAAGATATCATTCAAGAATTGCAATGAAACAGTGAAAAAGATAATAGGCATAGTTGTGGATTATATGCAGGAAAGCTGAGCTTCTCAATTTTTTTGATGATATATAAAGTACATAAAACCGAAACATTTTTATATTATTCCATACCTAATACTTATTAACTGATAATAATAAGTGACTCAAATGTCAATATCCATCCAAAAACAAATGCATTCCCCTACGCTGAACACAGTTCTCATGGTAGAGGATGTTATAAAAAATTCTGGCGAAAGCGTCATCACCGTCGCTCAGCTCAAGAGGAAGCTTCCCAGGCAGATTAACCACAATGTATTAAAAGTCATCCTCGAATACCTAGAGGAAAGCAACAAGATTGCTGTGACCATGAAGGGAATAACCTGGATACACAACCATAACCCCAACCTGAGAAGGGCGATACGGTCTGACCTGGAACTATGAAGAAAGTAAGAGTGATTTTCTCTCCGGAAGCTGAAAAGGCTTGTTCGAATGGAGCAACTATTTCCTGGATACTATAAACTCGATTGTCTTCCCGCCTCTCCCTATTCTCGCCCCTATGTCGAAATCCTCAACGTCAGAGTCCAATGTGGGTCTTGGGAATCGGATTGTTTTTCTTATCTCAGAGGCGCTCCTGCGCAGGCTGTACAACCTAAGGCCTTCCTCATTCACCTCGCCGTCCCTGAGAAGGCCGATGGTCAAATCGCAATACGAGAAGCAGCCGTCGGCTTTCGTTAATGCTTCATCATGGCTTTGGGCGACAATGAGGTAGGTTGTGCTTACATCATCTATGCCGTCGATGTGGCTTGCCTTGTAGATGTAAGTTACATTCCATAGCCTGTATTTCTCTGCCATTGCATATCCTATAATGTTACGGGATATTTAACATTTTCGGCATTTAGGCGCCGCACCTGATATTCTTGTTTTTACCTTCGCAAAGAGGCAATGGAGAATCCCCTTGTTGACTTATTCTTTTAGCCAATGGTGCTCAGCATTTGATGACGCCGATTTTTTACTTTGAATTTTTCCTCCGCTTCACCCACAGAACGTTGCACTAAAACTCTGACCTTCCTTTTGGTCAGAATAAACTAACAGGAATTAGTTTCAATCACGAGAACGCCTAAAAAAATAGAAAGGGAACTAATTTCCTAAATTCCCGCACTTTTAGGCACAATTTCTCTCAAAATCGCCTGTAA
>CAYHOW010000012.1:0-20407 GCA_964358335.1 Candidatus Woesearchaeota archaeon
GGCCTACAGCCAACGCGCTGTTCGACGCCGTCGACACTGTGTACTCGAATATGTCCACGTTCGGGAAAGACACCAACGCTGCCACTCTTAGGTCCATAACCGCAGCGCGGGAATACGCCGACGCGGATGCCGAGGCGTGCAGGATGATTGGCCAGAACGGCGCTGACCTTGTGCAGAGGATAATGCTGCAGAAGAGCCTTCCATCTGTAAGCATTCTTACCCATTGCAATGCTGGATGGCTCGCTTTCGTCGATTACGGCTCTGCCCTGTCTCCTATCTATGAATTGAAGAGGAGAGGCATAATGGTGAACGTACTTTCCGACGAGACAAGGCCGTACAACCAGGGCTCGAGACTGACTGCATGGGAGCTCAGCAACGAAAATGTCGACGTGGAGATAATACCTGACAACCATGTAGGTGCAGTCATGGCCAAAGGCCTGGTCGACCTGGTTATTGTTGGGGCTGACAGGATTGCCGCGAACGGAAGCACGGCCAACAAGATTGGCACTTACACCGTCGCATTGTCCGCGCACCAGCACATGATACCGTTCTATGTCGCAGCGCCGTTGCACACGTTCGATTTCTCTCTTCGCTGCGGAAGGGAAATACCTATAGAGAACAGAAGCCCGGACGAGGTCAAATGGGTCAAGGGCGTGGATGAGAACGGTGTGAGGACCAAAGTGAGGATAGCTCCGAAGAACGTCAGCGCGATGTACCTGTCTTTCGATGTCACGCCTTACTATTTCATCAACGGGTTCATAACGCCTAAAGGGGTGTTCGATCCTAGAGACATTGTAACCCATCTAGCCAAAGAGCCAGAAAAGGCCCAGCCTGTCTACGGCCGGGACATATAAAGAAAATTATTTTTACTGTATCTTCGCGCCTGGCACCATCTTGCCGTCGGGCACTACCAATTTTACGTTGTCTTTCTCGTCCACAGCCGCCAAAAGCATCCCGTTGCTCTCCACGCCCCTTATCACCGCTGGCTGCAAATTAGTCACCACGACTATCTCCTTGCCCAGCATCTGCTCCATCGTGTAGTGCTTGGCTATGCCTGCGACTATCTGCCTCTCCTCCAAGACATTTCCGAAGTTGACAAGCATCACGTATAATTTCTCAGCATTAGGGTGCTTCTCTATCTTGGCAACCTTGCCGACCATTATCTTGAGCCTCTTGAACTCGTCGAACGGGACCTTGTCGCATGCGGGGCATGCTGGCAATACTTTCACATCTTTTACCTCTGCTGGTTTCTTCTCCTCTTTCTTGGCCATTTTTGGCGCCTCCTTGCTTTCCTCTTCTATTTTTGTAAAAAGTATCTCCGGCTCAGGCAGCCTGTTCTGCTTCAGACCGCCGAAACCCAAGTCGCTGAAATCCATCTTCTCAAAATCTGCGATGCCGAGCTGCTTGGCTACCTTATCCGCAGTCGTAGGCATGAACGGCTTGATTAGTATGGCTATCATCCTCAATGATTCCGCAAGGTTGTACATCACGACCTTCAATCTCTCAGGATTGCTCTTGACCAGCTCCCACGGCTTGTTGTCGTTGACGTACTTGTTGCACTCGTTGACGAACTTCCATATATCCGCCAATCCGTTGTGTATCTCGTACTTCTCCATGTGGCCGCCAATCTTCTTGAAGTTAAGTCTCTTGGATAATTCGTCCTTGGTCTTCTCAGGAACTTTTCCGTCGAAATATTTCTTTATCATCACTGCCGTTCTCTGCAACAGATTGCCCAAATCGTTAGCGAGCTCGTTGTTGTGCCTGTTCATCAATGCGGTAACCGAGAACGCGCCGTCGTTGCCGAATGGTATCTCCCTTATTAAGAAGTATCTTACCGAGTCTGCAGGGTACTGCCCTAAGATATCTACGGGATCTATCACGTTGCCCAAAGACTTGCTCATCTTGACCCCGCCCTCGGCGTTTATGAACCCGTGGACGAACACGTTCTTAGGCAGCTCCATCTTCGCCGACATCAGCATGCTCAGCCAGATCACAGAATGGTGCCATAGGATATCATGCCCGATGACGTGCAGGTCTGCGGGCCAGAACTTCTTGTAGAGGCTTGGTTTCCCTACGCCGCTCGCGTAGTTCAATAATGCGTCGAACCAGACGTAGGCGTACTGGCTCTTGTCGAACGGCAGAGGTATCCCCCAGCTGAACGACGACCGCGATATGCATAAATCCTTCACCCCTTCCTTTATCCTTCCCATCAGGATGCTCTTCCTGTCTTTAGGCAGCACGTAGCCCTTGCCAAGGTAGGCCTCGACCTTCTTCTGGTACTTGCCCATCCTGAAGAAGTAGCTCTCCTCTTTCATGTGTTCGCACTGCCTCAGGTGGCTCGGGCATTTGCCGTCGACCAGCTCCGATTCGGTGTAATATGTCTCGCAGTCCACGCAGTACAATCCCTCGTAAACGTCCTTGTAGATGTCGCCGTTCTTGTATACTTCCTTCAGAACCTTCTGGCAGTAATCTATGTGGTCCTTGTCCGTAGTCCTGATGAACTTGTCGTAAGATATGCTGTAGGATTCGCATAATTTGTAAAAGTGCGACACCATCGTGTCGACATACTGCTGAGGCGTGACTCCCATCTCCTCGGCTTTCCTCTGTATCTTCAGCCCGTGCTCGTCGACGCCTGTCATGAAGAAGACGTTTTCTTTCCCTATAGACATCCTGAACCATCTCGCCAGGACGTCTGAGCATACCTTCTCGTAGCAGTGGCCCAGATGGGGCTTGCCCGACGGGTAGTCTATCGCCGTGGTGATGTAGAACTTCTTCCTTTTAGCCATAGTATATTACTGATGTCGAGGTTATATTTAATGTTTATGGGAAATATTATATATCCGAGCTTATTACTAATTGCCTATGAATTACATTGACCTCTTCCTCAAGGACAAGCAGCCCAGGAAACTTTCCAGATTAGAGCAGCTGATAGTCGCGCATTCCGTCATGAAAGAGATATTCACTGAAGTCCTTGACACGAAGTACGAGCCTAGGCTTAACGAGCTCTATTGCGATGAGGAAAAAATAATCCAAATGCTAGACCTCATAGTCCAGACTCCCATCTACAGAGGGTTTCAGTGGATGTACGGGATTGATCTGCATAACGTAGAAAACATACCCAACAGGGGCGGTGCGATGCTTGTCTCAAACCACGCCACGCCATATCTGGGCGATGTGGCTCCGCTATATTTCGGGATATTCGAGAAAAGGAGAAGGGCCATATATGGGCTCGGGCACAAGCTGCTCAAGAAAAGCGATTTCATCAAGACCATCGGAGGGACTTTCGGCACCAGAGATACTGCCGTAAAACTTCTGGAAGACGACAAGCTAACCCTTGTCTGCCCCGGTGGCATAATGGACGCGTGCAAGCCGTGGTACCACTGCTACAAGGTCAGGCCCGTCGAAGGATTCTCTGATTCAGGCCTTGGCTATCTCAAAGCAGCATACATGGCAAAGAAGCCCATCATCCCTGTAGGCAACATCGGCGCCGAAGAAAGCATACTTATATTGGCAGACATAAAAGAGCCGATAGGCAGATTCCTCAGGTACATGGACGACAAGATACATTTCGGCGATACGGTCAGGGGCAAGACCATATTCCATTTGTGGGAGTCGGCAAAGATCATACCTCTGGCTGTCACTCCTCCTATGAGGACGAAAGTCGACGCCTATATAGGAAACCCCATCGACGTCAATTATTTTCTTGGCTCGAACCCGTCGCAGGGAGATTTCGCTGAAGTAAACAGGATTGTCATGGCGCAATTGCAGAGCCTCATAGACGTAGGGCTCAAGGAGAAGCCGACGCTGATTTCTAGGATCAAAAGGGAAATTGGGAAATATGTTGAATAAAATTAGCCCTGTAAACCCAATCCCACAAAAGCTTTATATATCCTCTTTGGCTAGGTTCAGGTATGTTCAATGAAGAGGGCGACAGCAAGAAAACCGAGGCTGTGATAAAGAGGCTGAAGAAGTTTACCCGGCACGATTTTGTCAGAATAACCGACAGGGGAAACTCCGCCATCTTCGTCGCGATAGGCATGGCAAAGAAGGTCAATCCGCGCTCGAACATCCTCATCCCCGACCAGGGCGGATGGATGTCGTTCAAGAAGTACCCGTCATTCTTCAACTACCATATCCGCGAAGTCAAGACTGATTACGGCGTGATAGACTTGAAAAGGCTGAAGGAGCAGATGGACAACGCCTCTGCATTGGTGCTTACTTCGTTCGCTGGATATTTCGCTGAGCAGCCGATAAAGAAGATAGCCAAGATATGCCACGACAATGACTGCCTCTTGATAGAGGACGCGTCCGGCGCATTGGGCGATTCAAAATTGAGCAAAGGGAAATATTCCGACATAATAATCGGCAGCTTCGGCAAAGGGACTTCCACCAACTACGGGTATGGTGGCTTCGTCTCGGTCGACAAGCCCGAGTATTTCGACAAGGCCAAAGAAGTGTTCTCTACAATTAAAGTGCATCCAGAGTTCTATAAGGAAGTATTGCCTCACCTTGAAACAAAACGCCTGAAAGCCATACTGGCAAAAGCCGAGAAAGTCAAGAAGGACCTTAAGAAGTTCGATGTCCTGCACAGGGACAAGAGGGGATTGAACGTTGTAGTTAAGTTCAACACAGATATCATTGAGTATTGCATAAGGAACAATTACGCTTACATACTCTGCCCCAACTATATGAGGGTCAATGAGAAAGCCATATCGATTGAGCTAAAGAGCATTGAACCATGAATCCCACAATACAATTCATAAAATTTATAGGCAAGGTCCTTAACGCCATATTCAGCGTGATAGTCGCAGTGCTAAAGACTATCTTCGTTGACTTGCCGAAGAACGTGGTGGTGTATTTCAAGATGGCAACCGACAAAGAAGAACGGGAAAAAATAACAAGAAAACTTGAGGTCGAAAAGAGGCAGGATGTCATGGATGACAGGCTGGAACGCGTCGAGAGGCTGGTGTACGCTGTCTATAATGACCCTACATATGCTAAACGGAAAGAGGGCGAGTATGACCTGAAAAAACTAAAGGGTGAGATTGACAAATGAACACTATAAAGAAAATATTCAACAACAAGGTGGACGATGTAGTGCACCATAAGATGACAAGGTACGGCAAGGGCGAGTACGAGAAGTTCCTCATAGACGTGAAGAACGGGAAGAACGTCTCCGTCAAGGCCAGCTGGGACTGGTCCAATGACCTGTTCGAGATCATCGCCGAGAACAACAAGGGAAACGTGGACTTGTCCGGCAAGATTGTCGCAAGCTACGATTTCGAGAAGGACTTGCCCTGCGAAGCATCTGGATATTCTAAAAGAGGAAAACTTTTCACGGCAGAATTCAACACCACTGTGCCTTCCGACGTGCTGAAGAAAATCTATGAAACGTTCAAGAACCATTTCATACTATTGAAAATCAGCTCTTCAAATTTCAAGATGAAGTGCGGCAAATCATTGCCCAAGCCTGGCGGCACACTGAAGCCTGATTTCTGCTCGGCGACTCTGCCTGCTTCGTTCTTGGAAGAGTTCGTGTGGGAATCTAAATCTTTTAAGCAGGCGTCGGTAAAGCACATAATGAACGTCAAGGAAATCGTATTGACCCCTGAACTTAAGGCTGATTCCGCGAGGGCAAGACTGGAAGCCAAAAGGAAAGGAGTCATAACGAGAATACTAACCCTCGACGAGAAAGAGACCAAGAAAGAAATGGAATTTGTTATTTGATTTTTTTATCTTGTAGCTTCCTTTATGTCCGAGCCTGTCACTGTTTTCCTTCCGGCATGCTTAGACAGCCTTATCGCGCGCTCGCTTAAGTCTAATGCGAACTCCTCGAGAACCTCTACCATCTTCTCTTTCGCGTCAGATGAAACCCTCTCTGCTCCAGCACTTTTCAAAAGCTTCTCCATCGCCGCAGCAGGCAGTACTGATTTTGATTTCGCCATGTTTTACTCCTTGATTCTTATCTGTATTTTAATAGTTAACCTTTAATATTTAAATCTAACTGAAAATAAGACCAATTCGGCTTTCGATGACGGAAAAGCTTATTAATCAGGCTCCGTTTTGCTCACAAGTGCTTTATTCCATAATATGGGCATATCCTGTTCTGTCGTGGCATAAGCGAAAGTTTTATAAATGGTCTCATTTTTCTCTTGAAGAACGAAGAATCAAAATGAGTTCATGCGAATTCATTTAATACGAAAAAAGAGTCGTTACGATTCTTAAAGGCGACCGCAAGTCTGAAGTCTTGAGGCTTGCTGCTTCGGAAGAAGCATTAAAACGTCTTACAATAAAGCAAGTGTGAAAACATGGCAGGCGCAAATAGGATTCACAAGCCCCACAGGGGCAGCATGCAGTTTTGGCCGCACAAGAGGGCCAAGAGAGCTTACGCTAGAGTGAGGTCTTGGAAAGCCACAGCCGATATGAGGATTCTTGGATTCTTAGGGTACAAGGCAGGCATGACGCACATAATAATGAAAGATCCCAATCCCAATTCTCACACCAAAGGCATGGACTGCATGGTGCCGGTTACCGTTATCGAGTGTCCTCCCATGAAAGTATATTCGGTAAGATATTATCGGATGGGCGAGGACGGGCTTGAAGTCGCCAGCGAAGTCTTCTCGAAGAAGTACGAGAAGGAAGTGGCAAGGAAGTTCAGGCCGACCAAGAAGGAAGGCCAGGCCCCCGAAAATTTCGATGACGTAAGGGTCGTCGCATATGCCCAGCCTTCAATGACCGGCATCGGCAAGAAGAGGCCGGAGGTAATTGAGCTCAGCATCGGTGGAAATGACCTGAAGGCAAAGTCGGATTTCGCGTTGGGCCTTCTTGAAAAAGATATCAAGGTTTCTGATGTTTTTAAGGACGGCATCGTAGTCGATGTCCGCTCTGTAAATAAAGGCAAGGGCTTCTGCGGGACCATAAAAAAGTTCGGCGTCAAGAGGCTGCAGCACAAGGCCGAGAAGAAGAAGAGAGGCATCGGCAATCTGGGCTCATGGCATCCTAAGAAGGTGCAGTACACTGTCGCCCAGCCAGGAAAGTTCGGATACCACCTGAGGACAGAGTACAACAAGATGAACCTATTGGTAGGCAACAAGCCGGAACTTATCAACCCGAATGGCGGATTCCTCCATTATGGCTTAGTTAAAAACGATTATATCCTAATCAAAGGCTCGGTCCCTGGACCGGCAAAGAGGGCTGTTACCATCACGGAGCCGTTGAGGCCGCCGCTGAAGTTCAAGCCTATACAGCCCCAGATAAGCTATGTGAGCCAGGAGTCGAAGCAGGGAAGATGAAAGCGGACATATTGAGCTTGGACGGAAAGAAGGTAAAGAGCGTCGAGCTGCCTGAGCAGTTCGATGAAGAGTACAGGCCTGACCTTATTAAGAGGGCAGTATTGTCTGTGCAGTCCAGGTCAAGGCAGAAGTACGGCACCAAAGAGGGCGCTGGCATGAGGCATGCCGCTAAAGTCTCAAGAAGGAGAAGGAAGTACAGGGGCAGCTACGGCAAGGGCATCTCAAGAGTGCCTAGGAAGGTCATGTCGCATAGGGGATCGCAGTTCAACTGGGTAGGTGCGAACGTATCAGGCATGGTCGGCGGCAGGAGAGCCCATCCGCCTAAGGCAGAGAAAGAGTGGGGCCAGAAAATCAATATCAAGGAGAGAAGGAAAGCCATAAGGTCGGCCATCGCTGCGACAGCATTGAAGGATGTCGTCGTCAAGAGGGGCCACAAGGCAGAACATGTTCCATTAGTCATAGAATCAAAGTTCGAGGACCTCAAGAAGACCAAGGAAGTCGAGGACGTGCTTAACAGCATCGGCCTGGGCAACGAGCTCGAAAGGACGAAAGATAAGAAGGTCAGGGCTGGAAAGGGCAAGGCAAGGGGAAGGAAGTACAAGAGAAAGGTAGGCCCGTTGCTCGTAGTTTCAAAGAAATGCTCATTGTCAGGCTCAGCTATAAACATCGAGGGCGTCGACACTGTCGTCGTGGATTCGCTAAACGCTGAAGTCCTTGCGCCCGGAACCGAGCCCGGTAGGATAACTGTATGGACTGAGAAGGCCCTGGAAAGGCTTCAGAAGGAAAAGCTGTTCACCGGAACCAAAGTGGCTAAGGAAGGTAAGGCCAAATGAAAGACGCTTATGATGTAGTCAAGTATCCTCTGGCGACAGAAAAGGCCGTCAGGATAATGGAGTCAGAGAACAAGCTCATATTCATAGTAGAAAGAAAGTCAAACAAGCAAGAGATCAAGGCGGCCGTAGAGGAAATGTTCAAGGTCAAAGTGCTTAAGGTTAATACCACTATATTGCCTAACGGAAAGAAGAAAGCATACATCTCACTGTCGCCTGAAACTCCGGCGAGGGATGTCGCAACGCAACTAGGACTGTTGTAAAATGGGAAAGCAACTAATAACACAGAGGCGCGGAAGAGGAACTAATACTTACAAGGCTCCCAGCTTCAGGTACAGGGGCGCAATCAAGCACAGGAAGTACGATGAAGTCGAGAGGAATGGCATTACATACGGAAAGATAGTGGACCTAGTGCACTGCCCCGGGCACAATGCGCCATTGGCAGAAGTCCAGTTCGAGAACAAGGAAAAAATTCTAATCGCAGCACCCGAGAAAGTCAGGGTGAATGATATAGTGGCTTCAGGAAATTCATCGCCAGTCCAGAACGGAAATACCTTGCCACTGAAGAACATACCTGAAGGAACCTTAATCTATAATATCGAAAACAGCCCTGGCGATGGCGGAAAGTTCGTCAGGTCATCCGGAGCCTCAGCAAGGGTCGTCACCAAGCTAGGCGACAGAATCACCATAATGTTCCCATCTAAGAAAACTAAAGTATTGAATGGCGAGTGCCGTGCCACAATAGGCGTCATCGCCGGCGGCGGAAGGAAAGACAAGCCATTCATGAAGGCAGGCAAGAGAATGCATGCTATGAGGGCAAGGAACAAGCTGTACCCGAGAACTTCGGGAGTGGCAATGAACGCAGTCGACCATCCGTTCGGAAGCGGCAGAGGCAGGCATGCGGGCAAGCCGAAGACTGCCCCGAGGTACGCACCTCCAGGCAGGAACGTAGGCCTGATACACGCTAGAAAGACAGGCAGAGGCAGGTAAACATGGCAAAGAAAGAATTCACATACAGAGGAAAGACGATAGAAGATATCAAGAGCATGAGCCTTACCGATTTCGCAGAGATGCTGCCGTCAAGACAAAGAAGGACCCTGAAGAGGGGATTCACTGACGCTCAAAAGAAGCTACTTAACCAGATAAAGAGGTTCAAGGAAGGTGTAAAGAAGAAACCCGTAAAGACGCACTGCAGGGACATGATAGTGCTGCCAGAGTTCGTCGGAATGACAATAAACGTCTATAAGGGTAAGGCGTTCGAGCCTATAATCATCCAGCCAGAAATGATCGGGCATTACTTGGGCGAGTTCGCATTGACAAGATCAAAAGTGCAGCATAGCGCTCCGGGCGTCGGAGCCACAAAGTCCAGCTCTGCTGTCTCAGTGAAGTAAAATGAACAAAGAACATACTGCAATGGCTTGTGGGATGGATCTTCCTATCTCTACAAAACACGTGATTGAAATAGGAAGTTTCATCAGCGGCAAGAGCGTCGAGAGGGCAAAGAGGCTCCTCAAGGGCGTAATAGCGATGACCGTTGCCGTGCCCATGAAGAAGTTCAATATGGACACCGGGCACAAGAGAGGCATGTCATCAGGAAGCTTCCCGCAGAAGGCAGCTAAGCAAGTTCTTATGCTTCTTGAATCGGCAGAGATGAACGCACAGGCCAAAGGGCTCAACACCGAATCTCTTTACATCAAGATATACAAGGCCAACAAGGGCACCACCCAGTGGCGCGCTGGAAGGCAGAGGAGAAGGCAGGCAAAGAGGTCTCACGTAGAGATAATCCTTGCCGAGGCCGAAGTCAAGAAGCCAAAGGCAGAGAAGAAAGCAGCAGAAAAGCAGGCTGAGGCGCCGAAAGAGCACAAGGTTGCTAGTACAAAGAAGGTTGAGAAAAAATGATTGAAAGGAAATTCGTTGCGGAGAAGATGAGGGATTTGCTGGTACAGAGCTTCATGTCTGAACAGATAGGCAAGGGAAAGTACAGCTACTTCGAAATCAAGAAGACTCCGCTTGGCGAGAAAATCATAATCTACACCCCAAGGCCGGGACTTATAGTAGGCAAGAAGGGAGAGAATATCAAGAACCTGACGCAGATACTCAAGTCGAAGTTCAAGATGGAGAATCCCCAGATAGAAGTCGCTGAAGTGATGAGACCGGACCTGGATGCGCAGACTGTAGCTGAACATGTCGTAAACACCTTGGAGAAGTTCGGACCGAAGAGGTTCAAGGCCGTTGGATACAAGGCGCTGCAGAAAATCATAGACTCAGGCGCAATGGGCGCAGAGATTGTCATAGGCGGCAGGGGCGTACCCAGCAGCAGGGCAAAGACATGGAGATTCTATGCTGGCTACCTAAAAAAGTCTGGGGACATAGCAGAATCAAAGGTGCTTAAGGGAGAGAGCGTAGCCAACCTGAAGTCCGGATCGGTTGGAGTCAAGGTAAGCATAATGCATCCCGACACAGTATTGCCAGACAAGATTGAGATAAAGGAGATAAAGAAGCCGGAGCAGGTAGAGATAAAGGTCGAGGAAGTCATAACCGAGACCGCAGGCGAGGAGAAGGAAGAGAAGAAAGCTCCGAAGAAAAAGGCAGCTGCGAAGAAGGCGCCTGCAAAGAAAGCAAAGCCTAAAAAGGAAGAAGCTGCTGAAGTTGAAGAAGAGAAGAAGGAAGTTAAAGAATAAAAATGACAAAGATAAAAGCAAAAGAACTGGCAAAGATGAGCGTCGAGGACCTCAACTCCAAGATGAGAGACCTGAGGAAGGACCTGCTGAAAATCAACGCTCAGAAATCGACAGGCACAGCCATTGAGAGCCCAGGCAGGGTCAAGCAGGTAAAGAAGACCATCGCAAGGATACTTACAATATTACACGCTAAATCAAAAGAAACAAAAAAATCGGAGGCTAAGAAAAAGCAATGAATGAGATTTGCTCCAAATGTGGGTTGCCTAAAGACCTCTGTGTTTGCGAGACAATCGCAAAAGAAGAACAGAAAATAACTGTGAGGTCCGAAAAGCGAAAGTTTGGCAAGCTGATAACTGTCGTCGAAGGCATAAACGATAAAAGCATCGACCTCAAGGACTTGGCAAAGAAGCTCAAGTCAAAGCTTGCATGCGGTGGCACAGCCAAGGGAGGCACAATCGAGCTTCAGGGAAATCATGTCCAGAAGGTCAAGATGTACCTCGTAGAGTTCGGCTTTCCGCCGTCGACAATAACCGCGTAAGCATGGCAAAATCACAAGACATCGTCAAACATGAGCTCATAGGTCTCGACATCGAGGTCGTCGCGTCGCCCAACAGAAGCTTGGTAGGAAAGCGCGGCAAGGTGGTCGATGAGACAAGGAGCACGCTAACGATTGAGGAAAAGGGAAAGTTTAAAAAGGTCCTCAAATCACAGATTACGTTCAAGACGAAATTCAAGGGGAAAGTCGTCGAGGTTTCCGGGCAAGACATGGTGTCGAGGCCGGAAGAAAGGATCAAAAGGAGATAAACAATGGCAAAGAAACAAGCACAGGCGAGGAACATCGGACTAGACGTAAAAGCGCCGAAGGAAGCATGCAAGGATGTTCACTGCCCGTTCCATGGAGAGATAGGCTTGAGAGGAAGATCATTCACAGGCAAGATAATCAAGCAGGACCTTAACAAGACTGCAACAGTCGAGTGGCCCAGGACAAGCTACCTTTACAAGTTTGAGAGATTCGAAAAGAAGAGGAGCAGGGTCAAGGTACATAATCCCGCTTGCATCAATGCAAAGGTCGGCGATGTCGTAAGGATTGTCGAGTCAAGACCCATATCAAAAACTAAAAAGTTCATAATAATCGAGAAGGTGGAATAAGATGAAGGCGCTGAAAGCACAAATACCCAGGGCACTGCCTATAGGTTCGCTTGTGGAAACTTGCGACAATTCGGGAGCAAAGCTCGTAAGAATCATAGGCGTCAAGGGGCACAAGACAGTCAGAAGGAGATTGTCCGCTGCTGGCATCGGAAGCTTAGTAAACGTCTCAGTTGTCAAGGGAAGGACTGACATGAGGAAGCAGATGGTGCTCGGTGTCGTCGTAAGGCAGAAGAAAGAGTTCAGAAGGCCTGACGGAATGAGAGTCAAGTTCGAGGACAATGCAATAGTCATACTCAAAGATGATAAGACCGCTACCCCCAAGGGCACGATATTCAAGGGCCCCATAGCAAAGGAGGCCGCAGACAGGTGGCCAGGCATAGCTAAGGTAGCAAGCATAGTGGTTTAAAATGAAAACAACAATCTCAAAATCGTGGAACAGAAGCGTTCAACCTAGGAAGCAGAGGAAGTTCATACACAATGCGCCACTGCACATAAAGCCTAAGATAATGCTTATCTCAACCTTGTCCAAAGAGCTAAGGAAAAAGCACAACAAGAGGAACATGAGGCTGAGGAAAGGAGACACAGTCAGGATAATGAGAGGACAGTTCAAGAACAAGAAAGGCAAGGTCGATGAGATTGAGACTAAGACCGACAAGATTTACGTCGAGGGCATAGAGCACGTAAAGAAGGACGGAACAAAGGCATTCTATCCCCTTAAGGCATCAAACCTGATGATTACAGAACTAAACCTAGATGATAAAAAGAGAAAGAAGATTCTTTCCAGGAAAAACCCTAACGTGAAGGAGAATAAAAATGGTTAAAAGACACTTAATTAGGCTGAATTCGCCAAAGACTTGGCCCGTTAAGAGAAAGGGTATTATGTTCATAACCAGGCCTAACCCAGGTTCGCACAGCCTGAAGACTTCAATGCCTCTGAACTTGATCATAAAAGACATGCTAAGGCTGGCTCCCACCACTCAGGATGTCAGGAAGATATTGCAGAACAAGGAAGTCCTAGTAAACAAGATTGTAAGGAAGGACAAGAAGTTCCCGGTAGGTTTCATGGACGTTGTTGAACTGCCAAAGATAAAGGAAGCCTACAGGATGCTTTACAACAAGAGCGGAAAATTCATGCTCAAGAAGATTGATGCTAAAGAGACCGCAATCAAGCCCTGCCTGATTAAGAGCAAGTCGCTGATTAAGAAAGGCAAAGTGCAGTTGCATCTAAACGATGGCTCAAACTTCCTTGTGGACAATGCGGCTTACAAGGTAAATGATACTGTGATTGTCAATACTCAGGATAAGAAGATAGTCAGCCACCTTCCTTTCGAGAAAGGATACATGATAGTCATCACTGGCGGAAACAAGGTAGCCACCGTGGGCGTGCTCAAGGGCGTCAGGTCGTTCAAGAGCTCACAGCCTGACGATATAATATTCAGCACAAAGGATGGCGAGTTCGAGACGAAAAAGAAGTATGCAATGATCATCGGGAAAGACAAGCCCGTAATCGAACTGGAAGATTAAAATGAATCAGATGAAAGAAATCAAGGTAGAGAAAGTCACGCTTAACATCGGTACAGGCAAGCCTGGCCCCGAGCTTGAGAAGGCGATGAAGCTTTTGAAAGAGCTTACAGGAGCCAAGCCCGTAGAGACCAAGACCCAGAAGAGAATCCCTGGATGGAGCCTGAGGCCTGGATTATCGATAGGGACCAAAGTCACTTTGAGGGGCAAGAAAGCCGAGGAGATGCTTGAGAAGATGCTTGATGCGGTCGATAGGAAACTGGCCAGCAAGAGGTTTGATAATGAAGGAAATTTCTCTTTCGGCCTCAAGGAGTATCTAGATATACCCGGAACCAAGTACAACATGGAAATCGGAATAATCGGACTTGAGGTAGCTGTCACGCTTAACAGGCATGGTTTCAGGATCAAGAAGAGGAAGATAAAGACAAAGACAATTCCTCGAAGGCACAGGATTTCAAAAGAAGAGGCGATGAGCTTCGTCAAGGACAAGTTCAAAATCAAGTTTGGAGATGAATAATCATGACTGCAGGAAGTTTCAAAAAGGTATTTAGGCAACTTAAGAACAAGCCGGTCAAGCTCAAGAAGTTCAAGAAGCATAACACGCCAAAGCCGAGGACGATTGGCGTCAACACCAGGCCTTGCAAGCTATGCGGCAGAATAGGAGGCCATATAAGGTCTTACGGCATCGGCCTGTGCAGGCAGTGCTTCAGGAAGAATGCAAAAAAGATAGGGTTCAAAAAGTACAACTAGGGGTAAATGAAAAATGACTATGAATGATACGTTGGCAGTGGCATTGTCAAACTTGCTTAATGCGGAAATCATCGGCAGAAGCGAGTTCCTAATCAAGCCTGTTTCGAAAGTCACAAGGCAGGTGCTTGAGATAATGAATAAGCAAGGATATATCGGCGCCTATGAAGTAATCGAGGACAACAAGGGCGGAATGTTCAAGGTGAACCTGCTCGGCGCAGTAAACAAGTGCGGCGTCATCAAGCCGAGGTACTCCGTGCAGAAGACCAACTACGAGAAGTTCGAGAAGAGATACTTGCCGGCGAAGGATTTCGGAATCATAATCGTATCGACAAACCAAGGCATAATGACCCACATCGAGGCAAAAGAAAAAGGATTGGGAGGCAGGCTTTTAGCTTACATATACTAAAATGATACCAGAAAAAAGACTAACAAAACATATCGCAATACCTCACGGCGTAGATGTGACTCTGGGCGATATTTTGGCGGTCAAGGGCCCTAAGGGCGAGATAAGGAAAGAGCTGAACTTCCCCACGATAGAGATAGTAAGAGAAGGAAATGATATAGTGGTAAAGCCTAAGAAGTTCACAAAGAAGGAAAAGACAATCATAAACACATTCACTTCGCACCTGAAGAACATAATGAAGGGCGTCACGGAAGGATACACCTACAAGCTGAAGATATGCTCGGGACACTTCCCTATGTCAGTCGCTGTCGAAGGGACCATCGTTGTGGTAAAGAATTTCCTCGGCGAGAAAGTGGCAAGGAGAGGAAAGATTGTGCAAGGCACCAAGGTCGAGATCAAGGGCGACGAGGTGCTGGTAACCAGCTGCAACAAGGAAGACGCGGGACAGACTGCTGCAAACATAGAGCAGAGCTGCAGGATAACAAACAGGTGCAGGACCAGGTTCCAGGACGGAATCTGGATAACCGATAAGTCGGGGAAGGTAATGTAAAATGGAACAGCTATTGGCAGTAAGAAAGAAGCTGAAGGACAAGAAGCCCATCTTCCTTAGACAAGACGGTCACAAGGTCAAGAAACTTGAGCAGAAGTGGAGGCAGCCTAAGGGCATGCACTCAAAGCTCAGGAAGAAGAGAAAGAGCAGGATGCCTCATCCATCTACAGGATGGTCATCGCCTAAATCGGTCAGGGGACTGCACAGGCTCGGGCTGAAGGAGAGGTACGTACAGTCAGTCAAGGACATGGAAGGCATGGACAGGAAGACTGAGGGCGTATTGGTCGCCAGGGTAGGAATAAAGAACAAGGTTGAAATACTCAAGAAGGCATTGGAACTTAAGGTTACCGTGCTTAACGTCAAAGAACCGCAGGCTTTCGTCGGCAAGGTCGAGGACGAGCTCAAGAAGAACAAGGAAGACAAGAAAAATAAGGAAGAAAGGAAGAAGAAGTCAAAAGAAGAGTCCTTGAAGAAAGCTGAAGATAAAAAGAAGAAGGAAGAGAAGAAGGAAGAAGCCAAGGAAGATTCGCTTGAGGACAAGGCGAAGAAAGATAAGGAAGAACAAAGAAAAGTGTTAGAGAGAAAAAATGAGACTTACTAGTCAAAGAAGGGTATCAGCCCAACTTCTGAAAGTTGGCGAAAACAAGGTATGGTTCGATCCTGAGAGATTGCAGGAAGTCAAGGAGGCCATAACCAAGGCGGACGTTAGAGGCCTAATAAACAACAAGGTTATCCAGGCTAAGCCCGACACAGGCATATCCGGATTCAGGTCAAAGAAGATCAAGACCCAGAAGAGGAAAGGCAGGATGCAGGGTCCCGGCTCGAGGAAAGGCTCAAGCAGGGCAAGGCTGCCAAGAAAGACCGAGTGGATGGCAAAAGTCAGGGCGCAAAGAGATTTCCTTAAGGAGATAAGGGCAAGCGGACTTATCGACGTCGCCACTTTCAGGTCGATGTACTTGAAGATTAAAGGCGGTTTCTTCAGAAGCCGCAGACATATAAAACTATACTTGAATGAGCATAACCTATTCAAGCAGAAAAAATGAAAAGCCACAAAACTAAAGTTGTAACATTCAAGAGGAAAAGGCAAGGCAAGACAGATTATAATAAAAGGATAAAGCTCCTTGCCTCTAACAAGCCTAGGTTGGTAATCAGGAAATCATTGAAGAACATCACCGCCCAGATAGTGGAGTACGGCACCAATGGCGACAAGATCACAGCCAGCGCACACAGCAGGGAACTGATAAAGATGGGCTGGAAAGGGTACAGGAGAAACCTGCCTGCAGCTTACTTGGTCGGCTTGCTGTGCGGCGTCAGGGCGAAACAGAAGAACGTAGCTGAAGCAGTGCTTGACCTCGGGCTTTACAAGTCTGTCAAGGGCTCAATATTTTATGCTACCCTTAAGGGCGTGCTTGACGCAGGCGTCAACGTGCCCCATGACGATAGCGTAGTGCCTCCCGAAGAAAGGCTTGTCGGTGCACACACCAAAAATCCTGAAGAGGCAAAGAAGAACTACGAAAAAGTAAAACACAGCATATTGAAAGGTTAAAAATGGCAAAAAAAGATAAATCAACGGTTGAAATTGAAAGCGGCATAAGGACCGCCAAGGCGTTCGATCCTAACTCTTGGACACCCAAGACAGATTTAGGCAGGAGAGTCAAGTCAGGAGAAATCAAGAACATCGACGAGATACTTGACAAGGGCATAAGGATAATGGAGCCAGAAATTGTCGATGCACTGCTGCCTGGCCTTGAATCAGACCTGCTTGCAATCGGGCAGTCAAAGGGCAAGTTCGGAGGCGGAAAGAGAAGCATCTGGAAGACCACCCAGAAGAAGTCCATGGAAGGCAACAAGCCGTCATTCTCAACTATGGCCGTTGTCGGAAACAAGGACGGCTACATCGGCATCGGCATGGGCAAGGCCAAGGAGACAATGCCTGCAAGAGAGAAGGCGATAAGAAGGGCCAAGCTTAATGTTGCCAAAATCAAGAGAGGATGCGGCGCCTGGGCCTGCGGCTGCGGCGAGGCGCACTCAATACCGTTCGCTGTCGAAGGCAAATGCGGATCTGTCATAGTAAAGATAATGCCCGCACCTAAAGGCACTAACCTAGTAATATCAAAGCAGTGCCAGAAAGTGTTGGCGCTTGCCGGACTTAAAGACGTATATTCAAAGAATAAGGGCCTAACCGTTACAAGAGTCAACTTGATTAAGGCTTGCTTTGAAGCCCTGAAAAGGCTTTCAAAGGTCAAGGTAAAAGCAGACTTGGCGAGAAGGGTAGGCCTCGGAGCTAGAAATGAATAAGAGAATTGCTATCGTCAGGATTAAGGGAGACTGCGACATCAAGCAGACAGTCAGGGACACCTTCACCATGCTGAGGCTGTACAACAAGAACACCTGCGTAATCATAACCAGCACGCCTTCATACCTGGGCATGCTCCAGAAGGTAAAGGACTGCGTCACGTGGGGCGAGATTGATGAGGCCACATTCAAGAGCCTCCTGATGAAGAGGGGAAAATTGCCGGCAAAGCAGAAGCTTGACGACAAGTACATCCTTGAAAAGACCAAGCTGGCAACTGACGATTTCATAAAGCAGTATTTCGATTTCAAGAAAGAGCTTTCAGATATCCCCGGGCTTAAGCCGTTCTTCAAACTGAATCCGCCTGTGAAGGGCTTCGAGAGGAAAGGCACAAAGAAGCCGTTCAGCCAAGGCGGCGCATTGGGGTACAGGAAAGACAAGGTAAATGAACTTATCAAAAGGATGATCTAAGATGGTAGTGAACAAGAGAAGGAAAGTTGTAAGGTACCGTGGCTCGAAGACTCACGGCGGCGGCGCGATGAAGAAGAGAAGGGGCGCCGGCCACAGGGGAGGAAGGGGCATGGCTGGCTCAGGAAAGAGGGCAGACCAGAAGAAGCCTACCATCCTAAAGCTTTACGGCAACGACTATTTCGGTAAGCACGGGTTCAAGAGAAAGAACACTGTCAAGATCAAGGCTATCACATTAGACTTCATCAACAAGAAGCTTGACTTCTTAGTAGAGAATAAGATGGCCAAGAAAGAAGGCGACCATTACGTGTTAAACCTGGAAGATGCCGGCTATGACAAGCTGCTTGGCACAGGGAAGATTACCAAAAAGCTTAAATTGACCGCTAACTATATCTCTAAGAAAGCAGCCGAGAAAATCGAGGCTGCCGGGGGAGAGGCTAACGCCTTGAACTCGCCTGAAGAGCCGTTTGAAGAAGAGACCGCAGAAAAAAAGAAGTAAAAGAGGGAAAACTTAAATGAATTTTTCTGACATCCTCCTTAACTTACCGGAAGTTAAGGGGCCAACACAGAGAAAGTTAACTTTCAAGGAAAAATTGAAGTGGACGGGCATCATCCTGTTCTCATTCTTTGTATTATCATTAATACCATTATACGGATTGGGCAACAATGCCCTTGAGAATTTCGAGCAGCTGTCAATCCTGCTCGGCGCAAGCTTCGGCTCAATACTATCGTTAGGCATCGGGCCGCTAGTAACCGCATCAATCGTGCTGCAGCTGCTGACCGGCTCGGGAATACTTAAATTAGACCTTAGGAATCCCGACGACAAGAAGAAGTTCCAGGGATTGTCAAAACTATTGGCCATATTCTTCATAATCTTCGAGGGGGCTATATACGTGTTCTTGGGCGGGCTTTCGCCTTCGGCAGCCCTGGCTCCAGGAATGTTCAGGACCATGCAGCTAGTCCTGGTCGGCCAACTGATCGTTGGCGGCCTGCTGGTAATGCTCATGGACGAGGTAGTCCAGAAGTGGGGCTTCGGCTCAGGAATCAGCCTGTTCATCGCCGCGGGCGTATCGCAGGAGATCATCATAAGGGCGTTCTCGCCACTGACCACTGCAGGCACTATAGCTTTCGGCTCGACAATGGCTCCCGTAGGCAAGGTCTGGGTATTCTTCCAGTCCATAATAGGAAGGACGCCGACCGGCGCAGTGCTGGCGTTGAGCTCAATCATTGCCACGTTGCTAGTTTTCGCATTGGCGGTATATGCGCAAGCTATGAAAGTGCAGATCCCATTATCGTTCGGAAGGATAAGGGGGCACGGCATAAGGTGGCCGCTGAACTTCATCTACACGTCCAATATCCCAGTCATTCTAATAGCGGCGTTGCTGGCCAATTTCCAGCTCTGGGCAAAATTATTGGAAAGCAAGGGGTGGCCCATACTCGGCACATTCACTGCGCAAGGTGCGCCCGCCTCGGGATTCATAAATTGGATCAATCCGCCACAGCTTGTCGAGAGCTTGATTACTGGCTCGTTCCAGTGGATTGACCTAGCGCATGCTGGCAGCTACATGGCGCTGATGGTTTTAGGCTCGGTAGTGTTCTCGTATTTCTGGGTCCAGACCTCAGGCATGGACGCAAGGAGCCAGGCGAAGCAGATAATGGCCTCGGGGCTGCAGATCCCTGGATTCAGGAGGGACGAAAGGATTCTCGAGCACGTTTTGAACAGGTACATAATACCATTGACTATAATGGGCGGAGCTCTTGTAGGGTTCTTCTCGGCGTCCGCTGACCTATTGGGCGCACTGAGCAGGGGCACGGGAATACTGCTTACCGTTATGATTGTGTACAGGCTCTACGAGGACATAGCGAGGGAGCACATGATGGACATGCATCCTGCGCTTAAGAAAATGATGGGGAAGCAATAACTATTTAAACATCGCTTCATTTTCCAATTACCATGGTTCTAGACGGAATTTTTAATCCCACTTTAGGATGGGTGCTGAACACCTTGCCTAGCCCGTGGGGACTCCTTCTGGTAAGCTTCCTATTGACGTTGCTGATGACTCTGGCGTACAAGTATTTCACCGACCAGAACCTCATGAAGTCACTTAAGGAAGAGATGAAGGCCATGCAGAACGAGGTCAAGGGGATGAAGGACCAGCCTGACAAGATGATGGCAAAACAGAAAGACCTGATGGACAAGAACCTGAAATACATGAAGCAGTCCTTCAAGCCCATGCTGATAACTTTCCTTCCTATGATAGTTATCTTCGGCTGGCTGAGAGGATATTATACCCTAGTGGGGGAGCCTAAAGTCTTATTCGGCCTCAGCTGGCTCTGGGCGTACATCATCTTCTCCATAGTGCTCAGTTTCGCGCTGAGGAAGCTGTTCAAGGTGCATTAAGCTTATATACTCTTTGTGAACTACTCATACCCTAACACCTCTCGGTGTTGAGGATATGGCTTCCTGCGA